>NZ_JCBDGO010000029.1:0-118197 GCF_059834045.1 Vibrio sp. R12-SG2-ISO1 | reverse complement strand
TGAATGCCGAGCAAGTTGGTGAGTATCTTTGACTCACCTTCGGCAAACTCACCGCTTTCACGGGCTAAGATCGCCATCGCGGAGAGCTCATCGCGCATTTTCGGCGCTTGATGACCGCTGGCTAGGCGCTTGGTGATTTGCTCTGAAAACCACACGAACGGCGTTAGGGCCCACACCATCCAACGCAAAGCAATGGCTGAAGCAGGCGCGAGCTGACGCCAGTAGGTCGCGCCTAGGGTTTTCGGCACAATCTCAGACAGCACCAAAATGCCAAGCGTCAGTACGCCAGAGAACACGCCCAACCACTGACTGCCAAACACCACCGCCGCCTGAGCGCCTGCACTGGCCGCACCAATAGTGTGGGCGATGGTATTGAGGGTAAGAATCGATGCCAATGGGCGGTCGATGTCCTGTTTTAAGGTCGCCAGTTTGCTTGCCGCAGGGTGACCTTGCTGGCGAAGCTGGGCAATGTAACTTGGGCTGATGCTGAGCAGCACCGCTTCTAACACGGAGCAAATAAACGATACGCCAATCGCAACAGAGACGTAAATAATGAGCAGTAACATAGAGTTCCTATAGCAAAAACAACCCGAAAATTGAACGCATTCAGGTAGCGTAGCATGGTATTGACGCCAGTGATAACCGACGGCGAATCCCATTCTGAGGCTATAAATACGGCTAATTCACTGAAAAAACAAGCATCCGATCACAGTGTGAAAGTAACAAATTGTGAGTTGAAGCTCATATTATGGCTAAAAGTACGCCATGAAAGTCAAAGATCGCCGACAAACCTTTGCCAGATGGGGCATTTATGTTTTAGAGTGAGTTGAATTCGATAACCTATGAGAAGGGAAACCTAATGAACAAGACCCAATTAATCGACTTTATCGCAGAGAAAGCAGACCTATCTAAAGCGCAAGCTAAAGCTGCTCTTGAAGCAACTCTTGACGGTGTGACTGACGCACTTAAAGAGGGTGACCAGGTTCAACTAATTGGTTTTGGTACATTCAAAGTAAATCACCGTGCAGCGCGCACTGGCCGTAACCCTAAAACAGGTGCTGAGATCCAAATCGCAGCAGCTAACGTGCCAGCTTTCGTTGCAGGTAAAGCTCTGAAAGATTCTGTAAAGTAATCGACTTGTTTCATCTTCTATTGCCTTCCTAAGCACGATATTGAATCAATGACGTAAATCCGAGCACTCAGCGACAGGGTTTATGTTGTCAAATGTCATTAGGCAATGAAACAAAATGGGTTACACTACGCCAAGGTATCGATACCTTGGCGTTTTTTATGTCCGGTATTTTTTCTGGCGTGTCTTTTCCTGCGTTGGTTTCTTGATATGAAAGTCTTATTATGAAAAAGCTCATTCTTCCTCTCTTGTTGTCTTCATTGATGGTTGGCTGCTCGTCAACGGTCTCTACCCCTAATCTTGACCAGTTTTCCGAGTATTCTGGCGGCTCGGTGATGGGGGACACCACCAGTCTGTTTTGGTATACCGAATACCTCTCAAGCCCGTTTACGGCGGCCGATTACATTACGGCCGGGGAGTATGGCTGGTATAAAACCGATTACCGTTGGGATGAAGGTGAGCTGCGTGAGTTGATTCGAGAAGGTGAGCAACTGAGCCTGCAGCAGAGTAATGAGCAAGAACTCGTGCCGTATCGTATTCACGCTCGCTTCAATAAAAACGGTGAGGCGATTTATCAGCAATACCGGATGGACGGCAAGGTGTTCCCGCTGCGCGCGTCCATGATGGAACAGTTACAGCAAGAGGCGCGCAATATCGGTGTAAAAACCAAGCAGCAAGCGAAGCAAGGGATTGAGCTCGTCCAAGGCTACTGGGATGGCAGTGAGTTTGAAAGCTGTGAAGGGCGCAGTTACACCGAGATTGAGTTCAACCAGACACTGCCGTCGTTTGTGGTGAGCCGTTTGGCATCGATTGATAGCTATGTGGCGTTTCTAGGCTCGACTCGCGGCAATCGTGTAGTGGTCGAAGAGTTGCTGATGTTGGCGGAAGACAGCCATGATTGTCTACAGCGGACGGTGTTGGTGGAGTAGGGGGAAGAAGTTCCTAGTGCCTAGTTCCTAGTGGCTAGTGCCTAGAGGGTGATGGGCAATGGGTGGTAGGTAATGGGTAATGGGTGATGGGTAAGGGAAAGAAAGAGAGAAAAGGCACGCGGGGCGTGCCTTTTGTGATCATGGGGCTTAGAGAATAGCTAGGGATTACTTTTCTTGCTCACGAGCGATGGCGCGGTAGCCGATGTCGTTGCGGTGGAACATGCCATCCCAGCTGATCTGTTTGGCCAGTTGGTAAGCGCGTGCTTGCGCTTCAGAGACGGTGTTGCCAAGGGCTGTCGCGCACAGAACGCGGCCGCCGTTGGTGGTGACGTTGCCGTCTTTCTCTGTGGTGCCGGCGTGGAATACTTTCTCGCCTTCTACTTCGCTGGTCGGTAGGCCAGAAATCACATCGCCTTTGTTGTAATCACCTGGGTAACCGCCCGCTGCGAGAACAATACCGATAGACGCACGTGGGTCCCATTTTGATTCTACTTGATCCAGCTTCTTGTCGATGGCCGCTAGGCAAAGCTCAACCAAGTCAGATTCCATACGCATCATGATAGGTTGCGTTTCTGGGTCACCAAAGCGGCAGTTGTACTCGATCACTTTTGGCGTGCCGTCGCTATCGATCATCAGACCTGCGTAAAGGAAACCTGTGTATGGGTGACCTTCTGCTGCCATGCCGCGCACGGTTGGGTAAATGACTTCATCCATAATGCGGTTGTGGATCTCAGGGGTGACCACTGGCGCTGGTGAGTAGGCGCCCATACCGCCGGTGTTCGGGCCGGTATCTTTATCGCCAACACGTTTGTGGTCTTGGCTGGTGGCCATTGGCAGTACGTTCTCGCCATCGACCATCACGATAAAGCTCGCTTCTTCACCGTCAAGGAACTCTTCGATCACCACGCGGCTGCCTGCTTCGCCAAACGCGTTGCCTGCGAGCATGTCTTTGATGGCGTCTTCCGCTTCTTCCAGTGTCATCGCAACAATCACACCTTTACCTGCCGCTAGGCCGTCAGCCTTAACCACAATTGGTGCGCCTTGTTCACGTACGTAAGCAAGCGCAGGCTCGATGTCAGTGAAGTTCGCGTAGGCGCCCGTTGGAATAGCGTGACGCGCGAGGAAGTCCTTCGTGAATGCTTTAGAGCCTTCAAGCTGAGCCGCCGCTTCTGTTGGGCCAAAGATAGGCAGACCCGCTGCGCGGAAGGCATCCACCACACCGATAACAAGCGGCGCTTCAGGGCCAACAATCGTCAACTCAATCGCTTTCTCTTTGGCAAATGCCACGAGCGCTTCGATATCTTCCACGCCGATGTTGACGTTTTCCAGTTTTGGCTCAAGCGCCGTACCCGCATTACCCGGTGCAACGAAAACCGTCTCTACTTTAGGGTTTTGCGCGGCTTTCCAGCCCAGTGCGTGCTCACGACCGCCCGCACCAATAATCAATACGTTCATATGAAAATCCTTAAATTTAGGCGATAGTTCCTAGTTTCTAGTTTCTAGTTTCTAGTTTCTAGTTTCTAGTTTCTAGTTTCTAGTTTCTAGTGCCTAGTTCCTAGTTCCTAGTGCCTAGATGTCCCTCTAGGGACTAGGAACTGACTTCTAGAAACTGACTTCTAGGAACTAGGCACTCAATCTTAGTGACGGAAGTGGCGCATGCCTGTGAAAATCATCGCCATACCATGCTCATCGGCCGCAGCGATCACTTCGTCATCACGCATTGAGCCACCTGGTTGAATCACACACTTGATACCCGCTTCTGCTGCCGCATCGATACCGTCGCGGAATGGGAAGAAGGCATCAGAGGCCATGACGCAGCCTTCAACCTGTAGACCTTCGTCTGCGGCTTTGATGCCAGCGATTTTCGCCGAGTAAACACGGCTCATTTGGCCAGCGCCTACACCAACAGTCATGTCGCCTTTAGAGTAAACAATCGCGTTCGATTTCACGTATTTCGCCACTTTCCAGCAGAATAGTGCGTCTTTCAGCTCTTCTTCTGTGGGTTGACGCTTAGAGACCACTTTCAGGTCAGACGCATCGACCATACCTTGGTCACGGTCTTGAACAAGCAAGCCACCGTTAACGCGTTTCAGGTCAAAGCCTGTGGTCTTAGTTGTCCACTCGCCACACTCAAGCAGACGAACGTTCTTCTTCGCGGCCACGATGTCGATCGCTTCTGCGGACACAGAAGGCGCGATGATCACCTCAACAAATTGACGTTCAGTGATCGCCGTTGCCGTTTTTGCATCGAGCTCACGGTTGAAGGCGATAATGCCGCCAAACGCAGAGGTTGGGTCTGTTTTGAATGCACGGTCGTAAGCGTCTAGGATGTTGTCGCCCAGCGCAACACCACATGGGTTCGCGTGCTTAACGATCACACACGCTGGCGCATCAAACTCTTTCACACATTCAAGCGCGGCGTCAGTGTCCGCGATGTTGTTGTAAGAGAGCGCTTTACCTTGGATTTGGCGCGCAGTAGACACAGACGCTTCTTCTGGGTTGGCTTCCACATAAAACGCCGCCGCTTGGTGGCTGTTTTCGCCGTAACGCATGTCTTGCTTTTTGATGAACTGCTGATTGAAGGTGCGAGGGAATTTGGACTCTTCGTCCCCCTCTTTATTGTCACCGTACGAAGGCACCATAGTACCAAAGTAGTTCGCGATCATACCGTCGTAAGCTGCGGTGTGCTCGAAGGCTGCGATAGCGAGGTCGAAACGCGTCTCTAGAGTGAGAGATGTCTCGTTCGCGTCCATTTCCGCGATGACGCGGTCGTAGTCGTGCGCGTTGACAACGATGGTCACGTCTTTGTGGTTTTTCGCCGCAGAGCGAACCATGGTTGGACCACCGATATCGATGTTTTCCACTGCGTCTTCGAGTGTGCAGCCTTCTCTGGCAACCGTTTGTGCAAACGGGTAGAGGTTCACCACCACCATATCGATTGGGTTGATGCCGTGCGTCGCCATCACGTCGTCATCTTGACCACGACGACCCAGTACGCCACCGTGAACTTTCGGGTGGAGCGTCTTAACGCGGCCATCCATCATTTCTGGGAAACCGGTGTAGTCAGACACTTCAGTGACCGCGATACCTTGCTCTGCCAATAGGCGAGCCGTACCACCAGTCGATAGAATATCAACACCACGGTCAGCGAGTGCTTGGGCAAACTCAACGATACCGGTTTTGTCTGAAACGCTTAACAGAGCGCGGCGAATAGGACGAGCGTTAGTCATGCTTCCATCTTCCTCAAATTCACGAAGTTCAATCAAATGAACGATTAACAATAGTCAGGGGTAATTTATGGCGCGTATTCTAACCAAGTTAGCGCCAAAAAGCTCGCGCAATCGTTTGGCATCGCAAAAAAATTCAAATTTATCGTTACTAGAGGGGGAGTGCCTAGTTCCTAGTTCCTAGAGGGAGGAGACAGTTAGGAGGCGTAGAGGATTTTGGCGTTGGTTGCGCCGGCTTTCATGTCAGGGAGACCATCGTGGTAGAGGGTGACTTGGTTGCGGCCGGTTTGTTTGGAGTAGTACATCGCTTTATCGGCTTGGATTAGCAGGTCTTTGCTTGAGGCGATGGAGGGATTGACCTCGGCAATGCCAATACTGACGGTAGGATGGATGGCGTGGCCGTCCACTTGGCATTCCGTCGTTGCGATCGATTCACGGATACGCTCTGCGACGTCGTAGGCATCGATCGCGTTGGTGTGGCTGAGCACGACACCGAACTCTTCACCGCCGAGACGGCCAAGATAATCGCTGCCTCGCACCACCTGTTTACAGATCTGCGCGACGTGCTTGATCACCTCATCGCCAGATAAATGACCGACTTGGTCGTTAATTTCTTTGAAGTGGTCAATGTCTATCATCAGACAAGCGAGCGGGACTTGCTGCTTTTGAGCTCGGCGCAAGGCGCTATCGAGGCCAGAGAAAAACGCGCGGCGATTGAGAATTTCCGTCAGCTCATCGGTCTCAGATAAGGTTTTTAGCTCTTGCTCTAGCAGGTGCGTACGGGTGACGTCGCGCACTGACCAAATTACGCGCGGGCCATGGGCGCTGCTTTGCGGCACGTAGCGCAGGATCGCTTCAAACCAGTTTTCGCTCTCTGCACCCATCGACTCAATGCTATCAATCGGCATCATCAGTAAGTCGGTCGGGGCGATGGCGTATTTGACCACTTTGTCGCGTTTGTGCTCAAACACTTCTTCTAAGTAGCTGAGCAGTTGATTGGCTTTGTTGGCGACCAAAACGTCGCTAAGGTGGAGGCCCGTATAGCGCTCGACATCAAACCCTGCGGCAAAGTGCGCGCCGCCAAAGCTGTCGGTATAGTGACCTTGCTCATCGAGAATAAAGACGTGATCAGGCAACGAGCTTAGCACATAGCTCAGCCACTCTTCTCGGCTGTCTGTTGGCATGATCTATCTTCCTGATAATTGAGCAAAAACGTTATTTTAACGGATGAGACAGCCAGTGTAATCGCTCTAGGTCACACTTCGGGTCTAAGTTGTTGCTAAATTGTCAATCTAATTAGTGATTTGAATTACTGACTTTTCGCTCAGTATCACAACGCGCGTGCAAATTGAGCTCAAATGCTCTCGCCCATTTCGATGCGATTTGATTGCTGAGGGCGTTGAGACACAGACGCAGGTTTCTTTCTTCGAGAGTAAGGGTGTGACTTTAATGCCATCAACACAGAAATGACTCACACTCAGATCGCTTTTAATCCCTGTGAGTCTGTATGGGAAGCTGCGATGTGTTCAAACTGCGTTTCAATGGCAATAAATGCATCAACCACTAGTGGGTCAAAGTGCGTTCCTGATCCTTCAACAATAATCTCCCTTGCTTTTTGGTGAGAGAAAGCAGGTTTATAAACACGCTTAGAGATCAGTGCATCATAGACATCAGCAACCGCCATCAATCGGCCAGAAAGTGGAATTTCCTCACCCACTAGTCGATTCGGATATCCACTCCCATCCCACTTCTCGTGATGGGTCAAAGCAATTTCTTTCGCAACAACCAAAAACGAGTTAGAGCCCAGTTGCTGTTCTGCAGCTGAGAGAGCATCCGCGCCAATTTGTGGATGGTTTTTCATTATATCAAACTCTTCATCTGTCAGTTTACCCGGCTTCAGTAAGATGCTGTCGGGAATACCGACTTTACCGACATCATGCAGTGGTGCTGATTTATGAAGGAGATCAATATAGTCAGGAGTCAAAGTGCTTGCCCAAGAAGGAGAGTGGCTCAGATACTCAGCCAATGCTTTAACGTAGTTTTGTGTACGAATAATATGTGCGCCAGTTTCATTATCCCGAGACTCAGCAAGGGAGGATAAACTGGTGATAGCAACATCTCGCGTCAGCTTTAACTCGTTTTGACCCTCTTCCAGTTTGTCTAGCATGCTATTGGCATACGTAGCAATTACGCTCAGTTCATCATTGCCAATAACTGGGACTCGGGAATGAATTTGACCACCCGCTACTCTTTCAAGAGCTTGCTGTTGAATCTCAAGTTTACGTGAAGTGAGCTTCCCTGAAGAGCGAACAATAGCCAGCGCATATCCCCCCAGAATCACGGAAACAAAAATCAATTCTTTGATTACGCTTATCTTTCCCGATCCATCTTGCACAAACTCTGGGTTATGTTCGAGCCAAAAGATGTCTTTTATCGCCACGCTAGAAAGCGATACCGTGAGTACTGTCAGCAGCAACATAACAAACAAGATTTGGTGCTTAAAACTGGCGCTTTTCGTCACATTATTAGCGGATAAACGTGAGGTGTTTTCTTCATTACTCAGCGCAGTAAGCTGTTTAGATAATTCAAGGAGCGCGCCACTAAAAAAGCCAAATAACGTTAAGCCAAAGATGACCTTGAGGTTGCTATCAAGAGTGAAGTCATAGAGAAGGTTATAAAATAGAGCAAAAGGAAGGCTGACAGCGAATAGCAAGCCCGAGTCGAGCTTGGTTAGATTAACACTGCCCCGTCGCTGAAAGATCAACGTTTGTCGAATCGTGAAAGTAAGCAGAAAAACACTTACTGAGTGCAGCATTATCACGCTTAGCGGCAAGGTGTCGAGCATAGGGCAGATTAAGCCGCCATAAAAACCAAAAATAATGGCGGCAATCAAGTAGTACTGTAGAGCCAGGCGATCTTGAAAGGTTTTTATTAGCATTTTTACAAACTTCAGCAAGCAATGTGAAAATCGAACATATCACGGCATGAGATTCAGGGCGAGATTTGGGGGGCATATGAGGGCGCATAAATGCAAAAAAGCAGCTATCCCTGAGGGGTAGCTGCTTTTATATCAATAAGTTAAGGCTTGTAGATTAGTTCATGCCGTACTTTTTCAGTTTCTTGCGAAGAGTACCGCGGTTGATACCCATCATGGTTGCTGCGCGCGTTTGGTTACCGCGAGTGTACTGCATGATGGTGTCTAGTAGTGGCTGTTCTACTTCAGCTAGAACTAATTCGTAGAGTTCTGTGACTTCTTGGCCGTTCAGTTGTGCCAAGTAGTTTTTAAGAGATGCTTTAACAGAGTCACGTAAAGGCTTTTGAGTAATCTGGTCTTGCGACGTTACTGTAGTTACTGTTAATGCTTCTGAAGTCAGATTTTGTTCGAACATATTCGGTCTAGCTCTTCTCTTAATTATGATGCAACGTTAAACCCGCATGGCTGCGCCGTAGCGACCGCCAATTAGGCTAAATCAAAATACCCTTCTAACGCTTCAAGTTGCAGCTCGGCTACATCAATGGCGTTGAAGGTCCGGCGAAACTCACTTGCTTGTTCATGCTCTTTTAGGTACCAACCCACGTGCTTACGCGCGATGCGTGGACCTAAATACTCACCATAAAACTCATGGAGAGCGTTCACATGACCGAGCAGGATGTCTTTCACTTCCGAAACCGGAAGGTCAGGCATCGTGGTACCGTTTTCCAAATAGTGTTGGATTTCCTGGAAAATCCACGGACGACCTTGGGCAGGGCGTCCAATCATTAAGGCGTCCGCACCGGTGTACTCCAGTACGTGTTTGGCTTTCTCTGGGCTATCGATATCACCGTTCGCGATAACCGGTATTGAGATGGCCTCTTTTACCGCTTTAATGCTGTCGTATTCGGCCTCACCTTTGTACATACACGCTTTGGTTCTGCCATGCAGCGCCAAGGCCTGAATGCCGCAGTCTTCGGCTAATTGAGCGATCTGGACACAGTTTTTGTTGTCTGTATCCCAGCCTGTGCGAGTTTTGAGTGTCACAGGGACATCCACTGCGTTGACCACCGCTTTCAGAATCTCTTCGATGATGTCTGGAAACTTGAGCAGCGCAGAACCCGCGAGCTTTTTATTCACTTTTTTTGCTGGGCAACCCATATTGATGTCGATGATTTGCGCACCGTTCTCAACGCTAAATTGCGCTGCGTCGGCCATCAACTGTGGATCGGCACCCGCAATCTGCACAGAGCGAATGCCCGATTCGCCTTCATGCACCATGCGTTGCTTAGATTTGGACGTTTTCCATAGTTTCGGATTGGACGACATCATTTCACTGACGGCCATGCCTGCCCCATATCGAAGACACAACTCACGGAACGGTCTATCCGTGACACCCGCCATAGGCGCGACGATGAGATTGTTCTTAAGTTGGTAGTGTCCGATTTTCAAAACGTCTTCACAGCTTCTGTTCGATGAATAGTCCCCAGCAAGGGCGCGCATTTTACGCATTTTTTTACGCCGTGAAAAGACTAATATTTGAGCATTGACAATTTGTTTTGTTAAATTGTATGAAATTCAGTCAATTAGCCTTGAAAGTCTTATCTAGCCTTGCTTGCGACCTGCTATGCGGCACCACTCACTCTGCTCTTTGATAGGATCAATGTGAAACTCATCACGGTAATAGTCGGCCACATCTTCCGCTTGGGTGTCGAGGACGCCAGACATCGCGAGCTCGCCATTTGGCTTAACTAAAGACTTGATGATGGCAGAAAGCTCACGCAGCGGACCGGCCAAAATGTTCGCCACTACGACGTCGGCAACCAGACCTTCTGGTTGATCTTGAGGAAGGAAGACATCGAGTTTGTCGGCCACACCGTTACGCTCTGCGTTGTCTTTTGAGGCGAGCAGGGCTTGAGGATCGATATCAATGCCGATGACGCGCTCTGCGCCCAGTTTGATTGCTGCAATCGCTAGAATGCCTGAGCCACAACCAAAGTCGATCACGGTTTTGCCCGATAGATCCAGGCTCTCTAGCCACTCTAGGCAGAGCGCCGTGGTGGGGTGAGTACCGGTACCGAATGCGAGGCCAGGGTCCAGCATCACATTGATTGCGTCTGGCTCTGGGACATCTCGCCAGCTTGGGCAAATCCACAAACGCTCACCAAACTTCATTGGGTGGAAGTTGTCCATCCATTCACGTTCCCAGTCTTTGTCTTCAAGCTGTTCCACTTTGTACGCAAACCCTTGAGGAAGCAGGCCGCTTTGCGTCATCTGTGCCAGCACAAAATCGGTGTCCGCTTCGGCATCGTAAAGTGCCAGGATGTCGGTGTCGCCCCACAAACGCGTTTCACCCGGCAGTGGCTCGAAGACCGGCGTATCGTGCGCGTCTAAAAAGGTGACCGATAGGGCGCCGGTCTCTTCCATTAACATGTCGCCGATCTGTTCAGCGTTTTCGTTGGTCGCGTTGAGTTTGATTTGAATCCAAGGCATGGTCTGGCTCTGCTCGATAAAAAGGAAATTGGCGCAGAGTGTAGCAGAATTGAGCGAGAGGGGGGAGTTGCTAGTTCCTAGTTGCTAGTTCCTAGTTTCTAGTTTCTAGAGGGGACTGTGAAGAGTAAAAACGCCCAGCGGTGGGCTGGGCGTTAGGAGAGAGCGTTGTCACTCAGAGAATTAGTGGTTTAGACCGAGCTTTTTCTCTAGGTAATGAATGTTGGCACCGCCGTGTTGGAAGTTTTCATCATTCATGATCATCTCTTGCAGTGGCACGTTGGTTTTGATGCCTTCGACGATCAGTTCGCCGAGTGCATTCTTCATGCGTGCGATCGCGACATCACGGTTCTCACCGTAAGTGATCAGTTTGCCGATCATCGAGTCATAGTGCGGTGGCACTGTGTAACCAGAGTAGATGTGCGATTCCCAACGTACGCCCATGCCGCCAGGGGCGTGGAAACGCTCAATTTTACCTGGTGAAGGTAGGAAGCGCTCTGGGTCTTCGGCGTTGATACGACACTCAATCGCGTGGCCGCGGATTTTGATGTCATCTTGCGTGAACGACAGAGGTTGACCTGCAGCAACACGCAGCTGCTCTTTGATGAGGTCGATGCCAGTGACCATTTCAGTGACTGGGTGCTCAACCTGAATACGGGTGTTCATCTCGATGAAATAGAACTCGCCGTTTTCGTACAAGAACTCGAACGTGCCTGCGCCGCGGTAACCGATTTCGATACACGCACGGGTACAACGCTCACCGATGTACTTACGCATTTCAGCCGTGATGCCCGGTGCCGGTGCTTCTTCGACCACTTTTTGGTGACGACGCTGCATAGAACAGTCACGTTCACCAAGGTGGATAGCGCCGCCTTGACCGTCTGCGATGACCTGGACTTCAACGTGACGAGGGTTTTCAAGGAATTTCTCCATGTAGACCATGTCATTGTTGAAGGCCGCTTTCGCTTCTGCGCGCGTCATGGCAATGGCTTGCACCAAGTCTTTTTCAGCACGGACCACACGCATACCACGACCGCCGCCGCCGCCAGAGGCTTTGATGATCACTGGGTAGCCGATGCGTTTGGCGTGGGCTTTGTTTTTGTCTTCGTCGTTGTCGAGCGGGCCATCTGAGCCAGGTACACAAGGTACGCCCGCTTTTTTCATTGCGGTGATGGCTGACACTTTGTCGCCCATCATGCGAATGGTCTCGGCTTTTGGACCGACAAAGATGAAGCCGCTGCGCTCAACTTGCTCAGCGAAGTCTGCGTTTTCCGACAAGAAGCCGTAACCTGGGTGGATAGCGACCGCACCGGTCACTTCTGCCGCAGAAATAATACGAGGAATATTGAGGTAACTGTCGATACCACGTGCAGGGCCGATACAGACGGTCTCGTCTGCCAGCAGGACGTGTTTAAGATCGCGGTCAGCCGTTGAGTGGACGGCTACCGTCTTGATACCGAGCTCTTTACAAGCGCGAAGGATACGAAGTGCGATTTCACCTCGGTTCGCGATGACTACTTTATCTAACATAACAGAGGGCCTCTATTATTCGATAACAACAAGCGGTTGATCGAATTCTACCGGTTGGCCGTCTTCAGCAAGGATGGCAGTCACGACGCCAGATTTATCGGCTTCGATTTGGTTCATCATTTTCATCGCTTCAACGATACATAGCGTATCGCCGGCATTCACTTTCTGACCAACTTCAACAAACGCTTTCGCATCTGGGCTTGGTGAACGGTAGAAAGTACCGACCATTGGAGAAAGAACCTGGTGACCAGACACCGCTGCTGGTGCAGACTCTTGAGCCGCAGGGGCAGGTGCAGCGGCTGGCGCTGGCGCCGCAACCGGTGCTGGCGCGGCTGCGTATTGGATAGGAGCAGGCTGCGCAGGCGCTGCAACGCCGTGACGACTGATGCGTACCGACTCTTCACCTTCAGAGATCTCTAGCTCAGCAATGCCAGACTCTTCAACTAATTCGATAAGCTTCTTAATTTTACGGATATCCATTGTGTCTTTCTCTTTTATCTTGTGAATAAGACAGCGCCTAAAGGCGCTGCAGAGTAGTGAGTATCGGCGTCCATGTGTCCGCCGCGTGTTGTCTTGTTACGCCGACTTGAGCTTGTCTATCGCTGCCATCAACGCAAATTGGTAACCTTGTGCACCTAAACCACAAATCACCCCCACTGCTTTATCAGACAGGTAAGAGTGATGACGGAAGGGTTCACGTGCGTGCACATTGGATAAGTGCACTTCAATAAAGGGAATCGCGACGCCGAGCAGCGCATCGCGCAGCGCGACACTCGTATGAGTAAAGGCCGCTGGATTGATGATGATAAAGTCCACCTCGTTGAGCGACGCGTGGATTTTTTCAATCAGTTCATACTCTCGGTTTGACTGCAAATGCTCCAGTTCGACATCCGCTTGCTGGGCTTGTTCCATCAAGCTATCGACAATGTCCGCTAAGGTGTGAGAGCCATAGTGGGCAGGCTCTCTTAGCCCAAGCAGGTTGAGATTTGGACCATTTAGGACAAGAATGCGTGATTTTGCTGTCATTGTGTCGCTATCTTCCTAGTTATTGAGATGAACTCAAATATTCCCACATTATCAAGGATAGGGCATGTCATTTTTAATGCAAACGATGCCGAATCTTTGAAATTGACCAAGATTATAGCTAATTCAGCGCATTTAGCAGCAATTTACTGGTCTAATCACCTGTAGGGGAGCCAGGAAGTGGGACGAGGATCTAGGCTTGATGCCTTCTCGCGCATGAATAAGAGTGGGATAAGAGTGGAAGTGGGGAGGTAAAAACGCCGCGCTTATTGTAAGCGCGGCGGGTAATTTTAGTTCCTAGTTCCTAGTTCCTAGTTCCTAGTTCCTAGAGCGGCGAGAGTGTTGGAGTGGTCACCCTCTAGGAACTCGCCTCTAGGAACTATCTTCTAGGAACTAGGCACTCGCCTCTAGGCACTCAAACCAACTCTGCTTTCTCTTTGATGAGCTTGTCGACCACGCTTGGGTCGGCCAAGGTAGAGGTATCGCCGAGGTTACTGGTGTCTCCGGTGGCAATCTTGCGCAGGATGCGGCGCATGATTTTGCCCGAGCGGGTTTTCGGTAGCGAATCGGTCCAGTGCAGCACATCTGGGGTGGCAATTGGGCCTATCTCTTTTCTTACCCAATCTTTGACCTCTTTGTGCAGCTCGGCAGAAGGGAACTCGCCGTCGATGAGCGTCACGTAGGCGTAGATGGCTTGGCCTTTAATGTCGTGCGGAATGCCAACAATCGCCGCTTCGGCAATCTTCTCGTGCGCAACGAGCGCTGATTCAATCTCAGCGGTACCCATGCGGTGACCGGAGACATTGAGCACATCATCGACACGGCCGGTGATCCAGTAATAGCCATCTTCATCACGACGGGCGCCGTCGCCGGTAAAGTACATGCCTTTGAAGGTGGAGAAATAGGTTTGCTCAAAACGCTCGTGATCGCCATATACGGTGCGCATCTGCCCCGGCCATGAGTCGAGGATCACCAAGTTACCTTCAGCGGCTTGCTCTTCAATCACGTTGCCCATGTTATCGACCAGCGCAGGTTGAACGCCAAAGAAAGGACGGGTCGCCGAGCCGGGTTTGAGGTCCGTTGCGCCCGGTAGTGGCGTGATCAAAATGCCGCCGGTTTCGGTTTGCCACCAAGTATCGACAATCGGAGATTGTTCATTACCTATGGTTTTGTAGTACCACTCCCACGCTTCTGGGTTGATGGGTTCACCGACCGAGCCCATGATGCGTAAGCTGTCGCGTGAGGTGCCTTCGATGGCTTCATTGCCTTTCGCCATCAAAGCGCGAATCGCGGTGGGCGCGGTGTAGAGAATGTTGACTTGATGCTTGTCGACCACTTCGCTCATGCGGCTGGTGTTGGGATAGTTAGGCACGCCTTCAAACAAAATGGTTTTGGCGCCATTGGCGAGCGGGCCATAAATCAGATAGGTGTGACCGGTAATCCAACCCACATCGGCGGTACACCAGAAGGTTTCGCCCGGTTGATAGTCAAACACGTATTTGAATGTCATGGTGGCGTAGACGAGGTAGCCGCCTGTGGTGTGCAGCACGCCTTTGGGTTTGCCCGTTGAGCCTGAGGTGTAGAGGATAAAGAGCGGATCTTCGGCTTTCATCTCTTCCGGTGGGCAGTGATCAGAGGCTGCGGCGGTGGCTTTGTGCCACCACACATCGCGGTGATCGTGCCAATCAATGTCGCCGCCTGTACGTTTGAACACCACCACTTTTTCAATCGTTTTCACTTCGGGGTTGGTGAGCGCTTCATCGACGTTTTTCTTCAAAGGCACCGCACGACCGCCGCGCACGCCTTCATCGGCGGTGATCACCACTTTGGCGTCGGAGTCAATAATACGGCCAGAGAGCGCTTCCGGTGAAAAGCCGCCAAACACGACGGTGTGCACCGCGCCAATGCGGGTACAGGCCAGCATGGCGATCGCCGCTTCCGGTACCATTGGCATGTACAGACAGACCACATCGCCTTTGTGTACGCCTTGCTCTTTCAGGGCGTTAGAGAAACGGCACACCTCTTGGTGCAACTCGTTAAACGTGAGTGTTTTGTCGTCTGCCGGGTCGTCCCCTTCCCAGATGATGGCGACGTCATCGCCGCGCTCAGCCAGGTGGCGGTCAATACAGTTTGCGGAGACGTTCAGTGTGCCATCTTCAAACCAGCGAATATCGACGTGGCCGGTATCGAACGAGGTGCTTTTGACTTTAGTGAAGGGTTTGATCCAATCCACCACTTTGCCGTGCTCGCTCCAAAACGCGGTTGGGTCCGTGACCGATTGCTGGTACATGGCAAGGTAGGTGTCATTGTCTGCGTGGGTCGTGGCTTTGATGTTCTCTTTGACTGGATACACGTGGGCTTCACTCATGGCTAATCTCCTTATGCTCTGCTTGGGCTTGCCAAGCAAAGGTGTCCTGTTTGTTGTCGTTTTAAACGGTGAGCGTTTGAATTACTGTTCACTTTCGGCCACCGCCCTCGATTCGACAATTAGACTTTAGGATGAATGGGCGAGATATCGGTGGCCGTGGTCGGCGTAATGGCGAACTTTGCGATCTCGCGCACTCTCCTTGTGTACGTTCTTCTTGCTTACGTTCAGCGTGAGACGTAGGGCAAGTTAAGGCTCGGTAGGTCGCCGTGGGTTAAACGCACAAACACCATCGCTGCGGCGATGGCGTCTTGCAGCGCGTCATGGCGGTTTTGCAGCGGCAGATCGAGGTGTTTGCAGATGGCATCGAGACTCAAATCGAAATAGGCGTTGGGTAGGTGCTTTTCCAGCTTGTCGTGGTAGATCTGACTCACTTCGATGAGTGGGTTGGGCAGAGGAAAGCCCAACTGCTTACGACACGCTAAGTCGAGGATCTTCTTGTCGTAGCGGATGTGATAGCCTACTAAAGGCCGATTGCCGATAAAATCGAGCAGTTTGATCAGAGCGCGCTTTTCATCGATGCCATCGAGCAAGTCTTGGTGGCGAATGTGGTGAATTTTCACTGAGCCCGAGTCGAGCGATTGCGGCGCGCGTAGGCGCACTTCAAAGGGCGCACTGGTGAGGATGCGATTGTCGATGATTTTGGTCGCCGCAATGGTGACTAGCTCGGCGCGGTTGGGGTCCAGGCTGGTGGTTTCACAATCGAGTGACACGTACTCCCCTTTTTGCAACGCGCCAAATAACGATTGGTAGGGGCTGCCTTTGAGTTTGTAGTACCAGTAACGACGCATCAATAGGTTCATGGATGACCTCAATCTCGGATCTGGTAGTGATAGCTGAGAAACTGCTTAAATTTCTTCACCACGTGCAAACTGTGGCGCAGCAGATCGCGCTCGGTGCGATCGAGCTGTTTGAGGTCAATTCGGTTGTGGGTGTGTTGGTTACCAAGCTGCTGATGAAGGCGCAGTTTAAAAAACAGTTTCAGCGCTTCACTGAGGTTGTCGGCGGTATCGGGCTCGAGGATTTTCTTGCGCGCGAGGCTTTCGATGCGTTCAAAGGTGTTGTGCTCTTCAATGCCGTATTCTAGCGCCAAGGTACGAATACCATGCACGATGGGGAAGATGCCGCCACTTTTCAGATCGACCCCCTGTTTGTCGGTTTTGACGTTGCCAAACAGCGTCAGCGGCAGAGAGAATTGCAGCGCCGGACGACAAAAGTCCTGCAGCGCCAACATGTTGTTGAACATCAAGCGATGAAGGTGTTCCATGATGGGGTCGAGGAGCGTGAGATTGCCCGCCACCGCATGCGCATCACTGAAAATCGCCAAGTTCATGATCTGCTCGGCACTGCTCGCTTTGGCCCAGCGGCTCAACGTGGCGCTCCATTGCGATTGGCTTTTGACCCACTGCGGATTGTTGACCATCACATTGCCCGGGCAGAGCGGATAACCCAGCTGCTGCAAGGTATGGGTCAGCTGTTGCATGACGGCTTCACACTGCGGCCATTCGAGGTCGGGGGCGAGGATAAGCGCGTTGTCTTGGTCGGTTTTTAAGATCTGCTCCCCACGCCCTTCTGAGCCTAAAACGATCAAACAGCAGTGATCGTGAAGGGCGGGAGGAACAATCAGTTCAAAGGCTTTCTCAATAATTTGTTCATTAACGGCAGAAATCAGCTCCATGATAAAGCGGGTGCGAATACCATTGCCAAGCAGGCTCTCGACCAAGTGGCGCTGGCGGTTCGATGCGAGCGCGAGCTCTTCGACACTGCTCGCTCTGGCAATGCTCAAACTCAACACATGTGAGTGAGTGGAAAAGGCGCTGAGGATTTGCGTCATATCCAGCATGCCGACCGCTTCTTTGCCATCGGCGACCATCACGCGCTTCATGCGTTGACGCGTCATTTTGATCATCGCATTAAACAGAAACTCGCCATCGTCGACATGGATGACAGGAAAGGTTGCGATCTCGCCCACTGGGGTGTCGAGCGGGTGGTCATCCAACATGACCGCATGGAGCATATTGGTGCGCGTGACAATGCCAAAGGGCAGCTCATGAGGGCGGTCGGCAAGCCTTGGGTCACCCTCTTCTAACCGCACCAGCGCGGCATCAATAGCGTTCTCTTTGAGTGTGCGCGTCACCTCATTGAGCGGCATGTTGGGGGCAATCACCATCGGTGGATGATAGATGGCTTTATCGACTTTGGTCAGAATGAACTCGGCCAAGTTTTGCTGCTGCTGCGCGGCTTCAATTAACGCCTGACGGCGCGCCAGATTGGTATCAAAATAGGCGGCGAACTGGCCATTCTCGTTGTAGAGCGACATAAAGGTCGCTTTGGGCAGCAGGTAAGCGAGGGTATCTTCTAGCGCCACGTAATGGTGCTTGGATTGGCCATCAAACAGGCCGCGCACATCAAACAAGTCATCATTGGCGTAGTGAGCAAAAATTTCGTTGCCATCCTGCGAGCGCTCTTCCACCGCGCCTTTGATCAAAATATGCAGATGCTCCACACGCGCGCCGGGCCTAATCAAGCTCTCCTTTGTGCGGAAATAGGCGACATCCAGCGCCGAGCGCAGCTCGGTTTGCTGCGCTTCACTCAGCCTATCAAACGGCGGTGACTGCATATTGAATTTATCAGGCATAGCGGCTCTACACTCTCGCTCTACAGTTCGGGGTAGGTGAATAAATAAAGTGTGCGCGATCAGCGTATAAATGCCAGACGACTTTGGTCTTATAGGGGGCAAGTTCCTAGTGCCTAGTTCCTAGTGCCTAGTTCCTAGAGGGGCCACTTCCACCCTCCACCCATAACCCCTACCCAAAAACTCGTTACTAATACGGTTGGTTACGTATAATGCACGCTTACCATTGATTTCTTATGATTCGGATGTTTCATGCCCTGTTTTACTCGGACATCGATGTGGTTGTTCAGTGTGTGGCTTGGCACTGTGTCGGTATCCATGCCGCTTGAGTCTGCGCCATTTTGTGAAAAAAGTGCCGACTACGCGATTTATCTCAGTGGCATTCGCACCGGAGAGATGCATCGGGTGGAGCGCTGGCAAGGGCAAAGCGCGACGGTCTCTTCACAAAGTCATGCCAGCATTTTAGGCATAGGCACTCGCTATGATCAAACCGCGACATTGGTGTGGTCAGAGGCGAGCCAAAGCTGGCTGACCACCTCGTTTCATCAGAAGGTGTCGGGGTTTCGCAGCCGAGACATGAGCGTCGATTTTTCTAGCGATGGTACGCAGACTCGCGTTAACCTGGATGGGCAGATTCACCACTATGACAATGGGGAGGCCCCACTGCGCGACGTCGATACCTTATCGATACAAATTCGTCAGCACATCAAAAATGGCGAGCAACGCTTTTCATTGACGCGCCAAGCCTCTGATGGCCCCGAGCCCTATCAGTATCAAGTCCTCTCTCCAACCCGCATCTCTGTTGGGATTTGGGGCGAGATAGCGGTGATTCCCGTTGAACAAACCGGGGAAGAGCGCATCACTTTCTGGTATGCCCCTGCACTCGACTACCAGTTAGTCAAAGCCCGCTATCACGGCTTTTTGCTACAAGGCAGCGCCGAACTCCAGCATTTTCATAATGGGTGTAAGAAGAGTGCCGAGTTTCTAGTGCCTAGTTCCTAGAGGTCTGATTCTAAGAACTCGGCTCGTGCTTCTAGCAACCCACTTCTAGGATCTAGGCACTCGCCTCAAGGAACTCCCCCATATTCAGGAAACACTTTGGTGAGAAATGTTCCCTTTTTATTCCATGCAAACGCGGTCATAATGCCGCCGTTATCTACTCCCTTATCCTGACTGAGGTTTGCATGTTCACTCCTTCTCCTTATGGTTGGATCTCACAATATTTTGCGGGGTTCTTTTTTGCTTATGGCGTCTATTTGCCGTTTTGGGCGCTGTGGTTTGAAAACCAAGGAGTGACGCCGACCGACATTGGTGTCTTGGTTGGGATTGGCTTTGCGACGCGCTGCGTGGCGAACTTGGTGTTAACGCCGCGCATTCATAAGGTAGAGCACTTGATGCCGGCGCTGCGTTGGTTCAGTTTGGCGGGGCTGCTGTTTGTCGGTTTCCACTTTTTTACCGGCGGAAGTTTTTGGTTAATGGCGCTGGCGACGGTGTTGTTTAACCTTTGCTGCGGGCCGATTGTGCCGCTCTCTGATGCGATGGCCAACTACTACGCGCGGCTCAATAAGCTCGATTATGGTCGCACGCGCTTGTGGGGCTCGATTGCCTTTATTGCCGGCTCGACCGTGGTCGGGTTTATGGTTGCCCATTTTGGCAGCGACATGATTGTGTTGACGGCGATGGCGGGCATGTTGGCGGCTTGGCTAATGAGTTTAAGGCGCATCCAGCCTATGCCGGTGACCAGCGATGTCAGCGCAGGCGTGAGACCGAAACTGATGGAGCTGCTGCGTGAAGGGCCAGTGGTGAAGTTTCTCCTGCTGGTGGCGCTGATTCAGGGCAGTCATGCGGCGTACTACAGCTTTAGTGCGATTCATTGGAAAGCGGCGGGGTACTCCGAAGACATCATCGGCTATTTGTGGAGCTTAGGGGTGGTGGCGGAAGTGGCGGTGTTTGCCCTGAGCAAGCGACTGTTTTCTGGTTGGTCACTGCGCGCTATGTTTGCTCTCGCCTCAATCGGCGTGATGGTGCGTTGGGGCATGACGGCATCGACGACGCTACTGCTCGCTTTGGTGCTGATTCAACTGCTGCACGGCGTGACCTTTGCGGTGGCGCACATTGCCGCGATTCAATACATCCAACACTCCGAGCAGAGAAAAATGGTGGCGCTGCAAGCCTTGTACAATGCCATTCCGCTTGGCGCTGTGATTGCCTTGATGACGACCTTAAGCGGCTGGGGCTTTGAGCACTGGGGCGCGAACGTCTTCTGGGCGATGGCCTTGATGGGCGCTGTGTCGCTATTTATCAAAGTGGCGCCACAAGAGAATCCTGTGACCTCTGAGCAATTTGTCAATGAAGCACAATCCGCCAAGGAAGCAGAGCCGCAAGAGGGAGAAAAAGCCACGGAAAGCGGCGCGTAAAGCACAGAATTTACTCAAGTCGATTGAGTTGCCGCCAGCAAATTCGTTTAATAAGTTAACCCTTATCGCTCACCTCACTGGCGCGGCGATGGGGAGTACCGATAAACGACGATAAGGATATCGAATGCAAGGTTGGTTGGTGATCGCGGTTTCGCTTCTCTATCTTGGTCTGCTTTTTTTGATCGCATGGTATGGCGATAATCGCGTTAAGTGGTTGTCGCGCTGGCGGCCTTGGGTCTATAGCCTCTCGATAGCGGTTTACTGCACCTCGTGGACGTTTTATGGCACCGTTGGTCAGGCGAGCAGCAATCCTTGGTCCTTTCTGCCTATCTATGTGGCGCCGATTCTGGTCTTTACCCTCGGTTGGCGCGTCCTCGCTCGCTTGGTGATCACCGCCAAGCGTGAGCATATTACTTCGATCGCCGATTTTATCGCGGCTCGTTATGGCAAATCTCAAGGGCTAGCAGTGGCGATCACCTTTATTGCTGTGATTGGCATTTTGCCCTACATCGCGCTGCAACTGCGTGGCATTACCATGGGGCTAGAGATCATCGCGCCGAGTGTGAGTGAGGATTTCGCCCGCTTTGGTTTTGATGTGTCCTGGTTTGTGGTCGGGGCGCTGGCGGTGTTTACCATGCTGTTTGGTACGCGTCATATTGATAATACCGAGCACCACCGCGGTATGATGATGGCGATTGCGTTTGAGTCGCTGGTCAAGCTGGTGGCGTTTTTAGTTGTCGGCTGTTTTATTCTCTATCTCGCCTTTCGTCGCAGTGACATTCAGTTGATGGCGATTGCCGCCGAGACGTATCAATCCCCCAATATCCCGACCTTGCTGATCCACACCGCCCTGACCATGATGGCGATCGTCTGTTTGCCACGTCAGTTTCATACCATGGTGGTGGAGAACGAACGCGCGCAAGATTTGCATACCGCGCGCTGGCTCTTCCCGCTCTACCTGGTGTTGATGGGACTGTTCGTGCTGCCGATTGCGTGGGTCGGCCAAGGCATCTTAAGCGGCGAAAGCCCAGATACGTATGTGATCAGCTTGCCGATGGCGGTGGGCGCGCAAGATTTCGCTCTGCTGGCGTTTTTGGGCGGCACCTCGGCGGCCAGTGGCATGGTGATTGTCTCGACCATCGCGCTGGCGATCATGGTGTCGAATGATATGGTGATGCCATTGCTGCTGCGTCGGATGCGCCTCTCGCATCGTAACCATCGTCACTTCTCTGGCTTGCTGCTGATCATTCGTCGCGGCTTGATTTTACTGCTACTGCTTGGCGCTTGGGGCTTTTATCAGGCGCTGGGCAGCATTCATTCGCTCTCTGCAATTGGCTTTCTCTCGTTTGCGGCGATCACCCAGTTTGCCCCAGCGCTGATTGGCGGTATGTACTGGCGTCAAGGCAATCGCAAAGGCGTCTATGTCGGGCTAGGTTTTGGTTTTACCTTGTGGCTGATCACCTTGATGAGCCAAACCGGCATCTTAGCGGGGGATGCACAAAGCAACTTCCTGTTGTGGATCATCACACCGCCAGAAGGGTTGGCATCACTGGGCATTGCGCGCTCTGATTGGGGGATGTTGCTGAGCATCAGCGCTAACCTGTTCTTCTATTTGCTGGTGTCGAGCGTCACGCGCTCGAGCCTCAGTGAGCGGTTACAGTCAGCCTCTTTTATCGGTACGCCGCTGCCAGAGAGTGAGAACATGAGCCTCTACCAGAGCCGAGTGACGGTCGGTGAGCTGGAAATGCTTGCCTCACGCTTTGTCGGCAGGCAGCGGGTGCGCAGCGCGTTTCGTCAATATTGGCAGCAGCAACGCGAGACACTGATGCCTAATCAGCAAGCGCCTTCGACCTTGATTCGCCATACTGAGCGGGTGCTGGCCGGCGTGTTTGGTGCCTCGTCAGCGAAGTTGGTGCTCACCTCTGCGCTGCAAGGGCGTAACATGCAGCTTGAAGAGGTGGCGACCATTGTCGATGAGGCATCCGAGCTGTATGACTTCAGTCGCGGCTTGCTGCAAGGGGCGATTGAGCATATCGGCCAAGGCATTGCTGTGGTGGACAAGCAGTTGCGTTTGGTGGCGTGGAACCAGCGTTATCTTGAGTTATTTGAGTTTCCGCCCGGCTTGATTCAAGTGGGTAGGCCAATTGCCGATGTGATTCGCCACAACGCCGAGCAGGGACTGTGTGGCCCCGGTGACCCAGAAGATCACGTTCGCAGGCGGGTGTATCACTTAGAACAAGGCACGCGTCATACCTCTTCACGCGTGCGGCCCGATGGGCGCGTGATTGAGGTGCAAGGCAATCCGATGCCCGGCGGCGGTTTTGTGATGAGTTTTACCGACATTACCGTGTTCCGCGACGCCGAGCAGGCGTTGATCGACGCCAATGAAACCCTAGAAGAGCGCGTTCGAGAGCGCACCTTTGAGCTGGAAAAACTCAACAAAAAATTGGTCAGTGCAACCCAGCGTTCCGAGCGCGAATCGCAGTCCAAATCACGCTTTTTGGCCGCGGTGAGCCACGATTTGATGCAGCCGCTCAATGCCGCGCGCTTGTTTGCCTCCTCCTTATCTGAAGTGACGAAAGCTGACTCGGTCTCTATTTCTTCTTCGACTGCTATGGAGGAGGGGAAAGAGTCCGAGGCGCAGCGTCTTGCTCACCATATCGAAAGTGCCCTTGGCGCGGCAGAAGATTTGATTGGCGATCTGCTCGATATTTCGCGTTTGGAGTCTGGCAAGCTGGAAGTGCACATTCACCCCTTTGCGCTCAATGATGTGCTCTCCAACCTTAATGCCGAGTTCAGCGCTCTGGCGAAAAAGCAAGGCATCGACTTTCGCATGATGCCGAGTGATTTGGTGGTCGAATCGGACCCTAAACTGCTGCGCCGCGTGGTGCAAAACTTCCTCACCAATGCGTTTCGTTACAACCCACAAGGCAAGGTGGTGCTCGGCGTGCGCCGCATTCAAGGTGAGGCACGCATTGAGGTGTGGGATAACGGCGTGGGGATTGATGAAGACAAGCAGCAAGAGATCTTTGAAGAGTTTAATCGTGGCAGCCATGCCCAAGATGGCCAAGGGCTACGCGATCAAGGGTTGGGTCTCGGGCTCGCCATTTCCAAAGGCATCGCGCATGTACTCAATCATGAAATAGGGATGCGTTCATGGCCTGGGCGTGGCAGCGTGTTCTCGATTCGTCTGCCGCGCGCGGTGCATGCCAGCCCAGCTCCTGCGCCTGCCGCTGCGCCGAGTGTTGGCGATCTCAGCCACTTGCGCGTGCTGTGTGTCGATAACGAAACGGATATTCTGGTCGGGATGGAGACACTGCTTGGCCGCTGGGGATGTGAGGTGCGCAGCGCCACCGATCTGGTCAGCGCGCTGGCGGCGATGGACGAGCAGTGGCAGCCGGATGTGATTTTGTCCGATTACCGTCTCGATCACGGCCGAACGGGTTTAGAAGTGTTGCAGCAATGTCGCTTGCGACTGGGCGCGCGATTTAAAGGGGTGATCATCAGCGCCGATCGCACCCAAGAGATGATGCAAGGCATCGAGTCGAGCGGATTTGCGTTTATCGCCAAGCCGGTCAAACCGTTGAAATTGAGAGCCATGCTGAATGGGCTTTAGCCTGACGGAAAATTCATCGGTGTAAACGAAAAGGGAAAGCGAACATCGCTTTCCCTTTTCGTTCATGGTTCCTTTGCGGCCCATCATTCATTGCCAGTAAACAAGGTCTCATAGGTCACAAACGCCGTTTGGGTGTCACCGTAGTAGAGGGTACCATCGGATTGCGCCGCGACGCGCAGCCAGCTCTCTTGGGAGGCGGGGCTGGGTAGGGTGATGAACCACTGTTTACCTTCACTGTCGGCGCGTTGCATGTCGACGGGGGGCGTGGTGGTGTCGATGTTATTCACTAGTGAGAGTTTGACCCCTTGCAGTGGGTGCAGCGAACTCATTGAGAGTTCTAACGTCTCTTCGGTCAACTTTTCAGAGCGAAACTTAATTTTGAACTCGCCATTTTCCATGTCACACAGACCGCTGGTATAGCGGCAGTTGGATTTGCTGACCAACTTATACGCTTGGCCCTCTTTGGCGGCGTGTGGCTTTTCACTCACGGCCAAATCGGTACCGAAATAGGCGATGATGGAGAGAATCGGGGCAATCAATAGAGCAATGATAAAGTGTTTATTTTTGAACATCTTGGCTTCCTTGCAACAGCTCCAAGTTTTTCTTTACAAAAGTAAGTTAACCCAATTTGAAGAATAAAAAAGCCCCAAACGGGGCTTTTGTGGTAGAGGTTAAGGATTAATGGTCAACCGCTTCGCCAGCACCGGCTGGAACACGCACGTGCTCGACCAAATCTTTCACTTCTTGTGGCGTTTCTGCAGTCACTTTCGACACCGCGAACGCGACGATGAAGTTGACGACAGCACCGATGGCACCAAAGGCGTTAGGCTCAATGCCTAGGAACCAGTTGCTGCCCCAGCTCTCTAGGTAAGTCCAGTCAGAGATAAACAAGATACCCTTGTGCTGGAATACGTAGAACAGCGTGATGGTGATACCGGCGATCATGCCTGCAATCGCGCCCTCTTTGTTGATGTTCTTGCTGAAGATACCCATCATCAATGCTGGGAAGATCGAGGAGGCGGCAAGACCAAAGGCCAAGGCGACCGTACCTGCGGCAAAGCCGGGAGGATTGAGACCAAGATAACCCGCCACCGCAATGGCGACGGCCATGGATATCCGGCTCGCCATCAGCTCTTTCTTCTCGGAGATGTTCGGGTTGATGACCCCTTTGATCAAGTCATGGGAGATGGCGGAGGAGATCGCTAATAGCAAGCCCGCAGCGGTCGACAGTGCCGCCGCAAGACCACCGGCAGCGACTAATGCGATCACCCAGTTAGGCAGTTTCGCAATCTCAGGGTTGGCCAATACCATGATGTCGTTGTCCACTTTCAGTTCGTTAGTGGCAGCGCTCGATGTGTATTGGATATAGCCATCGTTGTTTTTGTCATCAAAGCCAAGTAGGCCGGTTTTTTCCCAGTTCTTAAACCAGTCAGGACGCTCATCATAAGCCAGATGTTGGCCTGGCGCTGGGTTCACTGTGTCCATCAGGTTCAAGCGAGCCATCGCCGATACGGCTGGCGCTGTGGTGTAAAGAATTGCGATGAACACCAATGCCCAACCGGCAGAGGTACGCGCATCACGCACTTTTGGCACCGTGAAGAAACGGATGATAACGTGCGGAAGACCTGCCGTACCAATCATCAGTGACATGGTGTAGACGAACATGTTGAGGGTATCGCCCCGCACTTGGGTGGTGTACTCGGTGAAGCCGAGTTCGGTCACCACTTGATCGAGCCGGTCGAGCAGATAGACATCCGTACCGGAGAGGGTACTACCTAGGCCAATTTGTGGCAGAGGGTGCCCGGTCAGTTGCAGAGAGATAAAGATTGCAGGGATAGTGTAAGCAAGAATGAGTACGCAATACTGAGCAATCTGCGTGTAGGTGATGCCTTTCATGCCGCCCATAACCGCGTAGACAAACACGATACACATACCGATCAACAGGCCAGTCGAGTAGTCCACTTCCAAGAAGCGACCAAACGCCACGCCCACGCCTTTCATCTGACCGATAACGTAGGTCACCGATGCGATGATAAGACAGACAACCGCCACCACGCGCGCGGTGTTGGAGTAGAAACGCTCACCGACAAACTCAGGTACGGTGAACTTACCGAATTTACGTAGATAAGGGGCGAGCAGCAGCGCGAGAAGCACGTAGCCGCCCGTCCAACCCATTAAGAAGACGGAGCCGCCGTAGCCCATAAAGGCAATCAGACCCGCCATCGAGATAAACGACGCCGCTGACATCCAGTCCGCTGCCGTCGCCATACCATTGGCAATCGGGTTAACCCCGCCACCTGCGACATAAAACTCTTTGGTTGACCCAGCGCGTGCCCAAATCGCAATCCCGATATAGAGGATAAAAGTGGCACCCACAACAAGGTACGTGATTGTTTTCAAATCCATCTGAGTGACTCCTTACTCATCCACGCCGAATTCACGGTCCAGTTGGCGCATCTTCCACGCGTAGTAGAAAATAATGCCAAGAAACGCATAGATGGAGCCTTGCTGGGCAAACCAGAAGCCGAGTTTGTATCCACCGATTTGAATTTCATTCAGTACGTCGACAAATAATATGCCGCAGCCAAAAGATACGACAAACCAGATGACCATTAAGGTGATCATCAGTTTTACGTTTTTATCCCAGTAGGCTTTGGCTCTTTCCTGACTTTCGAACGCCATTGCCGCCTCCTTACGATTTCGCTAGTTAAATGGGGTGTTCGGTTAACCTGCTTTTGAGGTTAGCGCTTGTTAAAAAAATGTTTCACCATGTACATTAGCAAGGCA
The DNA here is from genome assembly GCF_059834045.1 of Vibrio sp. R12-SG2-ISO1. Classification (NCBI taxonomy): domain Bacteria; kingdom Pseudomonadati; phylum Pseudomonadota; class Gammaproteobacteria; order Vibrionales; family Vibrionaceae; genus Vibrio; species Vibrio sp. R12-SG2-ISO1. The sequence goes on along the minus strand of NZ_JCBDGO010000029.1, from coordinate 91,018 downwards.
ATGGGCGAAAAACCTTTCAACTTTAGTCGGGGCGATAACGACAAAAAGCGCCCTAAAATGGGCGCTTAGCGAGGTTTACTGATAATTTTGTGATGTTAATAACTTGTTAAGTTAGCCAAAGGTCTAATGTCTTGAGCAAAGAATCGTTCAATCAGTGTCGATTTGTTCACCGACAATTTGCATATGTTGACAATTTCTCGCTACTGCCAAGAGGGAACTATGGGTAGAATAACTCATTGACTCCAATTGTATTTAAGGAGGGTAAAGCTTGACAGTAGATATGATTAATGGACTGTTTCTCACTGGGACGCTTCTTCTTGTTATCAGTGTGTTATTCAGCCAGCTCTCCTCGCGCCTGGGTGTGCCGATCCTCGTGTTGTTTCTCTGCGTCGGTATGCTGGCCGGTCAAGACGGCCCGGGAGGCATCAAGTTTGACAGCTACTCCACTACCTATCTGGTCAGTAACTTAGCCCTGGCCATCATCTTGCTCGATGGTGGCTTGCGGACTCGGCTCAGCAGTTTTCGGCTCGCTTTTTGGCCCGCGTTCTCTTTGGCCACCTTTGGCGTATTTTGTACCACGTTTCTCACTGGTTTGCTCGCCACCTGGCTCTTCAATCTCACTTTGCTACAAGGCTTGCTGCTTGGCGCGATAGTGGGTTCCACTGATGCAGCGGCGGTCTTTTCACTCCTTAAAGGGCGCAGCATCAATGAACGGGTGGGCGCGACGTTGGAGATTGAATCAGGCACCAATGATCCGATGGCGGTGTTTCTCACCATTACCTTGATTGCGGTACTGGCGGATCCAACCGCGGTGCTCAGCGTTGGGTTCGTGTCACTGAGTTTTATGATGCAGTTTGGTATCGGCATCGCCCTTGGGCTTGGTGGCGGCTGGTTGTCTTTGCAAATCATCAATCGCATCCAATTACCAGAAGGCATGTACCCGATTCTGGTTTCGGGGCTTGGCGTTGGGCTGTTTGCATTGTCGAATACCTTGGGCGGCAGCGGTATTCTCACCATTTATCTGTTTGGTTTGCTGCTGGGTAATTTGCCGACGCGCTCAAAACACTCGATTTTGAATGTCATGGATGGACTGACATGGTTTAGCCAGATCATCATGTTTGTTGTGCTTGGTCTGTTGGTCAATCCGAAAGATTTACTCGACATCGCACTGCCGGCACTGGTGCTCGCCTTCGGCATGATTTTATTTGCTCGCCCTATTGCGGTGTGGCTCAGTTTGCTGCCGTTTGGCAAGTTTCGCTCCAGGGAGAAGTGGTTTTTAAGTTGGGTCGGATTGCGCGGCGCTGTGCCGATCATTTTGGCGGTATTCCCTTTGATGGCTGGGCTGCCCAATGCGCAGATGTATTTCAATATCGCCTTTTTCGTCGTTATGGTCTCGCTGATCGTGCAAGGCGTGAGTTTAACCAAGGCGGCCAAGCTGGCCAAAGTAGAGCTGCCACCTCAGCCCGCGCCGGTGGCACGGGCAGGGATCGAGATTTTCCCAACCAGCAATTGGGAGCTCTATGTTTATCGCTTGGAAGCGGAGAAGTGGTGTATTGGTGAGCCACTGAGTAAGTTGGCGATGCCTGATGGAACGCGGATTGCGGCGCTGTTTCGTCAGCGAACTTTGCTCCACCCATCGGGCAGCACTGTGCTGCAAGCGGGCGACACTTTATGCGTGCTGGGCCGAGAAGAGAACCTTGAGCCGTTAAGCCAACTGTTTAGCACTGCGCCTTTGGCGGAAACTCAAACCCGTTTCTTTGGTGACTTCTTTTTTGCCGCAGAGGTTTCGCTTAGCGATGTGTGTCAGCACTACGGCATTGATGTGCCTGTTGAATACGCGACGTTCACGCTAAAGCAGTTGGTGGCGGAGCAACTGCCCCATCAAGTGGTGCTTGGTGACAGTTTTGATTGGCAGGGGCTGAGGTTTGTCATCTCCAAAGTGGAGAACTACGAAGTGACGCAGTTGGGTCTGTGCCTTCCGGACTCGCAAGAGCCAGAGTAGAGTTGGCCTGTCTTCTGTTAGTGCTAGTCGTTGAGTTCGCTAAGTAGTATTACCGCTTGGGTGCGATTTTTTACCCCCAGCTTGCGGAAAATGGCCGTCATGTGCGCTTTGATGGTCGCTTCTGAGACGTTGAGCTCATAGGCGATCTGCTTGTTGAGCAGTCCGTCGGAGAGCATACCCAGTACCTTGTACTGCTGCGGGGTGAGGGTCGCCATTTTCTCAGCGAGATCATTGCACGCTGCATTCTCAACAATAGAGCCCTCAGGGAAGTAAGGGTCGCCCGCCAGCACTTGATTGAGGGCTTTCACCAGCTCGCGCATGTCACTCGATTTAGGGATAAAACCAAACGCGCCGTGGCTTTTCACTTGCGTGACCACGGAAGGCTCTTCACTGGCTGAGACCACCACAATCGGCAACTCTGGGTACTCGGCGCGCAGTTGAATCAAGCCAGACATGCCATTGGCGCCTGGCATTTTCAGATCGAGCAGCAGCAAGTCGGGCTCATCTTCTTTGGCGAGCAGCGTCATCAAGGCATCGAGGGAATCGGCCTCAAGCAGATTGGCCCCACTGACCGCCATATGTACCGATTGGAACAACGCGTTGCGAAACAGCGGGTGATCGTCTGCGATGATGATGGTGTAGGTCGAGTCCATGACGTTGCACACTTATGATGATTTAGTTAATAGAATTATTGTCAGCTTTGCCGCGGCGGACAATCTTTATCCGCTAAAAGTCTGAAGTGTATCGGGTTTTGAACGCAAATCTGAGGCGCCTGTCATGGCTTTGGGTAAGACGCCTCAAGGTGCGCTAAAAACGTCTCGGCTGGCATAAATCCTGTTATGCGAGCATGTTGCATCGGCTGGCCATTGGCATCCCAAAAATCAATGGTCGGTAACCCGAGCACGCCGAGTTGCTTGAGTAGTTCGATGTCTTGCACTTGGTTGCGGGTGACGTCGGCTTGCAACAACACAAACTCGCTCAGCTTGGCTTCCACATCGGCTTGGTGGAAGGTGTATTTCTCAAACTCCTTACACGCGACGCACCAGTCGGCATAAAAATCGAGCATCACAGGTTTGCCTTGCTCTCGGGCTTGGCTGAGGGCTAAGTTGAGCTCGGCGACGTTGTTGATGCGGGTAAACTCAATGCTCGGAGCGGCTGGCGAGTGGGTGCTTGGGCCATCAAACCAAAGATTGAGCAGCGGCTGAGCGCTGGCGAACAAGCCGAGCACCGCAATAATGCCCACTACACTTTGCTTCCAGCCGCCAAAAGGCAGCGCATTTTTACTGTGATAGAGCCAGCCAAACGCCGTGATACCGAGCCCCGACCACAGCGCACTGCTCCACAGCTCGGGCAGGATGCGTTCAAGCAAGAAAATCGGCGCCGCGAGGAGGATAAAGCCAAACAGCGTCTTGACGCGATTCATCCACTCTCCCGCTTTGGGCAATAGCTGATTGCCAAAGACCGCGACCAAAATCAGAGGAATGCCCATACCAAGTGCTAACGCGTAGAGGGTGATCCCTCCGGTAAATAAGTCGCCGCTTTGCGCCACATACAAGAGCGCGCCCGACAGCGGCGCTGTGGTGCAGGGTGAGCAGACTAAACCAGAAATCGCCCCCATGCTAAACACACCGAGCAGATTGCCACCTTGCTGCTGACTGCTCAGTTGATTGAGCCAAGTTTGCAGGCGACTTGGCAGTTGCAGCGTATAGAGCCCAAACATCGACAAGGCCAGCGCGACGAATAACACACTCAGCCCTATCAACACCGCGGGGTGCTGCATCGCCGCTTGGAACTGCAAACCGGCTTGCGCCACCACCAAGCCGAGCAAGGTGTAAGTCAATGCCATGCCTTGCACGTAGACAAACGAAAGGCCCAATGCGCGGCGCGTGTTGATCTGACCGCCGCCGAGCACAATGCTGGTCAAAATCGGGTACATCGGCAAGACACATGGGGTAAAGGCGAGGCCAATACCCAGTGCGAGAAACAGCAGTGGTGTCCAAACGCTCTCGCTGATGCGATCGGCTAGTTGTGCCTGTTGTGAGCGTGATGAGTCTGTCGCCGTGTCAGTCGTAATAGGCGTCTTTTCTGAATTGGTGGCGGTGGGCGCGATGACTACATCGGCGTCTTGAAAATCAAACGAGGTCAGGTCAATGACCTTAGTTTCTGGCGGATAACAGAAACCGGCTTTGGCGCAGCCTTGGTATTGAACCATTAAGCGAGCCCCGGCTTGATACTCGGCCAAAGGCACCTCGACAAACAGCGGCGTGGTGTAGATGTTCACGTCACCGAAAAACTCATCATGATAGGGCTCACCTTGGCGCAGTGTGATATCGCCTAACGTGATGTGCTCGCCACTGATGGCAATCTTATCTTGATAGAGATAGTAATCTGGCTTGATTTGCCAATCGAGATAGACCCGCGCGCCTTGCTGCACCGCATTGAAGGCAAACGCCTCATCAACAGTGACAAAACGATTGTCCTCATTGGCAGGACTGAACGTAGATTGCGAATTGCCAAACAGAGCCCACACCGAGCTCGAAAAGAGAGAAAGAATCAGTACAACAAGCGAGAAAGCGAAGCGCATAAGACCGTCACGTTAACTAAGATGGATTCAGTGTAACTCAATCAGACAGGAGATCGGATGGATAAGTTTCAAATAGTTTCTAGTTTTTAGTGCCTAGTTTCTAGTTCCTAGTGCCTAGTTTCTAGTTCCTAGTGCCTAGTTTCTAGTTCCTAGTGCCTAGAAGATTGTACCCATCACCCATCACCATCCCTCTAGGAACTAGGCACTCGCCTCTAGGACCTATTCCCTATGAACTCACTCCTAATCTCATCCGCACAATCCGCTCACACGCATCTATCTTTTGTGTGTCTTTTGGGATGATGAGTACGGTGTCGTTGCCGCCGACGGTGCCGAGTATCTCGGTGTGTGGGTCGATGTCGACGAGGCGGGCGACCAGTTGGGCGCTGCCGGGGTGGGTTTTGACGACCACCATGGATTGGTTGTGGGTGATGAACTCGATTTGCGAAGAGATGGAGGACTCGACGCGCACTGGCGCAGTTTCGACCGTGATGCAGTAGACTTTTTTGCCGCAGGCGTTTTGCACTTTGACGACGCCAAGTTGCGACAGCAAGCGAGAGACGGTCGATTGACTGATGCCCTCGAAACCGATGTTCACTAGGGCTTCTCTGAGCTCATTTTGAGTGGAAAAGCTTTGTTGTTGCAGTAGCCGTTTGCACGCTGAAGTGAGGGTTTTGTCATCGGCAAATTGGTCGTCCGCGAGATGAAGAGTGTCACTCATAAGGACCCCTTATTATGATTATCGCCATCCTGATGGGAATGAGTACACAGCTCCATCTATGTACCCTTGTAGGTTGTTCAATGAAAAAGCGCCGTTACGCACGCTGAGTTTATCACCAATAAAAGTGTGGCTATATGACACTTGTCACCAAATAAAAAACTAATGAAAAAGTGTTTTTCTGGTCATTTATTCTAATAAAGCGAGGCTTTTATCAGCCCCGCGAGTCTCTTAGTTCATCTAAAGCCGGTGGTTACGCGCCGAGCGTCGCCACCATCACCGCTTTGATGGTGTGCATGCGGTTTTCCGCCTCGTCGAAGACAATCGAGTAGTCCGACTCGACCACTTCATCCGTCACTTCACAGCCGTCTTTGAGCATGGGATATTCGCTCGCGAGCTGTTTGCCGACCGTGGTGTCTTCGCCGTGGAAGGCGGGTAAGCAGTGCATGAACTTCACGTGCGGGTTACCGGTGGCTTTGATCATCGCCATGTTGACTTGATACGGCAGCATCAAATTGATGCGCTCAGCCCACGCTTCTTTCGCTTCGCCCATCGATACCCAGACGTCAGTGTAGAGGAAGTCACAGCCTTGCACGCCCTCTTGCACATCGTCGGTGAGCGTGATTTTAGCGCCTGTGGTCAGGGCGATGTCGCGGCAGGTGGCGACCAAACTCTCTTCTGGCCAGAACTGCTTTGGCGCAACGAGGCGGATGTCCATGCCCATTTTCGCCGCGCCCACCATCAAGGAGTTGCCCATGTTGTTGCGTGCATCGCCAAGGTAGGCAAAGGAGATGTCGCGCAGCGCTTTGCCGCGGCCATGTTCCATCATGGTCAGGAAGTCAGCGAGGATTTGGGTGGGGTGGAACTCGTCGGTCAAGCCATTCCAGACGGGTACACCGGCGTATCGGCCGAGCTCTTCGACGATCTCTTGGCCAAAGCCGCGATATTCGATGCCGTCATACATACGTCCCAATACGCGTGCGGTGTCTTTCATTGACTCTTTATGGCCGATTTGTGAGCCAGAGGGGCCCAAGTAGGAGACTTGCGCGCCTTGGTCAAACGCCGCCACTTCAAACGCGCAGCGAGTGCGGGTTGAGGTTTTTTCGAAAATCAGCGCGATGTTTTTGCCTTTGAGACGCGGCTGCTCGTAACCGTTGTATTTGGCTTTTTTCAGTTCAGCAGAGAGCGCGAGCAGATGGTCAATCTCACGTGGGGTAAAGTCGAGCAGTTTAAGGAAGTTGCGGTTACGTAAATTGAAAGCCATGGTGAATTTCCTTCTTAAAAAGAGATGATGACGTGCAATGCCTGTTTAGGCTCGGCGCGAAGATGGCCCGAGCCTCGTTGTTGGTTGTTAGCCTTTGGTGATGTTGGTGCCGGCGGTGCCTTGCAAAATCGCTAGGCCATCTTCGAGGGCGCCGATGCCAACCACCTTGCCTCCTTGGCGAATGAACTCGCACGAGGCATCAATTTTTGGCCCCATCGAGCCTTCATCGAACGTATAGTGCGCCAGCTCGCTAGGGGTGGTGGCACGTAGCGGATGCTGAGTGGGCTTGCCCCAATCAAGGTAGACGGCGTCGGCGTCTGTCAGGATCAATAGCGCGTCGGCGTTGAGCTGTTTGGCGAGATAGGCGGCGGACATGTCTTTGTCGATCACCGCTTCAACGCCCATCAATTTACCGCCTTCCCGTTTGACAGGAATGCCGCCGCCACCGGTACAGATCACCAAATGCCCTTCGGCGATCAACTTGGTAATGGCTTCGTGTTCAATGATGCCTGTTGGTTTAGGGCTCGGTACGACGCGGCGAAAATGCGCGCCATCGGGTTTGACGGTCCAGTGATAGCGCTCAGCCAGTTCGCGCGCTTCGGCTTCTTGGTAAATCGGTCCAATCGGTTTGGTTGGATTGGCGAAGGCCGGATCATTTGGGTCGACGGTCATTTGCGTCAACATGCAAGTGATGTTGGTGCTCGGCATCTGGTTTTTAAACTCTTGCATCAGCATGTAGCCAATCATGCCTTGGGTTTCACTGCCCAGCACATCGAGTGGGTAGGGCGCGACTTTCTTGTACTCAAGGCCTTGCAGCGCAAGCAGCCCCACTTGCGGGCCGTTGCCATGCACCAACACCACGTTGTAGTGCTCGGCGATTTTGGCAATGGTGTTGACCGCGATTTCAATGTTGTGGCGCTGCACCTCGGCTTCGAGCGGCTCACCGCGGCGAAGTAGCGCATTGCCCCCTAGGGCGACAACGACGGTTTGTTTGTTCATAGCTCTGTCTCCACAGAGCAAAAGCGCCCGCTTTTGCTCCTTGTTGATCCGATGATAAGGATGAATGGGTTGATAACGATGGCGTCTGTGACGACCGCGGGCTTAGATGCCATCGCGCTCAATCGGGCAGCTCATGCAGCGAGCGCCGCCGCGGCCTCGTCCCAATTCATCCCCAGGGATGGGCAGTACCTTGATGCCGGCTTTGTCGTATTTTTCATTGGTGTAGGTGTTGCCCTCATAGCCAATCACGACGCCCGGTTTGACGGTCAACACGTTGTTGGCGTCGTTCCACTGCTCACGCTCAGCGTTGAAGTTATCGCCGCCCGTGGTGATGAGGTTGAGTTGGCCAACGCCGAGCGCTCTTTCAATCGCCGAGACAAAGTAGCCTTCCTCTTTGACACGCACCGCGCCAGACTCGTCACCCGTCAAGCTCCAACATTTGACGTCTTTGCGCACCACTTCTGGGTAGACGGAGAAGGTGTCTTCACGCATGTGGGTCATCACGGTATCCAAATGCATGCAAGAGCGATGTTTAGGCAGCTCCATCGCAATCACTTGTTTGGCTTGGCCGTGTTTAAATAGGCCGGCAGCGAGGTGCTCCACCCCTTGCGGTGTGGTGCGTTCAGACATACCAATCAAGACGCTGCCACGGCCAATGACCAATACGTCACCGCCCTCAATGGTTGAGTTGTCGTACAGCGCCTCTTCATCACCAAAGTATTTGATGAATTCTTGGCCAGCGAAGGTTGGGTGCCAGCGGTAAATGGCGCGCACGTGGTTGGTTTCACGTTGGCGAGCTGGCTTAGCCATCGGGTTGATGGAGACGCCACCGTAGACCCAGCAGGAGGTATCACGGGTAAAGAGGTGATTGGGCAGCGGCTCGATAATAAAATCGGTCGGTGCATGCAGCGCTTGCATCATCGAGGAAGAGCGCATAGGCATTTCCGCGTAGGAGAGGCCGCCGGTGAGGATCTTGGCCAATTCAAGGTTGGGCAAGTCGCCCAGATAGCAGCGCACGTCGTTGGCAAAGGTTCGGCCTAAGCGGTAGTCAGACACCTGACGATTGAGTAGCCACTCCTTGGCTTCTGGTACTGCCAGCGTCTCTGCCAGCATGTCGGTCAATAGCAGCACTTCCACCCCTTGATCGCGCAGCGTCTGGGTAAACACATCGTGTTCATCGCCGGCACGTTCGACCGCTAACACGTCGTCAAACAGTAGCTCGTGGCAGTTTGAGGGGGTTAAGTGGGTGAGAGCACGACGCGGGCGGTGAACCAACACGCGACGTAATTGACCGATTTCAGAACCTACGTATAACTTACTCATAATCGTATCTCTCTATTTATTTTTTATTTAATGCATCTGTGACAAATTAAATAAGGGTGTAGGGATTATTTGAGAGTGAATTTAATTATTCACTTTGTTGTTCTGATATTCATATTACGCCCTGGAGAGGAGGATTCTCTGCGCTCAGTCACACTTCATTTTTTCTTGCAGCCCTTGCTACGCCTAGGGTTTTAACAATATCCATGCAGTTGTTACCAAGCTGTGACGGTGTTTGTTTTTCGCTCTGTAAGGATTTTTATTCACCGAGTGACAGAAAAATAGTGCCGTGAGAGTCAATCATGGTAAAGAGAGGGAATTGTATTCATGTCGATATTTATAATGGATGGAATGAGTGTGCGGTTTTATGCGCTGTTTTTCTTTATATAGTGACTTTGTTTCGCTTTTGACGGCATTTGTTAATAAATGAATGTGCTAATTTGTCTAGGTGATCACGCTTGTTTTTGTTTTTATTCACCAAAGCGTGGTTTTTATTTTTAGATAAGAAAAACTAACCCAGCCTATAAAAATGGATTATCCAATTGGAATAAAAATTGAAACGTACGGATAAAGAAAGAGTAGATAAAGAAAGTGCAGATAAAGAAAAAGCCACACACGTGGCTTTTTTCTTGATTGAGTCTTGCAAGCAGGGAGGAGGCAGGACAACCGTTTCGTTATCCTGCTTAACGGCTTTGCGCGAGCGGTTAGAGTAGCGCACCTAGGCTTAACGCCAATACGCAGAACAGAGTCAAGATAGCGAGCAGCGGCGCGACCCATTTCACCCAGCGCACGTAAGGCACGCGGGCGATCGCAAGGCCACCCATCACCACGGCTGAGGTTGGCGTGATGAGGTTCACCAGTCCTGATGCTGATTGGTATGCGGTGATCACCAAATCACGACCGACGCCGGCAAAGTCGGCCAATGGCGCCATAATCGGCATGGTGAGTACGGCAAGACCAGAGGTCGACGGCACCAAGAACGAGAGCAAAATCTCTAGGAAGAACATCACGTTAATAAAGACGACCGAGGAGAGCCCAGTCACCATCTGCTCTGCTGAGTACAAGATGGTATCGGTGATCATGCCGCGATCCATCACCACCACAATACCGCGCGCAATCCCGATGATGAGGGCAACGCCAAGTAGATCGCGGGCGCCATCAATAAAGCTGGTGGTGAACTCCTCTTCACTCATGCGTGCCACGATACCCACGATGATGGTGGCGGCCAGGAACATGGCTGAGATTTCCGCCATCCACCAACCGGCAATGGAGACACCGTAAATCATGACCGCGAACGAGAGGCCAAAGATGGTCAGAATCGCTTTGCGTGTGGTGGTGAACTCAAGGCCTTGCTCGGATTGATTACCCAAGAAGTGCGCTTTGTTCTCTTCATACTTATCAAACACAATCGATTTGGATTGGTCTTGGCGCACCATGCGTGCATAGCGCATCACATAGGCGACACAGATGGCCCAGCCAATCACCAACATGATGGCGCGTAGCATGATGCCATCGGTGAAGGGAATGCTAGAGGCGTTGGCGGCAATCACAGTGGCGAACGGGTTGATGGTTGAACCCAAACAGCCAATCCCAGCACCGAGCAACACGGTCGCGGCGGCGACCACAGGGTCAAAACGTGCGGCCATCATCACGGGCACAAGTAAGGTATAGAAAGGCAAGGACTCTTCCGCCATCCCATACACGGTGCCGCCTGCGGCAAACAGTGCCATCAAGATGGGGATCATCATCTCTTCGCGTCCTTCAAGGCGGTGAGTGACGCGCTCTATCCCAGCATCAATCGCGCCGGTTTTAGTCACTAGGCCCAAGAAACCGCCGATGACGAGGATAAACAGCGACACATCAATCGCGGCCGCTTCGTAGCTGTTGTGGTCATAAAAGCCATCTATCGGCGCAAGCAAGACATCAATCACCCCTTGTGGATTGCCTTCCACAGGCTGATAAGTGCCCGTCACCGGCACTTCACGGCCTAGGTCTTCATTCATGGCGCGGTCATATTGGCCAGCGGGGATAATCCACGTCAACATGGCCACAAGGGCTATTAAGACAAATAAGATGGTGTAGGCGGAAGGGAATTTAAAATTGGCAAAAAAGCCGCGTTTTTTCTCTTCGCTGTTTTTATGTTCTCTAGGGACAGTTTGAGTGGTCATGATGATCTCCTTACTTGTATTGCAAAGGGTGAATACAAGTGAATCTGTGACAATAGATAGCGTTATTATTGATAGGCATGATCGAATTTAAAACTAGTGTAAATTTCGTCTCAAAGATTAACCTTGGAGCGGGTCACAAATTACTGTCCTATATTTTTTGCCAAAATTTTCATGGAAAAAGCGCTAGGGTATTCAAGTGAAATAGTTGGATTTCTATGCTGGTTTTTGGATTTTTTTAGAAAGAGTGAATGGATTTAATAGCAGTAAAAATAAACGCTGGGAATTTTATTCAATCGATTTGGTTAACGAGAAGGTTTTATTAATTAACGCTATTTTGATGTCAATCAAAAACCGTCTGTGATCTGTGATTTTTTATTCAGTGCAAAATAAAAGGGAGCGCTCGGCTCCCTTTGTATCGAATTATTTTTATGGCGTCTTATTGAGACTAGATCAGCAGACCGCCAAAGGTAAAGCCGAGTGCAACTGCCGAGGCAATGGTCACCACACCAGGAATAAAGAACGGGTGGTTAAACACGTATTGACCGATGCGCGTTGAGCCAGTGTCGTCCATCTCAACCGCAGCCAACAGCGTTGGGTAGGTCGGCAGTACAAACAGAGCACTGACGGCGGCAAAGGACGCAACGGCGGTCAGTGGCGCGACACCAATCGCTAGCGCGGCAGGCATAAGCGCCACTGTGGTTGCGCCTTGTGAGTAAAGGAGCATAGAGGCAAAAAACAGCACCATCGCCAACATCCAAGGATGTTCAGACAAGAGATCGCCCGCCAGCTCTTTGATTTCTGCCACGTGCGCATTGACGAATGTTGAACCAAGCCATGCAACACCCAGTACGCAGACACACGCCGTCATACCTGAGCGGAAGGTCGCGGCTGATGGGATTTTCGCTGCATCGATTTTGGTCACCAGCACAATAGCGGCCGCCGCGGCGAGCATCACGGTCATGATGGCTTCGTTACGACCAAGCGCAGGGTCTTTAATTAGGCCAACCGAGCCTGAAATCGCCGCCGCGTAGCAGACCACAAAACCAATCGCCGCCAAGAAAATGTAGGTGGCGGTTTTTGCGGTTGGCAGGATCTCACGTTGCGTGTCGCTGCTTAGTTTGATCAACCCTTTTTCCAAACGCTCTTGGTAGATAGGATCGTCTTTTAGCTCTTTACCCATGAAGTTGGCGACAAACGCACCAATCATACAAGCAATAAAAGTGGTTGGAATGCAGACCGCCAGTAGCGTGAGGTAGTCCACGCCCATTGGCGCCAACATCGCCGCGAAAGCCACGACCGCCGCTGAGATTGGCGATGCCGTGATGGCAATTTGCGAGGCAACGACGGCAATCGACAGTGGACGAGAAGGGCGCACGCCTTGGCCTTTTGCCACTTCAGCAATCACAGGCAAGGTTGAGAACGCCGTGTGGCCGGTACCCGCCATCAAGGTCATTAAGAAGGTGACGATCGGCGCGTAAAAAGTGATTCGTTCAGGGTGTTTGCGCAAAAAGTTTTCCGCTACTTGAACCAGCCAGTCCATACCACCGGCCACTTGCATGGCGGCAATCGCGGTAATCACGGACATAATGATTAAGATAACGTCAACTGGAATGAACGCCTGACTGGTGGGCACGCCCAACACCAAAGACAGGGCAATCACACCCGCACCACCGGCAAGGCCGATGCCAATCCCGCCGATTCTTGCTCCCAAGTAAATGAAGAGCAGAACAACAATGAGCTCCACTGCGACCATAGCTATATCCTCGTTTAATGTTTGATATTGAATGTTTGATATTGAATGTTTGATTTTGATTATCTAATGCTTCGCGCCTTTGAACGCAGGCCAGCGGCATGAAGGTTTAGATAATCACTGCGTGTTGTTTACCTTGTATGAGAGTAATCCATAGGAAAAGTGTGGTTACCGGATGCGTGCCTAAAAAAGGGCCCGCAGGCCCTATTTTTGCGCTTACTCGTAGCGCTTGGCTTTATACGTTGGACGCATGAAGTTTTCAACCGAAAGAATGTCATCCAGCTCTTCTGGCGTCAGCAATCCACGCTCTAGCACCACCTCACGTACGCTCTTACCGGTTTCAGCACAAATCTTACCGACGATGTCGCCTTCGTGGTGGCCGATGTACGGGTTGAGGTAAGTGACGATACCAATCGAGTTGTAGACGTAGTTTTCGCACACTTCTTTATTGACGGTAATGCCGTCGATGCATTTGTCGCGCAAGTTCACGCAAGCGTTAGACAGAATCGAAATCGACTCAAACATGCTTTGGGCAATCACTGGCTCCATCACGTTAAGCTGCAATTGACCGCCTTCTGCCGCGAAAGAGATGGTGTTGTCGTTACCCAGCACTTTAAAGCAGACTTGGTTGACCACTTCAGGCACCACAGGGTTGACCTTAGCAGGCATGATGGAAGAGCCCGCTTGCAGCTGTGGCAAGTTCAACTCGTTTAGACCTGCGCGAGGACCAGAAGAGAGCAAGCGCAAGTCGTTACAGATTTTAGATAGCTTCACCGCTAGGCGTTTCAGCGCGCCGTGCGTCATCACGTAGGCGCCGCAGTCTGAGGTAGCTTCAATCAAATCTTCCGCAGGGACCACATCAAGACCAGTCACTTGTGCTAAGTGTTTGACTGCCGCTGCTTGATAGCCCGGCGCCGCGTTGAGACCCGTACCGATGGCCGTTGCGCCAAGGTTCACTTCGAGCAGCAGTTTTGAGGTGTACTCAAGCGCGCGGATCTCTTCGTTGAGTGTCACCGCCCAAGCGTGGAACTCTTGACCGACCGTCATTGGCACCGCGTCTTGCAGCTGAGTACGGCCCATCTTGAGGATATCTTTGAACTCTTGGCTCTTAAGCTCGAACGCACCTTTGAGGTATTCAATCGATTCAATCAGTTTGTGCACGCTGTTGTACACCGCAATGCGAAAACCGGTTGGGTAGGCACAGTTGGTCGACTGGCTCTTGTTGACGTGGTCATTTGGGTTGATGAAGTCGTACTCGCCTTTTTCCTTGCCCATTAATTCGAGGGCGATATTGGCAATCACTTCGTTGGTGTTCATGTTGACCGATGTGCCCGCGCCACCTTGGTAGACGTCTGATGGGAATTGGTCCATGCACTTGCCGGTTTCTAGAATCAAATCACACGCTTGGATAATGTAATTCGCCACATCCTTTGGAATTACACCCAGCTCTTTGTTGGCCAGCGCCGCGGCTTTTTTGGTCATCACCATACCGCGGACAAAATCCGGCACGTCGGAGATGGTCATGTTAGAGATGTTGAAGTTTTCAATCGCACGTAGGGTGTGGATGCCGTAGTAAGCGTCGGCAGGGACGTGACGCTCACCCAATAAATCTTCTTCAAGACGTGTTGCAGGGGAAAGTGCCTTAGTGGCATCGGTTAGGGTAGCCATACAGGATCCTTAGAGTATTATTCTGATAATAAAGTTAAATGCTAGCCATTCTGTAGTCTAAGAATCCATTCATCAGAATTTTGGGCTATAAATCCGTCCTGACTTATGTGGCACATCATACTGCACCTAGCGCATAAAAATAGTAACTTGATCACCTTTTTTATATTTATTTACTGAAAGTTTCATCGTGAGAGGTAAACACTTTTTTACCGCTTAGATTTGTGCCTGTACAGGCTTTGCGCGTACACTGAGGGCAACAAAGGAGGGCGTGTGTTTCCTATCTTACTCTTACTATTTATCATTGTACCTATTGTTGAAATCGGCCTGTTTATCCAAGTGGGTGGGTTTCTTGGTTTATGGCCGACCATCGGTCTGGTGCTGGTCACCGCGTTTGTCGGCGCCTCTTTAGTGCGCAGCCAAGGCGTTGCAACGTTACTGTCGGTGCAGCAGCGCCTGGCACAAGGTGAGCTTCCCGCGCAGCAGATCATGGAAGGCGTGATGCTGGCGGTGGCGGGTGTCTTACTGCTCACTCCCGGTTTTTTGACCGACGCATTAGGCATGTTGGTGTTACTGCCGGCGCCCCGTGCCATGATCGCCAAAACGCTGATGAGCAAAATGGTGATTCGATCGGTGGGTGGGCAGAGTGGCTTTGGTCATGATCCATTCTCTCATGATCCCTTTTCTCATCAAGACCCTTTCCATCGTGACGGCGCTTCGCCGTTTGAGTCTGACTCGACACAGGGGGAGACGTTTGAAGGTGAGTTCGAACGCAAAGACGATGAGAACGACAAGCCAAAATTAAAATAGGGTCTTGGCTCTGATGATGAGCGCCTGCGGGCGCTTTTGTCGTTTTTATGGGCCGCAGCGTGTTTATTTAGGGGCGGCTTACGTGCTGCGTGGATGGGTGTCGCTTAGTCGGGCTGTCAACGAATTGTTCCTAGAATCATCTGCTTAATCGCATCTTTGCAACAGCATGCTTTCCTGTTTTGTTGAAAAGTTGACCACACTTCCGTTATTCATCGGCTCAATGAGATCTACTTCTCGTTGTAATGATTCCTATATTTTTGTTTCATAAAAAACATCAACACTTGTCGTGCTTTATAGGTCTTTTCTCATACGAAAAGTGATATGGAACGCGCTTTCTCGCATCGAACAGAAAGCATGCAAGGGAAACACGATGAGACACACATTCACACCCAGTTTACTGGCCGCCGTGGTGGCCAGTGCCTTATCTGCGCCGGTAGCCGCAGATATTTTGCTCTCGCAATATGTCGAGGGAAGCTCAAATAACAAAGCCATCGAGATCGCCAATACTGGCGAGGAAGCCGTCACGCTGACTGGTTTCCAACTTGCCAAATCCACCAACGGCAATGGTGAGTGGGGCGCCACACTCGATTTGGACTCCGTCACCCTCGCGGCGAAAAGCGTGTGGGTGGTGGCGAACTCACAAGCCTATGCCGAAACACGAGCCGTGGCGAACGAAATCCACGGTATCACCAGCTTTAATGGTGATGATCCTATCGCACTGCTCTATGAGGGCAACGTACACGACATCATCGGTGTGATGGGCGATGTGAGCTTTGGTGAAAACGTCACCTTAGTGCGCGCCAGTGAAGCCATGACGCCCTCAAGCACTTATAACGCCAGCGACTGGGTGGCACTAGAAACGGATGACATCACAGGTCTTGGCGTATTGGATGGCGCTGAGCTGCCGGAGCCTTTTGCCTGTACTCAAGATGGTGCAGAGCCAAACTTTACCGACATTCAAACCATCCAAGGGGAAGGCAGTACGTCACCCTTTATTGATGGTTACCCATACATCACCGCTGAGAGTTATTTTGTCCAAGGGGTGGTCAGCGCCGTCACCACTGGGCTCACCAAAGGTTTCTACCTGCAAGCACTGAGCGATGATGGCAATCCGCTCACTTCCGAAGGCCTGTTTGTGTACACCAATCAGTCCAGCTCCGATCTCAATGCGGGCGATGTGGTATGTGTCAAAGGTCAGGTGCAAGAGTATTACAATCTCACTCAGCTTAAAGCGAACGACTGGGTGAAAACGGGCGAGCAAGCCGCGCCCGTGGCGGTCGATATCACGCCTATCGAGAGTGATCAGAGCTTTGCCCAAACGCTAGAGCGTTATGAAGGCATGCTCGTGCGCACCTCGGCTGAACTGGATATGCGTGTGACGCGCACTTTTGGTTATGATTACGCGGCGCGTCGCAACAATATGGTCTTGGCGCACGAGCGAATCAATATGCAGCCTAACCAAGTCTTTGCGGCTGGTTCGCCAGAGGCGTTAGAGCAAAGCGCAAGCAACGCGGCGCGCCGATTGTTTGTCGAATCGGATCAAAAAGCCGCGGATGGGCAGATCCCGTATTACGCCGATTTTGGCCGCACTGACGTCGACCAAGATGGCTCCACCGAGGACTACATTCGTATCGATGACACCGTCATCGGTCTAGAGGGCGTGCTGAGCTACAGCTACAACGAGTATCGCTTAATCGCGACCAACTCACTCAATGCGGAGAATTTTGTCCATAACGATCCACGCACCGATACACCCGAGCTGAAGCAAGGCGACTTGCGTATCGCGACCTTCAACGTACTCAACTACTTTAACTCCCCATTCGGTGGCGATAGCAACCCATTTGGCGACAATCGCGGCGCCAACAGCGCTGAGGAGTTTGAGGTGCAGGAGGCGAAAATCCTCAACGCCATTTTGCGTTTAGATGCCGACATCATCGGTTTGATGGAGATCGAAAACAACGGCTTTGGTGAGGGCGGGGCGATTCACCGCTTAGTGCAGGAGCTCAATGCGCGCATCGAGAGCAAGCGCGACCAATACCGCTATGTCGCGATTGACAGCAATGGCGACGGCAGTGAGGACGGGCAAGACTTTGTGGGCACCGATGCGATTACCACGGGTGTGCTCTATCGGCCGAAAGTGGTCAAGCTCAAACAAGCCCGTGTGATTGCCATGCCTTCTCAGCAGGCACCGGAAGTGCTGGATGACAACGGTAAAGTAATTGAAGACGGTAAGAATTACCAACGTGACTCTCTCGCGCCAACATTCAAAGTACGCGGCACCAAAGAGACCATTACGGTGGCCGTCAACCACTTCAAATCGAAAGGCTCTAAGTGCTGGGAAGACGCTGCGCCGATTGAGCAAGGCGGTCAGGGTGGCCAAGATTCCGATTGGCAAGGGTCGTGTGAGCAGTTCCGCGTCGCGGCGGCCGTCGCGCTGGGTGATGCGCTGCAGGCCATCAAAGGACACAAAGTCATTTTGGGCGACCTCAACGCCTACGGGATGGAAGATCCACTCTTGGTGCTGACCGATTACACCCCAGAGAAGTACGCGAAAACCATCACCGCGGCACGCAATACCGTGATCAATGGTGAGGAGCAGTTTGGCGATCAAGGTGCGGTGATCACCCACAACTACGGGTACATCAATGCAGTCGCGAAAGCGCATCCAGAGAGCTGGAGCTACTCGTACAATGATGAAGTGGGCGCGTTGGATCACCTGCTGATAAGTCCAAGCCTCAACAAACACTTTGTCGATGCGACCGATTGGCACATCAATGGTGGCGAGTCGACGCTGTTTGATTACAACCAAGAGTACAAAGGGGATCTGCCGACCTATCGCGATCACTACCGCTCGTCGGATCATGATCCAGCGGTGCTAGAGCTCAACATGGCAGGCTCGTTTGGCCTTGGCGCGTTGGCAGGCTTGTTTGGTTTGGCGTTATGGCGCAGAAGAACCCACTAAGGGTTCGCAACATCAACCTCATCACATCAACTTCTGGCCAGCGTTTGCTGGCCTTATTT
Source organism: Vibrio sp. R12-SG2-ISO1 (assembly GCF_059834045.1). NCBI lineage: Bacteria > Pseudomonadati > Pseudomonadota > Gammaproteobacteria > Vibrionales > Vibrionaceae > Vibrio > Vibrio sp. R12-SG2-ISO1. The sequence continues at coordinate 72,720 of NZ_JCBDGO010000029.1, read as the reverse complement.
TTGCGCTTTTCCCTTGCCTTTCTAGCATGGTGTTGCACAATACCGCCCCAGTGAAAACCAACCTGTGTGTCATCGCCACTCATGCTACTGATCATCGACAATTACGACTCGTTTACCTACAACCTCTACCAATACTTTTGTGAGTTGGGCTGCGAGGTGTTGGTGCGACGTAATGATGAGATCACGCTTGAAGAGATTGAGGCGCTGTCGCCAAGCCATTTGGTGATTTCCCCCGGGCCATGTACGCCCAATGAAGCGGGGATTTCCCTAGCGGCCATTCGCCACTTTGCTGGTAAGCTGCCGATTCTTGGTGTCTGCTTAGGGCATCAAGCGATTGCCCAAGCCTTTGGCGCCAAAGTTGTGCGTGCGCGTCAAGTGATGCACGGCAAAACCTCCCCCATTATCCATACGGGTAAGAGCGTCTTTAAAGGGCTCAATAACCCGCTAACGGTGACGCGTTACCATTCGCTGGTGGTCGAGGCAAACAGCCTACCGAGTGAGTTTGAGCTCACGGCTTGGACGACACTCGCCGATGGCAGCATGGATGAGATCATGGGCTATCAGCACCGCACTCTGCCGATTGACGCGGTGCAGTTTCACCCGGAATCGATCAAAACCGAGCAAGGGCATCAGCTGCTGGCGAATTTCCTGACGCGCATGGTTTAACGCGCATGATTGAATGCGCATAGTTTAAAACTGTCTTCAAATCGGTCAGCAAGCCGCGTGCAACACTCGTCTCTTTCCTAATGTGCTGAAAACCGCACTCAGATCACTTTTCTTAACATTTATTTCATAACTTGCCGTTTGCATAGCGATTGAAAAACTATTCGTTAGCCAAGTGGCGCTCTGGGCTCGCGCCTTGTTGCCTCTGGGTTAAACCCCTGCTTATCTTTGTTATAAGAATAAATTGCTTCATAAAAGGGGTGGCATCGTGCATAAATACTCAAGCTCAATAGGGTTTTGCCTCCTATGGTGCCTATAAAAAGAATAAATCACTATTGAAATGGTTAATTAATTGTAAATACAATGCTGTGATGGCTGATATGCAAAACATTCTGTTTTCTGTCTCTATTGGTAACGTGATAAGCGAACGTCGTGGGCGACACCAATGAACGAAGAGACTTTCAATGAATGAAGAGATATCCAATCAATGAAGAGATATCGAGCAACAGCGATCCAGTGAGCAGTATCGAGAGGGAAAGACGATGACAACTGAAGTGAACGTAGAACGCGGTCTGTTTGATGAGGTGATGGTGCCTTGTTACAACCCAATGGAGATGATCCCAGTGAAAGGCGAGGGTGCTCGCGTGTGGGATCAGCAAGGCAATGAGTATATCGACTTTGCAGGGGGGATTGCCGTGAGCTGCTTGGGGCATTGTCACCCTGCGATGGTGAAGGCGTTGACCGAGCAAGGTCAAAAATTGTGGCACCTGAGCAACGTGATGACCAATGAGCCAGCGCTGCGTTTAGCGAAAAAGCTGACCCAAGTGAGCTTTGCCGAGAAAGTCTTCTTTGCTAACTCAGGCGCAGAAGCCAATGAAGCGGCGCTAAAACTGGCTCGCCGCGTGGCAGCCGATAAGTTTGGCCCTGAAAAATCGGAAATTATTGCCTTTAAACAAGGCTTCCACGGCCGAACGTTCTTTACGGTAACGGTCGGTGGTCAAGCGGCTTACTCGGATGGTTTTGGCCCGAAACCGGGCGATGTTACGCACTTGCCTTACAACGATGTCGAAGCACTGAAAGCGCGCATCTCAGATCGCACCTGCGCCATCATGATGGAGCCGCTGCAAGGCGAAGGCGGCATTATCTCGCCAACGGACGAGTTTGTTGCGACTGTGCGCGAGCTGTGTGACAAGCACAATGCGCTGCTGATCTTCGATGAAGTGCAAACCGGCAACGGCCGTACTGGCAACTTTTACGCCTACCAAGGTTTGGGTGTGACGCCGGATATTTTGAGCACAGCGAAATCACTCGGTGGCGGTTTCCCGATTGGGGCAATGCTGACCACCAATGCGCTCGCGGAGCACATGAAAGTGGGCACGCACGGTTCGACTTACGGCGGTAACCCGCTAGCGTGTGCGGTCGCTGAGGCCGTGGTTGATATCGTCAGCCAACCAGACACATTGGCAGGGGTTGCCGAGCGTGAAGCCCTGTTCCGTGATGGTCTGAACAAAATCAATGCCAAGTACCACCTGTTCGACGAAATTCGCGGTAAAGGCCTACTGCTTGGCGCTGCACTGAATGAGCAGTGGCAAGGCCGCGCTCGTGATGTTCTGGTCGCCGCAGGTAAAGAAGGCCTGATGGTACTGGTCGCCGGCGCTAACGTCGTGCGCTTCACGCCATCACTGGTGATCACCAAAGAAGAGATCGAACAAGGTCTCGCACGTTTAGATAAAGCCATCGCAAGTTTGGTTTAGGTTTTGTGAGTGTCTAGTTTCTAGTTCCTAGTTCCTAGTTCCTAGTTCCTAGAGTGAGGTTTTCCTTTCTCTAGGAACTCGCCTCTAGGAACTAGGCACTGTTTTCTAGGAACTCGCCTCTAGGAACTAGGCACTGCTTTCTAGGAACTAGGACCTTACCTCTAGGAACTTATATCGCATCAGGAGGGAGTATCGATGCTGGTTGTTCGCCCTATTTCTATTTCGGACTATGACGCGCTGCACACATGCGCGGTGGAGTCTGGTCACGGATTTACTTCTCTACCCGTCAACGAAGAGCTGTTGACGAACCGCATTACCCATTCCGAATACAGCTTCGGCAAAGCCAATGTGACCGAGCCCGGTGACGAAGGCTATTTGATGGTTGGGTTTGACAGCGAGACGGGGGAAGTGGCCGGGTGTACCGGAATCGAAGCCTCGATTGGCTGGGATGTCCCGTTTTACTCGTACCACATTAGCACCATTGTTCACTCATCTCCCAAACTGGGCGTGAATAACGTGGTGAAACTGCTCACGTTTGGCAACAACTACACCGGATGCAGTGAGATTTGCACGCTGTTTCTCAGACCCAGTTTCCGTGGCGGGCTTAATGGTCGTTTGATGTCGAAGTGTCGTTTTTTGATGATGGCCGAGCATCCGCATCGCTTCTCGACAACCGTGTTTGCCGAGATGCGCGGTGTCTCTGATGAGAACGGCAACTCGCCGTTTTGGCAATGGCTGCAAGAGCACTTCTTCTCGATTGATTTCACCATGGCGGATTATCTTACCGGGATCGGTAAAAAAGGCTTCATTGCCGATTTGATGCCTAAGCTGCCGATTTACATCAACTTGCTCAGTAAAGAGGCGCAAGCGGTGATCGGCCAAGTGCACGAGAACACCAAGCCGGCGCTGCGCCTTCTAGAGAAAGAAGGATTCACCTGTCGCAACTATGTCGACATTTTTGACGGCGGCCCAACGGTTGAGTGTGAGGTGCGCAATATCGAGTCGGTGCGAGAATCGTTTCGAGCCAAAGTGAGCCTCTCTGAACACGCCAGTTCTCAGGACTACCTGATTGCTAACACCTCATTTGAGAACTTTAGAGCCACCGCCGCCAAAGCGGCGTACGACAAAGAGTCGGGTTCGGTCATCCTAGCGCCAGAGGTGGCGAACGCGCTGCAAGTCGGCGATGGTGACTATGTGCGTATGCTGGCTCAGTAATCGCTATCTCAGGAATAGTCAGCCCAGTAATGGCAGTAGAATTGGACAAGGAAAACAACATGACTCATTGGATTGCAGGAGAGTGGCTGGCCGGACAAGGCGAGCCGATGAATTCAACCAGCCCGTACAATGACGAGGTCATTTGGCAGGGTGACAGCGCGTCCAGCGCGCAAGTCGAAGCGGCGGTCAGCGCGGCGAGAAACGCCTTTCAGACGTGGAAAAAACTCAGCTTTGCGCAGCGCGAAGCCATCGTGCTGGCGTTTGCTGAAAAAGTGAAAGAGAGCAGCGAGCAGATAGCCGAAGTGATTGCTAAAGAGACCGGCAAGCCGTTGTGGGAAACGCGCACAGAAGCCGCGGCGATGGCGGGCAAAATTGCCATCTCTATTCGCGCTTATCATGATCGCACAGGCGAAAGTACCCGTGAAGCGGCGGGCAACCAAATTGTGCTGCGCCATCGCCCGCTGGGTGTGATGGCGGTGTTTGGCCCGTATAACTTCCCGTGTCATTTACCCAATGGTCACATTGTCCCAGCGCTGCTGGCGGGCAATACCGTGGTGTTCAAGCCGTCAGAGCAAACGCCGCTGACCGGTGAGCTAGCGATGAAGCTGTGGCAACAAGCCGGATTACCTGCGGGCGTGATCAATTTAGTCCAAGGGGGCAAAGAGACGGGCATTGCGCTGGCGGAGTCCAAAGGCATTGACGGCCTGCTGTTTACTGGTAGCGCCAATACGGGTCATCTGCTGCATCGTCAGTTTGCAGGTCAGCCAGACAAGATGCTGGCACTGGAGATGGGCGGCAACAACCCTATGGTCATCAGTGAGCACTACGGTGAGCTGGACGCAACGGTCTACACCATTTTGCAATCGGCCTTTATCAGTGCTGGGCAGCGTTGTACCTGCGCGCGTCGTCTCTATGTGCCTGTGGGCGACAAAGGCGATGCCTTGGTCAATCGCTTGGTTGAGGCCACACGCAAGCTGCGCGTCGATCAGCCGTTTGCAGAGCCAGCGCCTTTTATGGGACCACAAATTTCTAAAGCTGCGGCACACTTTATCCTCAACGCACAGGCGAACTTACAGAGCCTTGGTGGTGTGAGCTTGGTGGAAGCGAAAGCGGGCGAGGCGGCGTTTGTCACTCCGGGGATTATTGATGTCACGGCCATCGACGCGCTGCCAGATGAAGAGTATTTTGGCCCGCTGCTGCAAGTGGTGCGTTATCAAGGTCTTGAGCGCGCGGTTGAGCTGGCCAATGACACCCGCTTTGGTCTCTCTGCTGGACTGGTGTCCACTGATGATGATGAGTGGGCCTACTTTGTTGACCACATTCGTGCAGGGATCGTCAATCGCAACCGCCAATTAACTGGGGCGAGTGGCGATGCGCCGTTTGGCGGACCGGGCGCCTCGGGCAACCTTCGCCCAAGTGCTTACTACGCTGCGGATTATTGCGCTTACCCTATGGCGTCGATGGAAGGCGAGCACACCTTGCTGCCTGAGACGTTAAGCCCGGGTGTAGAACTGTAAGACGCACCTTGGGCTCGCTTGGAGCCCAAGGTGTTCGATTCATTGCTAGGTTTGTGATTAAGCCATTCTTTTAAAGAACTAGCTTTACGATTCAGCTTCACGATTAACATGGAGACGTTATGACGCCTGCTCAACTGTTCGATTTACTGTGGCAAGACTATATTTCTCGTCTATGCCCTCAAGCGGCCAAGGTTCATCAGCTTTTAGAAGAAGATGAGCCGCTGATCAATGACCATATTGCGCTGCGCACCTTTAACATCGCGCCGCTCGGTATCGAGACATTAGCTGCGCCATTTATTGCACTGGGTTACCAAGCGTGTGGTGATTATCTTTTTGAGAGCAAGCACTTGGTCGCCAAGCACTATGAGCACGCCGATCCGACGCTGCCAAAAGTGTTCATCAGTGAGCTGAAAGTCGAAGAGTGCTCAGCGCCTCTGCAAAGCATTGTCAGCAAGCTGGTGGCACAAGTGGAGGCATCCACACTACAAAGCCATGAGTTTTTGTATGCGGGCCGTTTGTGGGATCTCAGCTATGAAGATTTTCAAACCCTCGCCCAAGAGAGTGAGTACGCAGCATGGCTTGCGGCGCACGGCTATGGGGCTAACCATTTCACCGTAAGCGTTAATCAGCTCAAGGCATTTGACGAGGTGGCGGCGGTGAATGAGCATCTTCGCCAAGCGGGTTTTGTCATCAATGAGTCGGGCGGCGAAGTGAAAGGCTCACCAGAGGTACTGCTTGAGCAATCGTCCACCATGGCAGACAAAGTCGAGGTGAGCTTTAGTGACGGTACGCAAGTGATCCCAGGCGGCTTCTACGAATTTGCCAAACGCTATCAGATGAGTAATGGGGAGCTCTACCCAGGGTTTGTCGCGGCGTCAGCGGATAAGATATTTGAGAGTACGAATGGGTAGGGAGTGCCTAGTTGATGGGAGTGCCTAGTTCCTAGTTACTAGTTCCTAGAGGGGGCTGGTGAAATGGGTGATGGGTAGTGGGTGATGGTGCTAGGGCCTGGTAAATAAAAAGCCACCGCTGGTAGACAGGGTGGCTTTCTTATCTTTAAAGGTTTTCTCTAGGAACTCGTCACTAGGAACTCGCCTCTAACTCTTATCGCGTGCCGTAGACGACGATGGTTTTACCGTGGGCGGAGATCAGGTTTTGCTCTTCAAGCATCTTCAAGATTCGGCCAACGGTCTCACGTGAACAGCCGACAATCTGACCGATCTCTTGACGAGTGATCTTGATTTGCATGCCGTCTGGGTGCGTCATGGCATCTGGCTGTTTCGCTAGGTTAAGTAGCGTCTGCGCGATGCGGCCTGTCACGTCTAGGAAGGCGAGGTCACCGACTTTTTGGCTCGTCACTTGTAGGCGGCTTGCCATTTGCGCAGATAGACGCATCAGGATGTCAGGGTTGACTTGGATAAGCTGACGGAATTTCTTGAATGAGATCTCTGCAACTTCACAAGGTGATTTAGCGCGAACCCAAGCGGTACGCTCTTGATCTTCTTCAAATAGACCAAGTTCACCGATAAAGTCACCTTGGTTTAGGTAAGAAAGGATCATTTCCTTACCTTCTTCGTCTTTAATCAGTACCGCCACAGAGCCTTTGACGATGTAGTAAAGCGTCTCTGCTTTCTCACCGGCGTGGATCAATGTGCTTTTTGATGGGTACTTATGAATATGACAATGTGACAGGAACCACTCTAATGTTGGATCGGTTTGAGGTTTACCTAGAACCATAATATCTCACTTCCTCTGCAGGGTACGCTTGCCGCTTTCCATTTTTGTCGCGCCAGTAAAAGACGCGAAGCCTTGAACAAGGCTTTTTAGGATAAGAGCACTTATTCAATGCTGCAAGCCATCTTTGTTTCGGTTACAAATAGTAGCCTTTTTCAAAAGGGATTTCTTGATTTTAATCGTGTCAAGTTGGTGATTGTTTACGCAAAAATGTGCACATGATCACGGTATGACAAGTAAACGGGTCTTAGGACTGATCGCTAGCCAATTTTACCCGTCTCGATAAGCTGCTGTAGGATAGGTCTGACGATGAGCTCCATCGCAAAACTCATCTTACCCCCCGGCACGACAATGGTGTTGTGGCGCGACATGAAAGAGCCATCAATCATAGCGAGCAGATATGGGAAGTCGACCTGTTTGATGCCGCGCAGGCGGATCACCACGAAACTCTCATCCAAACTTGGGATGCCTTTAGCGTTAAGTGGGTTGGACGTATCGACGGTCGGCACGCGTTGGAAGTTGATGTGGGTGCGCGAAAATTGCGGGGTAATGTAGTTGAGATAGTCATCCATCGAGCGGACAATCGAGTCCATCACCGCTTCGCGTGAGTGACCGCGATCGCGCGTGTCACGGACGAATTTTTGAATCCACTCCAAGTTCACAATCGGCACCATGCCAATCAAAAAGTCGACGTGTTGGGCGACATTAACCTCACCATCCACCACGCCGCCATGCAGTCCTTCATAGAACAAGACGTCAGAATTTTCCGGCAAATCTTGCCACGGCGTGAAGGTGCCCGGCATTTGATTGTAGGGCACGGCTTCATCGAAGGTGTGCAAGTAGCGACGAATTTGCCCTGTGCCTTCATTGCCATACTGCTTAAAAAACGCAGACAGCGCAGGGAAGTCGTTCGCCTGCGGACCAAAGTAGCTGATGTGGCGTCCTTGCTCGCGCGCTTTGCGGATCTCGACATCCATTTCTGGGCGCGTAAAGCGGTGGAAACTGTCCCCTTCCACCCAAGCCGGTTTCACGCGCATCATGTTAAACATTTTGCGAAACGCTTCAGAGGTCGTGGTTGTGCCCGCACCGGAAGAGCCCGTTACGGCAATAATGGGGTGTTTTGCTGACATGACAAACCTTGTCTTATTCCTTGTCAAATGATGACCAATATAGCATGTTCTATTGATTGATCACGGTATGGCGTTTTTTAACGCACTGGAAATATTAAAACTTTGATTTGAGTTGAATATCCACGCTCTCATGCAGCTCTGAATAGACCACCACAGCTTCACCACTCACCAAGCTCTGACGGATCTGGGCGATTTTCTCGTCAAGAGAGATTTCCTGCTCGCCATAGTCCGTCCCTTCACGCAGTACAAATTCACGGATCAGGTTGTCTAGGGTGTCAGGAGCGATTTGTTGCCAAGGGATAATCATAGGGCCTCGTTGGTTGATGGGGGAGTTCCTAGTCGTCAGTGCCTAGTTCCTAGAGGGGTTCTAGGGACTTTATGCACTCGCGGTATAACGTACAGGGGAGAGCGCGATGGCTCTCCCTTGGTAAAATAATGGGCGATTTTTTGCCCAGTCTTGATTAAGTTTGCGAACTTATTGATGACTATATCTGAAAATCTTGTACTCAGTGAATAGGAGTTTATTGAGCGTAGTTTCAATGGTTGCTGAGTTCTCTAGTACACCGATGCTATCAGCGTAGTTCTTACTTAAATAAGTATTGTTGGCGATAGCATAAGCATCAAAATTACTGGTCAATAGAGCGTCCTCGACATCGCTGTTTGCTGCGCTTTCGACGAGCGATACTTCCACTTTATCAAGGGAAGAGTTCCAACTAGTGTCGATACCGTTATCAAACGACATGAGTGGTTGATATTGCTTTGCCGTCGCGTAGATACTTTGTCTTGTCGAGGTGTTATCGAGCGTAGATTGAACCAAGGTTCTTTGCAGGTCGAGGGATGCAGGTGGTGTGGTATCGTAGCCTTCAACGCAGTCCATGGTATATCCAGAACATCCAACTAAAGTGGGTGGAGATACCGTGATAACCGCGGGAATATTGCTATCTGTCAGTGTTGAAGATTCGTCTATTTCGACTGAAACATTTTGAGGTTGTTTCGTGTACTCAAAGTCCCATGATGAGTGGTCACCAGATACGTTAAGGTAATAGAGTGCGTCTAGGCTGTTGGCGTAGCTATACGAACTGGCTGATGCAGTATTGAGAGCTTGCCACAAAATCGCCCCAGTGCCTGAACGGTAAACGTTCAGATTCGCCTGATCGATGGTGGTCTCTGCTGAGGTATCAGGTGTCCAAACTAAACTGCTGTCATCAACATCATTGAGCTCGATTGGGTTTGCCGCTGTGCCAAGGTTAGCGGTGGTGACAAATTTGAACTTAAGTAATTCACCTGCGTTACAGGTTGTCGGCGTGGGAGTCTCGCGACAATATCTCGCGGCTAATACATCTTTTTTAGAGATGCTACTAAATTCAATCGGGCTATTTTGCGCACCGCTCACCTCTTCTTGCGCTGAGTGGAAAGCAAACCACCCATCTTGAGAATCACCGTCGTTAGATATGTGGCCGGTAAAATCTTGTGGTGAAGATTGGCTAGTACTGGTGATGCATGCGCTTTGTGAGGTCTCGCCTTTCGCATTGATATTAAAACTGGAGGGAATTAGTGACTTTTCCATTGTTAGGATGTCGTATCCGGTAAACCCAGCGGCCGTATTGGTCGCTACTATGCTTAGATAACCGTCTGATGGCACAACGCTCTGATTAAAAGTAAAACTACCATTAGACCAATTCGTATTGTTGTAACTTTGCTTTAATGAGCCATCCTCATTGTGAACATACACATTAAGGTTCTGTCCGGTTGCTTTTCTTGCCACCGTGTATTCTGTTGGATTATCTTCGTCATCTTGTCCATAAACAGCACAGTTGGAAACCGCGCTCTGGGCGACGTTTACAAGCGCGTAAAAGTTCAGTGTATATTTCGCTACTGGTTGTGGTGATGAACCTCCACCACTTTCCCCTCCGCCACAGCCTAGGAGCAGTAAAGGTAGGGCTAATACGCTCGCCTTTTTGGTTAAAGTCATCGTCAAAATCTCGCCTCAGAGTCAAAAGTGCATGGGTATAAGAAAGCAAAAGTTATGCCGTTGTACGGTATCGGAGCTTATTTATATTAATGGTGAAAGTGCTGATAAAAAAGCGCCGCCCGTGGGAGGCGGCGAGATTGGGTGAAGGCTTAACCGAGCATCAGTTGCCTGGGCGTTGATACCAAGGCGAGCGAGGGTCGGTGACATCAAACAGATCATATTGCTTGTTGAGCATTTGGCCACCATCACGAGTGATGGGCTCCCAACCTATGGTACCTCGGCCGGTACTTGGTTTGACCGTTACAAGATCAAACGGCACAGAGATGTAGAAGCCTTTGTTGTAACTGCCTTCGCCATACTCATCCGCGGTCAGGTCAGTGAAGGTGGCGTATGCACCGACAGTTACGCCGGATTTAAACTGTTTGGAGAAATCGACGCGCGCACCGATGTCACCGCCGAGGAATTGTCCTGCGCTGACTTTAAACAGGGTACCGTCAAAGAATTGCCACTGCGGCATATAGTAGCCCGTGACGTGGCCGGTAAAGCCTTGGTCAAGAACGTAAGCTTTACATCTCCAAGGATCGCTTCTTCCATCACAGTTATCGGCATCATACCCGCTGTAATAGAAATACTCATCGTCATAGACGCCAAACCAAGAGTTAGGATCTCGTTGGCTTACGACGTTGGCATCCACGCCCACTGCCCAGTTGGTATTTCTTGGGCGATAGAGCACTTCGCCGCCCACACCGGCAAACATCATCTCCAGGTAGCCACCGTACATTTGGGTGTAGATGTCTTGGGCGGGCTGCTCAAACCAGGTCAACTGCAAGTGGTTGAGACGTACTGGGTTGTCATGCACATACGCTCGGAACATGGTACGTACACGAGGAGTGGCGTGGTTGCGTATGTGTGGTGAGTTCTCGACGTAGTTAAACTTGTCGTAGTTGTCTATCAAGTTAAAGTAAATTGAACCACCAAATTCGATGTTATCCGTCAACCAAAGACTAGAACCGGCATTGAGTCCTAAACTGTATAGATAGAAGCCTTCTGGGCCACCTAATGATTGGGTTAGTTTGGGTTCGATGCCATAAGTCCAGCGTTCTTTTGTCGTCGCAAGGGGGGGTGAAGCATGAGAGCTATTTTGAGGCTCACCATGCTCAAAGGCATCGGGCACACTGGCATCGATAGAGAGCGCATTGGCCGCATGGGCAAACTCGGCACGATCAATCGTGGTTTGGGTTAACGGCACGCCATTTTTGGTCTCGATGACTTTAAAGGTCTCGATGGACGTATCCGCTTGATTATTCATGATGAGTGCACTGCGCTCGAGCGCTTCGTCTCGGTCACGATATTTGGTTTGCTCTGCAGTCAAGACAAGTACGTTTCCTTCCTTGTAGAGGCGATTTTGCTTGTAGCCGGCGTTGTTCTCTAGCTGCTGTGCCATCGCTTGCCAGTCGGTGTCTTGAGCGCTTGGCCTTAGCACACTTTGCGGCTTCTCCTCATCACGCCAGTTAGCGGCAATATCATTGAAGTTGGTGTAAATGTTCAAGCCCAGAGTGAGGGTGTCACCGCGCTGATAGCTGACCTTTGCGTCGGCCCAGTCACTGACGCGGTAGTTAAGGCCAACGTTCCATGGTGTGTGCTGAGGCATAGGTTTATTGCCTCGGGTGACCGGGAAATCTCGGCTGTAGTCATTCCCTTCGTATTCTACTTTTAGACGCAGTGGCTCATACGGGGTTTGGTACTCTAAACCACCAAAAAGGGCGGCTGGGCCTTTAAACCAACGTTCAAAATCGACACTGCCGCCATTATTTTTAAAGCTGGAGTCGCGGTCGCAAAATTTGTCACTTGCTTTGCAGAAAGGGTTAGTGACGTTTCCGCGCTCACCTAAATAGCCCCAACCCATACCGAATGTGACATCCAGTGGTCCAAAGCGTTTGGTGGCGGCGACGAACTCGCCATCAAATAGGCCGGTGCCACCAAAGTCTCTTACGCCAGCGGAGACTTCAGGCAGCCAATAGCTCTCTTCTAGAAGGCGAAGCTTAAAGTCGATCCCTTTATCGGTATAGAGGTTATCGCCACTGTACGCAGGGTTTGAGTTGTATAGCACGTCAGGCACGCGCGTATAACGAATGGTGGTCTCAAACCACGACATCAACTGCACGGTCGCGGTATAGTGGTAGTAGTCGTCGTTGTAATTGATGCCGAGGTTAAACTCCCCTTCGGGGGCCATACGCCCAGTCGGCACCTGCATCAGGCCAACGCCACCAAAGTCACTTTGGGACACCGCCCAATCGGCCTTTTGCCAATCTTGACTGGCGTGCAGCGCTTGGCTGACCAGTAGCGCACATGAGGAGAAGACAAACGTAGGTAAAGTGCGACTCATGGTTACTTCCTCATGCTCAGTAGGCGAACCAATTGTGGTTCTAAGTCATAAAGTGGGCCTGATTCGACATCAAAGCCAAGAAAAAGCACGCTGCCTGGCGCAAGGGCGGTGCGTTGATCGTTCCAGTAAGCGTAACCGACACGCTCAATTTCCCCGTCTGGGTAAATCACCCAGACTTTGCTCTTGTGCGCGCTCGGGTGCGCTTGAATCGGGGCAAGGTAGTCACTGACGCTTTTATTGGCATCAAACGCCACTTGGTGCGGGCTAAATAGCAGGCCTTCAATTTGTATACTCGGTGTACGCTCACCCGCTATTAGGGTGAAATGGCCACTGAGTTGAGGGTTGTGACGAGGGTGGATACGGATGTCATCGTAGTCGAGCGACAGCGTCTCGCGATAGCCGACGTTCCACTGTTTGATGTCCTCGAGCAGCATGCCAATCGAGCGTTTCTGCTCTGTGTTGTCGGTAAACCATGGGCCTTCCTGCAAGGCTTCATTGAGGCGGTTGATCACCTGCTGTTTCTGTTGGCGTGCCTCACGCTGTTTGTTTTTATTAAACAAGCGATGACCCAGTGGGTAGGCCTGCCAAGTTCCTGTAGGTGTGTTCTCACGCGCATCAGAGAGCACTTGTTCAAGACGAACAGGGCTTGAGTATTGCAGCGAAATCTCACTGCTAGGTAAGTCAACGATGAGTGTCTCAGCGTAAGTGGACAGGCTGAGCAGCAGCATAGAGAGCACACTTAAAAGGCGTGCAGATATGGGTGTTAACATGATGAATGTCCTATCTATCCCTGTGCAGAAATGGGCGTGTCAGTGCCGTTATTGTTTTTTGATGTAAGGTTTTAAAATTTCAAGCTCAATGAAGAGCTCATCGGGCACCAGCCATTGCTTGGTTTTTACCACTTGATTGGTATCGTCGAGCCAGAAATGATTGATCATGTCGCTATGGCGCGCAGCAAACGACACCTGCTCGGTGATTTTCGTGGTGCTTTTTTCCCACAATAGTGAGGTCACGGTTTCTTGGCCCATTTCTTTTGAGCTGACGTTGGCACGTTGACCGTAGTAATACCCAGGCTGCCAGTCGTACTCCGCTTGCCACTCACTTTTTGTGCCGACATCGGGCAGCGGCTGATTGACCTGGCTAAGGCCGGCAAGGTTCGCAAAAGGGAGGCCTTGGGTTTTTACAATACGACCATTTTCAGTGGCGATCATAGCGCGGTCTGTTGATAGCCATTGCAGTTGAGTTCGACCTGTTTCTGGGTTGGTATCTGCAAACGCGAGCACCATGAAAATTTGTCCACCATCATTAATTCGAGCGTAGATACTTGCGTAAGGCAACTCATCGACATGAGCTTTAGGTAAGTGAATATCTTCTGAACCCCATACGACTTCTTTGAAGGTCGCATTGATATCCTCAAAGCGCTGTGTGCATCCTGATATGAGAAGAAGAAGTGCGGCGGAAAAAATGAAACGAAGTGGGTTCCTAAGCGTTAACATCCTGTAATCCTAACGGGGCAAATAAGGCAATATAAAAGAATCTCACCTAAAAAAACACCCTTAGCTTAGCTAAGGGTGTTTGATTATGAGCACCTAACGATATTAGTTCGAACCGTCGGTCGAACCGTCAGTACCATCACTGCTAGTACCTACAACTAGAGCCGCTGTTAATAGTGCTGTTGTTGCTACTACAGTGCCTGCAGCGCCAGCGCCAGCGCCAGCAGCGCCAGTGCCAGCAGCTTCATTTGCGGCTGCAGTACCAGAAACGCCCATTGCGATTAGCATAGCTAGTGCAATTTTTTTCATGTTACTTTATTCCTTGAAGTAAATTTACTTACTAAACATCGATGTAAAAGGGCATAGCCCCTTCCCCTTCATTCTATGAGACTATTTATAGAATGTAAAACTGTTAGCATACTCGGTAACACTGAATGTCTGTTTCGCGTTATGCCGAAGGCGCCTCTTCTTCTTTACGAAACGCGAAGCGAACGAGCACGATGGCGACGCCGAGCATGCCACCCAATAATGTGGCGAGTACACAGATTAAAGCACGTTTCGGGCCATCTTTTTCTTCCGGCGCCACGGCAGGATCGATGGTTTTGAATACGAACTCTTTTTCCACTTCCGCCAACATTTGCGTTTTGTATTGCTCTTCAATCAGTGAGTAGAACATATTCTGTAGCTCAGTGATCGAGGTGCGAGTGATCTGCTCTTGCAAGTAGGCGATTTTGTCTCCCGCTTCACTCAACGCTTGGGTTTTCATCCATTGATTAAGATCTTCAATCAGTAGTGTGACCCATTGCTGAGCAATAAAGGGCGATTTGCTGACAATCGAAATCGTCACCATGCCGCTGTCTTTGTTTTCTGAGACAGACAGCACTTGCTTAAATGCTTTGTGCGCCTCCCATAGGGTCGGCTCGAGGCTTTCACCTTCGTCATCGAGTAGCCATTCGCCACTGATGGTGTCATAGAGATCAGCGTTGTAGCGCACGGTGTCCGTGTCGGGATTCCATGACTCGATAGCCATCAGCGGCACCAACAGCTGATGTTTCTCGATGAAGGTTTCGATAAACTTGCGCGATTGAAGGACCGCCAATGCCTCAATTTTGGGATCCGCGGTGTTACCTTTGCCAATATTGACGCCTGCAAAGGCAGCGAGACTTCCTAGCGATCCTGATAAACCACCGCTGCCACTGCTTTGCGTAGCCGCCAGTAGAGCCTCCGATTTGTAGGTGTTTGGCTGAGATAGCGCAAACAACACGCCACCCACGGCAAAAACAGCCGTGGTCAATAGGATGATCCACTTGCCACGCCAAAGTGCATAAAACAGCTCACGCAGATCGATTTCGTCATCGGCGGGCGCTGTAGCGTAATAAGAAGGCGGGAATGGGTAGTGTCCGTCTTGTTGTGTAATTGGTTGAGATTTCGACATAATATCTTTCGGCTTAGGTTAAACGAAGCGCGCTGGGGCTTATGCTTTTCACCAGTGCGCTTCGCTATGCAAGTAAAATGGAGAGCGTTAGTCTTTGATTGCGCTCCATGCGACACCCAACTGATACAAGATCTGAGTGGCGGAGGTGACGGTGCTCAGGCCATCGAGGTAATCGACGTCAATCGGTACTATGATGGTATCACCTGGCTGTAAGGACTCACTGCTGCGACTGAACCAGAATGAGTTATTCGGCAGCATGACGGAGCCATCCGCGCGCACAACGTAGACGCGATCAGTATCGGCTTGCTTTTTCGTGCCGCCCGCCAGTTGAATGTAATCGTCTACCGTCTTGCTGTAATCGAAGGTATGGGTCGAGGTAAACTGCACTTCACCGATGATAGAGACAGACTTGTCAAATTCAGGAATGTACAACTTATCATTATTCGCCAGCATGATATTGGCCTCTTGATTGCCTTCCAAAATGGCCGGCAAGTCGATGACCATACGCCCTAGCGCAGGCGTGTCCGCCAAGTTTTGCACCAGTGCCATCGCTTCAGATGGGCTCGATGAGAAGCTGGCAGAAGAGCTATTCTTGCGTAAGGTTAATCCCGCAATTTGGCTTTCTAGTGTGCTTTGTAGGTGCGCCATCTGTTGACGCTCACGCTCTTTTAGGCTCTCACGTGAGAAGATAGCTCCGTTCGGGTAAGCGTAGTCAGTCAAGCCGCCTGCACGTTCAATGACGTCCAAAATAGTATCACCCCGGTTGATCGCGTAGGTGCCTGGATACATCACTTCACCGCTCAGTTGAACCACCATTTCTGATCGCCATGCGGTATTCTTCAGAACAGCAATGCGGTCTTTTGACACCAGTTTGCGTTGCGCATCGTTGGTTGATAGGGATGAGAGGTTGAGTTTCAACTTGTCGAGCAGTTTAGTCTCGTCCTCAGTTGTAGGATCAAAACGCGTCATTTCCACACCATCCAAGTAGGCAGACTCCATAAAGCCTCCCGCAGCTTGAACGAGATCGGCGACGGTCATATTCTCAGTGATCGGGTAGGTGCCCGGAAATTTCACTTCGCCTACAATTTGCACGATTTGAGCGGGTTCCTTCCACGAGGATTGCTCTTTTAGACGCTGCAAAATAGGTTTAAGCTCACGTTCTCTCAGGGTCAAAGTTTCATTATCGGCCAATGTTGAAGCACGGGATGTGTTGGTTTGCCCGGCGCTTGTGCCGACTTTTTCATCCGTATCACGTTTTTGATCGAGGGCGCTGCGCTTTTGGGCGCCCTTGCCTAGCCAGAAATCCGCGTCGTAATTGTTCGATAAAACAAAAATCTGATCGCGGTTGGCGAGAATGAGGTCAGCCTGCGAGCCTGGCTTTGTCACTGCTTCTCTTAGGTTTAGCTGCAGTACATCGATTTTTCCGTGAGGTGTACGCTCTCTGACAATCAAGGCATAGCTAAGATCAGCAGAAGGAAGTAGGTCATCGTCGAGTGATGATAAGACATCCGAGATACGCATTCCTTTTTTATACTCATGCACGCCTTGTTTGGTGACTTGGCCACGCACGGCGACTGCATCAACAATGTTATTGCTGGCCTTGGAGATAAAAATTTCATCGCCATCTTTAACGCGATATTGCTGACCGGCTGGCTGGGTAAGATCCACCGTATCGACCACAATCCCTTGCTGCGTTTGTCGGCGCACAGTGACACTGCTGAGGTAGGCAGTGTTGAGCGTACCACCTGCGTACTCGACCACGGTGGACAGTGGCGTGGCCGTGGTTAACTCGAAGTGCGCTGGGCGGGTGACTTCACCACTGATGGTGATGTTGGACTTCTTGCTTGGAATAAAGAGGGTATCGCCTTTTTGTAAGCGCACGTCTTGGCTTGTATCGCCTTTAAGCAGCAGTTGATACAGATCGAGCTTGGCAACGGTTTGGCCTTTGCGCTTGAGCTGAACTTCACGCAATGAGCCCGTGTTTTTTACCCCACCCGCGGCAATCAATGCTTGTGTGATGGTGGTGAGACCGTTGACATTGTACGCGCCGGGCATGGTGGCTTCACCGGTGACGTAGATTTGCATCATACGCATACTGCCCATAGAGACAGTGACATTGACACCTATAGTGCGCTCTTTGATGAGTGCGGTGAGTTCGCTATCGAGATCTTGGAACGATTTGCCGGTCACGCTGATAGGGCCAATTTTAGGCAGGTTCAACTGACCGTTGCGATCCACGACCACATTGTATTGCTGATCTTCTTTGCCGAAGATTTGAATCCGAACTTCATCGCCAGGCCCCAATACGTAGTCATTCGGTACTGGAACATTATCTAGCGTCGTAAAGCTAGATGGATTGCCTTTAAGCACATCATAACCGAATGCAGGTAAGCGATTGTCTTGTACATCGACGCTCTCTTTTACTGGCTCTGCCTCTGCGGGCGTGACGGTCATTTGCGGTTCGGTAATGGCCGTCACCGCCGGTTCAGCGGCAGAAGAACGGTTCAATGAAGAAAGATCGACCCCGTACTGACGCGCAAGCTGCTCTTGTTGCGCCTTGGGCAATTTTTTGAACTGCTCAATTTGAGCCGCGGTCGGTTGATTGGCCGCCGCGAATTGGCTAACAAACAGTAAGCTTGTGAGCACTAGGGGGTTAAGCAACTTCATAAGGGTTCTTGATTCCTTGCATGCAGTTAAGATTAATAACGGTATTCATAGCCAAACACCACATTGGGTTCATCTATGTGTGTATACGGTGAGGTGAGCTCGACATAACCGACGCCAATATTGAACATTCCGTGTTGGAAAGGGAGGTAATAGTCGAGTTGCGCGGCAGTCTCTTGTCTGTCTTGGGCGTCGGAGTCTCGGTACACTAAGCTCATGCGGTGGTCATTGGCAAACTGGGCATAGAGCGCAATAGAGTGACTGTCGCCCCACAATAGTGATGTGCTTTTGTTGAGCAGAGCTTGCTGCTCAGCGCGCCAACTTTCGGTAGTAGGGAGGGCGTCGACTTGCTGCCCTTCGAGCACCAACGACCAAAGTGTATTGAGCCAATCGAGATGACCTTCCCAGCCGTATGTGATGGCGGTGACATCATACTCGTACTCTGTGTTCTGCCAGTTGGCAAATGCCGCGTGAGACAGACGACCGAATGGCGGTAGAGAGAGCCTAGCGTCGACGCCGTATTGGCTCATCGATTGTTTTTGTTTGTCTTCATCGGTGAGCTGATAATTTACACCCAGTTCAAGTGGCTGCCATGGGCGTAGAGCGAGGCGGTTTGACCATAGGTAATCCGATGATTGGTCAATGACATCAAGGACAGTATCGAAATGCCAGGCGCCGCCAAACGGCAATCGCTCACCTAGCCACGAAAGCTGCACTGACGGGGTGGTGTCACCAAAGCTCGCCATCTGCACATTATGTTGCCAAGTCGGCCCCCACCATCGCTCAAGATAGCCGATGCTGACGAGTGCTGATCCTGCATTGAAGGTCAGATGACTTCCGATAAAATTGACATCGGTGTCATACGCTGCGTCGCTGCCAGAGCGAGATGCGTTGGGCGCTGGGCTATCAGCGTAGTTGATGTTGAGTCTAAAGGAGAAATCATCATCAAGGTGATCATAGCTTGAGTAAATGCCCCATTGGTCATTACCGACAGAGCCATAACCGAGATCGGCGGTCGGTGATGATTGGTAGAGTGCTTTGGCCATCACGTTGCCTCGGCCATATTGGGCATTGGCCATCGCATGACGAATATGTTGCGCAGCGTTTTGCGTGGTTTCATCCACCTGACGACCTTTGACGTCGTCACCGACATTGCTCCAGCGTAAGGGATAAGTGCTGACCGGCGCGGTCAAAACGCCTCGGTCGGACAAGGTGTGCAGCGACGCGCGCAAAAAGGGATCGTGTGATTCCACCCAAGGGGAAGCATAGGTTAGGCTAGGCGAGAGCGCTAGCAGAGCCAATGCAACGCTGCCGCGCAGAGATAGCGTCTGTTTGCGTGGCCAAGTTTGGATCTGATGCCTCATCCATTGATTGGAAAACAGGCACGCGTGAGCCTGCAAACGATGAGACTCTCGTGCGTGGTCAAAAGAAGGAAAAAAAAGTGCCATGTTCTAACGTTAACCCGCAGCGCAATAGGCGCTGAACTTTCCTAGTTATTTGCAATGTGTCCCTACTCTTCATGCGGTCGATGCCGAAAGGAAGAGGGTTATCCATTATGCATAAAAAAACGCCTCTTAAGTGCATGACTTAAGGGGCATGAAAACTGAGGTCTAATGGCCAAGTCGATCGCGGGATGTCTCTCCTGCTGTCGCCAAAGTCATATGCAGTATACCGAATAATAATAGGGGCATAAAGGGCTGATTCTGTCTCGATTTTGTAACGACTTGTCGCCTCTCTGACGATGTACCCCTCGAGCCTCTGCTGCGCTGAGCCGGGCTATGATGCTCAGTTATGAATAGCGGCGGAAATCACGTTGTGAGTGATTGATAATACGCCGGCAACGCCTCTTCCAACCAAAAGCGCGGTTTGATGGCGCTGCCAGTGAGAAAACCGACGTGGCCGCCTTGATCGAACAGGCGGTAGTCGATGTTGTCTGGCAGGACAAATTTCGGGATGACGTCGGGCGTCATAAACGGGTCGTCTTTGGCGTGGATGATTTGTGTCGGCAGGCGGATCTCTTTTAGGCGATGAATCCCAGAGCAGCGTTGGTAGTAGTCTTGCGCGTCTTTAAAACCGTGGAGGGGTGCTGTGATGAGGTCATCAAACTCCATCAGTTTAGTGACCCGTTTGATGCTTTGATAAGAGAGATCGAGCTCGCCTTTTAACAGATGATGTTTACGCAGCGCGTTTTTCTTAAGTGAGGAGAGCAGGTAGGTTTTGTAGACCTTGGAGAAACCCTGCTCGATTCGCTCGGCGCAGGCCGACAAATCCAAAGGCGCGGAGACGATGGTTGCCGCGTCAAGCAGTGGCTCATCGCGGTAGTCGGCTAAGTAGTTCGCCAACATGTTTCCGCCTAGAGAGATGCCGACCGCCACTTTGGTTTGCTCGGGAAATAGATGGTTAAGATGGCGTAAAAAGTGGCGAGCATCCTCGGTTTCGCCTGAGTGATAGGCGCGCGCGGTGTGGTTAGGTTTACCGCTGCAACCGCGAAAATGCATCATCACGGCGAGCCAGCCCTGGGAAGAAAACGCGTGCATCAATCCGTTGGCGTAGGGGCTGTAAAAACAACCTTCTAAGCCATGAAACAGCACGAAAATGGGTTTGCGCGCGGCGCTCTCTTGTTGCCAATCTTCGCTCCAAGCGAGATCGAGAAAGTCGCCATCAGGGGTGTCAAGTGTTTGCCAGATAGGCTCAAACAAGGCTTTTTTACGAATCAGGCGCGGAGCCAAGGTTTGCAGGTGCGGATTGGTGAGTCCTTTTGCGGCGGTAAAATGTGTCATAAGCCTATCCCTTGCTCGCTTCTGTATTTGGCGGGTTGCCGACAGTCGGATACCAATCGGTATGCAGCGCGGCGTAGAGGGGCTCAGCATCCTGCTGCCGACAATAGTGCAAGGTGAGTGGTTCGCCTTGATTCTCTTGCAGTGTGAGCGTGTTGACGCCAGTGAGCAAATCGACCTGCTGCTGTTTTTCTAGCTCTAGCTCGAATTGCAGTGCCTCGCGGTAGAGCGTATCGGGCGCGCCAAGTTTTAACTTGCGGCGAAGCTCTCGATAGCTGTGCAGCAGAGGTTCACATCGCGCCAGGCTAGCGTGCAGCGTTGCCCAGCCCTGCTCGTCAAAGGTGAGCCTCTGCTCATCTAACCAGCGTACCAGCAGCAGTAAATTGACATTGCCACCATAGCGGTTTTGCATACTAAGACAGGCGTCTTTCACTTCACGCACGCTGTAGTATTGCAAGCAGAATGCCCACAGCTCGTCGTGTGACAGGCGCGCGGCTTGCGCGCTGTCTTGCGATGCTTGTGCTTCGGTGGTCTCTACTGGCTCGCGTCCGTGAACGCCGCTTCCATCTGTTCGAGTTGTTCTTGCCCTGCCATCCATTCCATTTCTACCTCCTCAAGCTCAGCTTTGCAGCTTGCTTGAGTCGCCAATACTTGATTAAGTTTAGCCTTATTTTCTGCTTCATACAGGCTGTTGTCAGACAGCTGTACTTCAGTGTCATTGAGCGCTTTACCCAACTTATCCATTTTTTCTTCGAGTTTTGTCAGAGTTTTGCGAAGAGGGGCGGTCTGCTTACGAAATTCTGCTTCACGACGCTTTTGCTCCTTCTTGGCGGCTGCGCTGTTGGTGGTGCTTTTTTCAGGTTGAGCGTCTTGCGCGTCACGCCTCTCTTGTTTTTGCTGTTCCGTCAGCCATTTATAGTAGTCATTGAGATCGCCATCGAAGGGCGCGACTTGTCGGTCGTGCACCAAATAGAGGTCGTCGGTGGTGGCGCGCAACAAGTAACGGTCGTGAGAGACGATGACCATCGCACCCTCGAAGGTTTGCAACGCGAGGGTCAGCGCTTCACGCATATCGAGATCGAGGTGGTTGGTCGGTTCATCGAGCAGCAGCAAGTTCGGTTTTTGCCACACAATCAGTGCCAGCACCAAGCGTGCTTTTTCGCCGCCGGAGAAGGGGGCGACTTTTTCCAGTGCCTTATCGCCTTGAAAGCCAAAGCTGCCAAGATAGTTACGCAGCTCTAGCTCGTTTTTATCCGGGGCGATTTGCATCATGTGCTGCAATGGCGTCTCTTCGGGATGCAAGGTTTCGAGCTGATGCTGGGCAAAGTAGCCAATTTTGACCCCTTGTGAGTAGGTCAAATCGCCACCTTGAGGCTTGAGCTCACGCGAGAGCAGTTTGATCAGCGTTGACTTACCGGCGCCGTTGCGCCCGAGCAGACCAATTCGACTGCCAGGTACCAGGTTGAGACGAATTTTGTCGAGGATCAAGGCATCGCCATAACCGGCACTGACCTCATCCATCATGATGATTGGGTTAGGTAGGGCCAACGGCTCACGGAACTCAAAGCTAAACGGGTTATCAAATTGTGCCGGCAGGACTTTTTCCATGCGCTCCAGCGCCTTAATGCGGCTTTGCGCTTGGCGCGCTTTGGAGGCTTTGTAACGGAAGCGGTCGATGTAGCTTTGCATGTGCGCCATCTGTTTCTGCTGCTTTTGAAATTGCGCTTGTTGCAGGATCAGTTTTTGCGCGCGCTGCTCTTCAAATGACGAATAGTTACCGGTGTACTCATTCATCGTCTGATTCTCGATATGAATGATGCGACCGACAATCGGATCGAGAAAGTCTCGGTCGTGAGAAATCAAGATTAAAGTACCCGGGTAATTTTGCAGCCAGCGCTCAAGCCACATCACGGCATCCAGATCCAAGTGGTTGGTCGGCTCGTCGAGCAGCAGCAAGTCAGAGCGACACAGCAGCGCCTGCGCTAAGTTAAGGCGCATTCGCCAACCACCGGAAAATTGGGTCAAATTCCAGCTCATCTGCGCTTGGCTAAAGCCTAAGCCATCGAGCAGCTCCGCGGCGCGCGCTTTAATGCTGTAGCCGCCAATGGTTTCGATTTTGCCGTGGATCTCAGCGACGAGCGTGCCGTTGTCTTTCTGTTCCGCTTCGGCCAATTGCGCTTCTAGTGCACGATACTCGCGGTCACCATCAATCACATACTCAAGGGCGCAGCGCTCTAGGGCGGGCGTTTCCTGAGCCACCCAAGAGAGTTCCCAGTGAGCGGGTTTAGTGAAGTTTCCGCCATCGATAGAGAGTTCGTCTTTGATCAGCGCAAACAGTGTGGATTTACCACAACCGTTTTTGCCGACTAGGCCGACTTTGTCCCCCGGATGAATCGTCGCCGTAGCGTGTTCAAGCAGGGGTTTGCCGCCGCGCAGCAATTCGATGTCAGAAAAGGTGATCATAATGTTACCCGTTGGGTTCTCGCGATGTGGACTGGTCTTGCGTCGCATAGTAGGGGGATTGGCGTAAAAAGTCGATCATTGCGTCGGTGTTGCTGGCGTATGTGTTGTTTCGGGTTGCGCTTTTCTTGGGCCTATTGGTGGTGTGAATTGATTGATTAGCATTGAGAAATAGCAGCGAACCACGTATTGTCAAAGGCAACAGAGAAGAATGGATGGTGATTCACGGATGGAACTGTCATCGACCCCCACGTCTAAGCAGACACTTAAGCATAAACCTAAAGTGCTGGTGCTGTACGCGCACCCAGAGTCGCAAGGTTCAGTGGCCAATAGGGTGATGCTGAAGAAAATAGCCTCACTTGAGCACGTTACAGTGCGCGATTTGTACGCGCACTATCCTGAATTCTTTATTGATGTCGCTGCTGAGCACCAATTGCTGCTCGAGCACGATGTGATTGTCTTTCATCACCCTCTTTATATGTACTCTTGCCCGGCGCTGCTCAAAGAGTGGATCGATCGCGTGTTAAGCAAAGGATTTGCTTTTGGTAAAGGCGAAGCGCTCAAGGGCAAAGTGTGGCGCAGCGTGATCACCACCGGCGGTCATTTTGATGCGTACGCCAAATCGGGCTACAACCGCTATCCACTGTCGGAGATTTTGCAGCCGTTTGAGTTGACCGCCGCCTTGTGTCAAATGGAGTGGATTGAACCGCTGGTGCTTTACTGGGCGCGCAATGTGACTGACTTGGAGCGTTATCAACATGCCGAAGAGTACCGTCAATGGCTCAACGATCCGCTTGCTCCGATGACTACGGGGGCCGAGCTGAGCGAGGCGAAAGCGCGAGCACAAGGGGGACAAGATGGCTCTGGAAAGTGATTTTCTGCAAAGCAGTGTGATTTTCCTGACCGCTGCGGTGGTGGCGGTGCCACTGGCTCAGCGTTTAGGCCTGGGCTCTGTGCTCGGTTATCTGTTGGCGGGCGTGGCGATTGGTCCTTGGGGACTGGGGCTGATTAGTGATGTGGAAGCGATTCTCCATTTTGCCGAATTTGGTGTGGTGCTGCTGCTGTTTTTGATTGGCCTTGAGCTCAATCCCAAAAAACTGCTGAAAATGAAAGGGCCGATTTTGGGCTTGGGCGGCGCTCAAGTGGTGTTGACTACGCTCGTATTGGCGAGTATTGCCAATCTCTTTGGCGTGAGTTGGCAAACCAGCGTGGTGATCGGTATGGGACTGGCACTTTCGTCTACCGCTATCGCCTTGAAAGTGATTGAAGAGCAAGGGCTAGGCGGCAGTGAGGCCGGGCAGTCAGGGTTTGCGGTGCTGCTGTTTCAAGATATTGCGGTGATCCCTATGCTGGCGGTGTTGCCGCTGTTGGCTGGGCACACCAGTGGTGATTGGCTCAGCGCCGTGTGGATGGTCGGCGGCGTGATAGGTTTGCTGGTCGGTGGCCACTATTTATTGCGCCCTTTGTTTCGCTACATCGTATTAAGTGGTGTGCGAGAGTTGTTTACCGCGTGTGCCTTGCTGCTGGTGATCGGCATCGCCTTGTTGATGCAGTCTTTGGGGCTATCGATGGCGCTCGGTACCTTTCTCGCGGGTGTTCTGCTGGCAGAAAGTGAATACCGCCATGAGCTTGAGATAGCGATTGAGCCGTTTAAAGGCTTGCTGCTTGGGCTGTTTTTTATCGCCGTAGGCATGGCGGTCAACCTTGGTTTGTTGGCGCTAGAGCCGTTGGCGGTGCTGCTATCGGTGATTGGCCTGGTATCGATCAAAGGGCTGATTTTGTACTTGCTGGCTAAGGCGTCGGGCAGCCGACCCAAAGCGCGCAGTAAAATGGCAGCCATTTTGAGTCAAGGCGGTGAGTTTGCGTTTGTGATTTTTACCGCTGCGAGCAGTCAAGGGTTGTTGAGTAAAGATCAAACCGCCTTTTTATTGGTGGTGGTCAGCCTCTCTATGGTCACCACGCCTTTGCTGTTGATGGCGCAGAACAAGTGGTATGCACGCGGGCTTAATACTTCAGGTCAGTCGTCGCAAAGCGACATCATCAACAAACGTCCGCGGGTGATCATTGCCGGTTTTGGGCGCTTCGGGCAGATTGTGGGCCGACTTATGTACGCCAACAAAATCAAAGTGACCGTGTTGGAAAGTGATGCCAGCCAAATTAAGCTGCTGCGTAAATATGGCTACAAGGTATTTTATGGTGACGCGACGCAACTGGATTTACTGCGTGCCGCCGGAGCCGACAAGGCGGAAGCGATGATCATCTGTACCGACTCACCGGATGAGATCATGAAGATCGTTGAGCTTTGTCAGCACTATTTTCCGCACCTAAAGCTGCTTGCTCGTGCACGCAGCCGAGTGGAGGCGTATCAGCTTCTCAGTCACGGTGTAGACAACTATTCGCGCGAAACCTTTTTGGGCGCGTTAGACTTAGGGCGTCAAGCCTTGGTTGAGATGGGCATGCACCCCTATCAGGCCAAGCGTGCTGAGGCGCACTTTAGAAAGTTAGACAATGCGATGCTCAAAGAGCTTCTGCCACAGCACAACGAAGATAAGCAGTTGGCGCTGAGAGCCAAAGAGGCGCGTAAAGAGCTGGAAGAGATTTTTGGTCGTGAGATGGAAAGCGACCAGCAATCGAAAAACTACTGGGATTGAGCCCATGAAGCTCTACACTTCCCATAACCCATAACCCATAACCCATAACCCATAACCCTACAAACCCAATAACAAGAGCACCATGAAAAAACGATTTATAGCTGGGGCGAGTTGCCCACATTGCCAAGCTCAAGATACCCTGCGCTGGTGGATAGAGAACAATATTGAGTGGGTCGAGTGCGTGGAATGCCAGCATACCGATCAACGAAAACCGCAAGAGGTGGAGAAAACGCCCCATGCTGGTCAAGATATGATCGGTATTTTTAAGCCAGATTGATTGAGTTTATAAAAATCATCCCCATAATGTCCGCTTAGACGACACTATTTTACGGAGCGTTTGTGTTGCTCCGTTATTCACTCTCCTTGGAGTCATTATGAAAATCGAAAAGAACGTAGTTGTAAGCCTTGCTTACCAAGTGAAAATGGAAGACGGCGTTGTCGTTGACCAATCAACTGCCGATGCGCCGCTAGATTACCTACACGGTAACAACAACCTGATCACGGGTTTGGAAACTGCGCTTGAAGGCAAAGAAGCAGGTGCGAAGTTCTCTGTGACGGTTTCACCAGAAGAAGCGTACGGCGAGCATAATGACGCATTGGTTCAGCGCGTTCCTGCTGACGTATTCCAAGGTGTGGATCAAATTGAAGTGGGCATGCGCTTTCTAGCAGACACTGACCAAGGTCCTATCCCTGTCGAAGTGACAGAAGTAGACGGTGATGAAGTAGTGGTGGATGGTAACCATATGCTTGCGGGTCAAACACTGACGTTTGATGTGGAAGTGGTTGCGCTACGCGAAGCGACAGCGGAAGAGATCGAGCACGGTCACGTACATCAAGCAGGTGGCTGTGGTCATGATCACGACCACGATCACGAAGGCGGCTGTTGTGGCGGTGAAGGCCATGACCATGGCGAGAAAAAAGACGGCTGCTGCGGTGGCGGTGGTTGCGGCTCGCATTAATAGTGAGTGCCTAGTTTCTAGTGGCTAGTTCCTAGAGGTAGGTAAAGAGACTAAAGAAGCTAACAGGAGCGTGAGTTGAGTGATCGACTTGCGCTTTTTTGTTGTTTGGGGATAGGGTGACTGAGCAACATCAAGGAGAAAAGAGTGAATTCACCGATTTCAATCGCCATACATGGCGGGGCTGGGACCATACTGCGAGAGCAAATGAGCGACTCACTAAAAGCGGCCATATTGTCTGATTTGGAGAGCGCGGTGCGCGCTGGGCACTGCTTGTTAGCGGCCGGTGGCGACGCGCTCGATGCGGCGGTCGCGGCGGTGAAAGTGCTGGAAGATTCTCCGCACTTCAATGCTGGGAAAGGCTCGGTGCTGACCCACAAAGAGTTTGTCGAGATGGATGCCTCAGTGATGCATGGCGCCCAGTGTGATGCTGGCGCGGTGGCGGGGGTGCGCCATATTAAAAACCCGGTAGAGCTTGCACGCTCGGTGATGCAGCAGAGCGACCATGTGCTCTTGATCGGAGAGGGCGCGGAAGCGTTCGCCTTTGAGCACGGCTATGCCTATACCGAGCAAGATTACTTTTTTACCGAGCGCCGCTATGAGCAGCTTCAGTCGATGAAAGAGAAAGGAATGTTTGCCCTGTCGGAGTCGCGCTATCCGGATGACAACAAGTACGGCACGGTCGGAGCGGTGGCGCTCGATGCCCACGGGAATTTGGCAGCGGCAACCAGCACCGGCGGTATCACCAACAAGAAGTATGGCCGAGTCGGTGACTCTGCGTTGATTGGCGCGGGCACGTACGCAGAAAATGGCGTTGTGGCGGTCTCCACCACGGGAATGGGTGAGTACTTCATTCGCAAAACCGTGGCCGTTGATGTTGCGGCGCGCATGCGCTATCTCAAGGAGAGCGTCCAGCAAGCCAGCGACAGCATCATTCAAGGGGAGCTCAAATCGTTAGGTGGAGAAGGTGGCCTGATTGCTCTCGATGCGCACGGGCAAGTGCACTTTGCCATGAACAGCTCAGGCATGTATCGCGCTAGTATTGATGCCGCGGGTGACTTATGTGTGAAAATTTACGCCGATGAATGAAAGCCGCCACTGAACGTGGATCAAAATGGACAAAAAGATCAGAAAATCTCGTTGCGTACCAGAGTACTAGCGGGGTTTCCTTTGGGATGATTAAAAAATGACTGCACGAAGTGTGATTCGGTGCTAGAATCCTTTTTTAACTAGCAATCAGACTTGGAAAGATGGGAAATAACGTAGTCGTTCTGGGCACCCAATGGGGTGACGAAGGTAAAGGTAAAATCGTAGACCTTTTAACTGAAGATGCAAAATATGTGGTTCGCTACCAAGGCGGTCACAACGCAGGTCACACTCTAGTCATTGACGGTGAAAAAACCGTTCTCCACTTAATTCCATCAGGTATTCTGCGCGATAACGTTAAATGTGTTATCGGTAATGGCGTTGTTCTTTCGCCAGAAGCGTTACTGAAAGAAATGAAACCTCTTGAAGAGCGCGGCATTCCAGTGCGCGAGCGTCTTTTCATTTCTGAAGCCTGTCCTCTTATTCTTCCATACCACATCGCTATGGACCAAGCGCGTGAAGTTGCGCGTGGTAAAAAAGCGATCGGTACAACAGGCCGTGGTATCGGTCCTGCGTATGAAGACAAAGTGGCGCGCCGTGGTCTTCGTGTTGGCGATCTGTTCGACATGGACGCGTTTGCTGAGAAACTGAAAGAAGTGATGGAATACCACAACTTCCAGCTTGTGAATTTCTACAAAGCGGAAGCGGTGAGCTATGACGAAGTGCTTGAGCAAGCGAAAGGCTACGCAGACCTTCTCACTTCTATGGTGATTGATGTCACTGACGAACTGGATGCGGCTCGTAAGCGCGGCGACAAGATCATGTTCGAAGGTGCACAAGGCACTCTGCTTGATATCGACCACGGTACTTACCCATACGTGACCTCATCGAACACTACAGCAGGTGGTGTTGCGGCAGGTTCTGGTTTTGGTCCTCGTCACATTGGTTACATTCTTGGTATCGCGAAAGCGTACTGCACACGTGTTGGTGCAGGCCCATTCCCGACGGAACTGTACGATGGTCAAGACAAGCAAGATCCTATCGGCAAACACCTAGGTACGGTTGGCCACGAATTTGGTGCAACGACAGGTCGTCTACGTCGTACTGGTTGGTTTGACGCTGTGGCAATGCGCCGCGCGATCCAAATCAACTCAGTGTCTGGTTTCTGTTTGACGAAACTGGACGTACTGGATGGCTTGAAAGAGCTGAAAATCTGTACGGGTTACAAGATGGATGATGGCGCTATCCTTGAAGTGTCACCAATGGCGGCAGAAGCGTTCGAGAAGGCAACCCCTATCTACGAAACCATGCCGGGTTGGTCTGAGAACACCTTTGGTGCCAAGTCTATCGATGATTTGCCTCAAGCTGCGCTGAACTACATCAAGCGTATTGAAGAGCTCACCGGCGTACCTGTTGACATCATCTCAACCGGTCCTGACCGTAACGAAACCATCATCAAAGTTCACCCGTTTAACGCCTAATCTAGGCTGGCATTCCTAATAGCCAATAGCTAATAGCTGCCACAACAGTGAATCTGATAAACCAGCGCCCTCGCGCTGGTTTTTTTACGTTTTTACAGCTTGAATTCTCTCCCTTTCGCGGCAACAATTTGCCTTGTAGCGGCAATTTTGATTAAAGAGTTATCAATCTTGGTCGATATAAGGTTCAAGCTTGCCACCTCTTTCGCCGGTTTGTTGGCGTCGGCTCCAACAGTGGAGTCATTCGGTGGTGGTCGCTCGCAATTGAGGTGTGGTGTTGAGTCGCGCATCCCAGTTAACAATGGACAAACAATCGAAGTAAAGAGTGCAGATAATGACGCTAAAAACGTTAGCGGCTTCGATGGTATTGATGTGGGGCGCTCAAACGGTCACCGCGAATGAGCTAGCGGAGATTGGTGAACCGGTCCCGATTTATACCGAAGCTGAACTGATCAAACTGATTAACGACAACAAGCACCTTGAGCAAGTCAAAGCCGACAAATGTCAGCTGGTGGAAGACATTGTCGCGCGTGCAACGCGCATTAGCCTACCGTCTTACGAGTTTTTGTATGGCGATATGTTGGCGTGGGGTGTGTGTGTGGAGCAGGATGTGGAACTGGGTCTCTACTATATGGAGAACGCTGCCCATCAAGGTTTACCTGCCGCGCTGGAGCAGCTCGGGCGTTACTACTCTCGAGGCACCTTGGTGCAAGAAGACAAAGAGCGCGCGATTCCTTACCTGCGTGAAGCCGCTGCGATGGGCAACCTGAACGCGCGTATTCATCTGGCAGAATTGCTGCTGCGTGATTATGGCAGCCCGCTCGATTATGAAGATGCCTACCGCTGGCTCTACAACTCCGTCACCGCGGATCAGCGCACCCACAAACGCATCTCTATTTTGCGTCAGGGGCTGGAGCGCCGTATGCCGCAAAACATCATTGCGCGCGCCAAAAAACGCGACACGTTCTGGTAACGCACTCGTTCTGCTAGGGGACGGGACTCGCGCTAACAGGCGACGGACTTAGAATTCGAAACAGGCACCACGCGGCTTATCCAACCTGCACTCTGGATTGGCCTTTGTGGCCAGTGATGGTGATGCCCAGCTTGGCTGGGTATTTTGCTTTTATCTACTCACCTTTTATCCGCTAACCCTTCTACTTGCAAAACTCTGCCTAAAAAGACCACCTTTCACTTTAAAAACGCTAGCTTAGTATTAAAAGCTCACTTGAGCCGATATACTGTTATTAACTCCTCTGGAAAAAATAGGCGTGCCTATGTCTGACACAATGCCCAACGATCCGTTTGCCGATCGTGAATCTGAAAATTACGAAAACCCCATCCCAAGTCGTGAGTACATTCTTGAGTATCTCACTAACGCGGGAGTGCCGATGAACCGCAACGATCTGTTTGAGGCGCTCAAACTCGAAGGCGAAGAGCAATACGAAGGTTTGCGCCGCCGTTTACGCGCGATGGAGCGTGACGGGCAGTTGGTGTTTACGCGCCGTCAATGTTACGCCTTGCCAGAAAAGCTCGAGATGGTGAAAGGCTATGTGATTGGCCATAAAGACGGTCATGGTTGGGTCAGACCGGAAGGCAGTGTCGGTAAAGATAACGACATCGTGTTGCCGCACCATCAGATGAAAAACATCATTCATGGTGACTACGTTTTAGTACAGCCGACTGACAACTCGAAGCGTGGCCGCAAAGAAGGGCGCTTGGTGCGCGTGTTGGAAGAGCGTCAGACGCAGATCGTCGGCCGCTTTTTCATGGAGTATGGCTACTCCTATGTGGTGCCGGATGACTCTCGAATTAGCCAAGATATTTTGATTCCTAATGACCAGCGAGCAGGGGCTCGTATGGGCAACGTGGTGGTGATTGAATTGACCGACCGTGGCTCACGCTCACGTGGAATGATGGGCAAAGTGGTTGAAGTCTTGGGTGAGAATATGGCGCCGGG
Source organism: Vibrio sp. R12-SG2-ISO1 (assembly GCF_059834045.1). NCBI lineage: Bacteria > Pseudomonadati > Pseudomonadota > Gammaproteobacteria > Vibrionales > Vibrionaceae > Vibrio > Vibrio sp. R12-SG2-ISO1. Next base: position 41,392 of record NZ_JCBDGO010000029.1, on the reverse strand, counting down.
TATGGAGACGCAAATTGCCATTCGTACCCACCAAATTCCTCATGAATGGCCCGAAGCGGTTGAAAAGCAGATTGAAGGCCTAGGTGAAGAGGTCCCTGAAGAGGCGAAAGTCGGTCGTGTTGACTTGCGCGACTTACCATTGGTCACCATTGATGGCGAAGACGCGCGCGATTTCGATGACGCTGTCTACTGTGAAGCGAAGAAAGGGGGCGGCTGGCGTCTCTGGGTCGCGATTGCGGATGTCAGCTATTACGTGCGTACCGATAGCGCGCTAGATAAAGAGGCCATCAACCGTGGTAACTCGGTCTACTTCCCATCACAAGTGGTGCCAATGTTGCCTGAGGTGCTCTCCAACGGGCTCTGTTCACTCAATCCACAGGTGGACCGCTTGTGTATGGTGTGCGAGATGACCATCTCAGAAACCGGCAAGCTGTCAGGCTACAAGCATTACGAAGCGGTGATGAATTCTCACGCGCGTCTGACCTACAACAAAGTGCATGACATCCTCGAAGGGGATGAAGAGCTGCGTGAGCGCTACCAAGCTTTGGTTCCGCATCTTGAGCAGCTGCACGCGATGTACAAAGTGCTAAAAGAAGCGCGCGATCAGCGTGGGGCGATCGAGTTTGAAAGTGTCGAAACCAAATTTATCTTCAATGCGCAGCGTAAAATCGAAAGTATTGAACCTGTGGTGCGTAACGATGCGCACAAGATCATTGAAGAGTGTATGATTCTGGCCAACATCGCCTCGGCTTCCTTGGTGGAAAAAGCCAAAGAGCCAGCGCTGTATCGTATTCACGAAACACCGGGCGAGGAGCGCTTAACGGGCTTTAGAGATTTCTTGGCTGAGCTTGGCTTGGATTTGAAAGGCGGTTTGGAGCCTTCACCTACGGATTATGCGGATTTGATGAAGCAGATAGGTGAGCGCCCTGATAAAGAGCTGATTCAAACCATGCTACTACGCTCGATGAAGCAAGCGGTGTACAATGCCGACAACTGTGGCCACTTTGGCTTGGCGCTGAAGCGTTACGCGCACTTTACGTCGCCGATTCGTCGTTACCCAGACTTGCTGCTTCATCGCGCGATTAAGTATTTGATTGCCAAACAAGCGGGCACTAATCACGATCGTTGGACCCCAACAGGCGGCTACCACTATTCATTTGATGACATGGACTTCTACGGTGAGCAGTGTTCGATGACCGAACGCCGCGCTGATGACGCGACGCGTGAGGTGTCGGATTGGCTCAAATGTGAGTACATGCAAGATCATGTCGGTGAAGAGCTAGATGGCGTGATTGCCAACGTCACGGGCTTTGGCTTCTTTGTCCGTTTGAGTGAGTTGCACATCGATGGATTAGTGCACATCTCTAACTTGGCGAACGACTACTATCAGTTTGATCCGATCGGCCAACGCTTAATTGGCGAAAGCTTTGGCGCCATTTATCGTCTTGGCGATAGCGTTAAAGTGAAGGTGCTGTCGGTGAACTTGGACGACAGACAAATCGATTTTGAGTTGGTGGAAAGTAGTCGAGTACCACGCGGTAAAGGCAAAACGTCGAAAAAACGCGCGGCAGAAGCACAGCGTAAAGCAAAAGAGAAGAAGCGTAACGCCAGCGGAAAAGGCGAGCGCCGCGCTACCCCAGCGGTGGAGCCGACTAAGCGTCCTGACGCTGAGCGCGGTAAAGCGGGCGCGAAAGGTCAGTCTCGTCGTGACACGAGCGCTGAAGGGTCGAAAAAGCCAAAAGTCAAAAAGGCCAACAAGAAAAAGCCCGGTCGTAAGCCGAAAAAAGCCAAACGATAATCTATCGAAGAGAGGGGCGCATCACGCCTCTCTCTTGAATCAAAACAGGTTAACTAATGAGTAACGAATTTATTTATGGCATCCACGCCGTCAAAGCAGTGTTGGCCAAAGAGCCTGAACGTTTTGTTGAAGCGTATGTTCTTAAAGGGCGTCAAGACGACCGCCTGCTACCTATCCTTAATGAGTTGCAAGCGGTGGGCGTTTCCATCCAGCAGATGACGCGCAAAACCCTCGACGACAAAGCGCATGGCGCCAATCACCAAGGTGTGATTGCCCGTGTTAAGCCCGCCAAACCGCTCAATGAGCATGATTTGGATGACATTATCGCCAAGCACGACAATCCACTGCTGTTGGTACTGGATGGGGTGACCGATCCCCATAACTTAGGCGCTTGCCTACGTAATGCCGATGCAGCGGGTGTTTGCGCGGTCATCGTGCCAAAAGATAAGTCGGCGCCAATGACGGCAACGGTCAGCAAGGTGGCGTGTGGCGCAGCAGAAACTGTACCCCTAGTGCGCGTGACTAATCTGGCGCGCACGATGCGCAGTTTGCAAGAGCAGGGCATCTGGTTTGTCGGCACGGCAGGTGAGGCGACGCACGATATCTATCAAGCCAAACTGACTGGCCCACTGGCCATCGTCATGGGCGCCGAAGGAGACGGCATGCGCCGCCTAACACGCGAGACCTGTGACGACCTGATCAAAATCCCAATGGCGGGTTCAGTCTCGAGCTTAAACGTCTCGGTCGCTTCAGGCATCTGCCTCTTCGAAGCTGTCCGTCAGAGGTTGGCGTAAGGTCCTAGTGGCGAGTGCCTAGTTCCTAGAGGTCAATTTCTAGGTACTAGGCGCTGGTATTCTCAGATTCTTACTTAAATACTTTTTCCTCTATCCATATCATCGCTACACACCTCCGACTCTCTAGACACTCCATCTAGGAACTAGAAACTAGGCACTTCTTTTTCTCCCCCCTCTTTTTCTGCGACTATTTTTCAAACAACCCTTGCATGTGAAACTGTGATCTGTATAATGCCCCGCACTGGTTAAGCCAGTTGTGAACCAATGAGCAGCGAGGAGCTGATTTACCGCTTGGTAAATTAGGTAATGTAAACTCAGCTTATGTTCGCGGTTAATACAATTAGTTCACCTCTTGAAAACAAACAGCAATGTTTCTCTTCTCGAGAGCTAATCGAAAATTAGCTGACAATGCGTCCTAATCTTGGATGCTACGGTTTCACATAAATCAATCGTACATTCTCTCGCCTTAGCGAGTCTGAGTGGCGATATTGTTTGTGTAATAAATAACTATTGGAGCTCTGTCTCATGCAGAACCAACGTATTCGTATCCGCCTAAAAGCTTTCGATTACAAACTAATCGACGCTTCTACAGCGGAGATCGTTGAAACAGCTAAGCGCACTGGCGCACAGGTTCGTGGTCCAATCCCACTGCCAACTCGTAAAGAGCGTTTCACAGTTCTTATCTCTCCACACGTTAACAAAGATGCTCGTGATCAGTACGAAATCCGTACTCACAAACGTCTAATCGACATCGTTGAGCCAACAGACAAAACTGTTGATGCTCTGATGCGTCTAGACCTTGCTGCGGGCGTTGACGTACAAATTAGCCTAGGTTAAGGGAGATTAGAAGAATGATTGGTCTAATCGGTCGTAAAGTGGGCATGACCCGCGTATTTACTGAAGATGGCGTTTCTATCCCAGTAACAGTTGTTGAAGTTGAAGCGAACCGCGTTTCTCAAGTGAAAACTCTTGAAACAGACGGCTACGCAGCAATTCAGGTAACTGCTGGTGCTAAGAAAGCCAACCGCGTAAACAAAGCTGAAGCAGGTCACTTTGCTAAAGCTGGTGTTGAAGCTGGTCGTGGTCTTTGGGAATTCCGTTTGGAAAACGGCGAAGAGTTTGAAGTTGGCGCTGAGCTAACAGTTGAACTGTTCAACGAAACTAAGAAAGTAGACGTTACTGGTACATCTAAAGGTAAAGGTTTCCAAGGCGCTGTTAAGCGTTGGAACTTCCGTACTCAAGATATGACTCACGGTAACTCATTGTCTCACCGTGCTCCTGGTTCTATCGGTCAATGTCAGACTCCAGGTCGCGTATTTAAAGGCAAGAAAATGGCAGGTCACATGGGTGCTGAGCGTGTAACGACTCAAAACCTAGAGATCGTACGTGTTGACGCTGAGCGCAACCTGCTTCTTATTAAAGGTGCAGTCCCAGGCTCAACTGGCGGCAACGTGATCGTTAAACCAGCTGTTAAAGCATAACGTCTCAGGAGTAAGTAATGGAACTAATGGTTAAAGGTGCTGATGCACTAACTGTTTCCGAAACTACTTTCGGACGTGAGTTTAACGAAGCTCTTGTACACCAAGTAGTTGTTGCGTACGCAGCAGGTGCTCGTCAAGGTACTCGTGCTCAAAAAACACGTTCAGAAGTTTCTGGCGGTGGCGCTAAGCCATGGCGTCAAAAAGGTACTGGCCGTGCTCGTGCTGGTACAATCCGTAGCCCAATCTGGCGTACAGGTGGTGTTACTTTTGCTGCGAAACCACAAGATCACAGCCAAAAAGTAAACAAGAAAATGTACCGTGGTGCTATGAAGAGCATTCTTTCTGAGCTAGTTCGTCAAGAGCGTCTAATCGTTGTTGATAACTTCTCAGTTGAAGCGCCAAAAACTAAAGAGCTTGTAGCTAAGCTGAAAGAGCTTGAGCTAACTGACGCTCTAATCGTGACTAGCGAAGTAGATGAGAATCTATTCCTAGCTGCTCGTAACCTATACAAAGTTGACGCACGTGATGTTGCTGGTATCGACCCAGTTTCACTGATCGCGTTCGACAAAGTTGTAATGACTGCTGAAGCAGTTAAGCAAGTTGAGGAGATGCTAGCATGATCACTGAAGAGCGTATCCTAAAAGTTCTACGTGCACCGCACATCTCTGAAAAAGCAACTATGGCTGCTGAGAAAGCGAACACTATCGTTTTCAAAGTAGCAAAAGATGCGACTAAAAAAGAGATCAAAGCAGCCGTAGAAAAGCTATTTGAAGTTGAAGTTAAGTCTGTAAACACTCTTATCACTAAGGGTAAGACCAAACGTCAAGGTCTACGCCAAGGTCGCCGCAGCGACGTTAAGAAAGCGTACGTTACTTTGAAAGAAGGTCAAGATCTTGACTTCGTTGGCGGTGCGGAATAACAGGAGTAGTTAAACAATGGCTATTGTTAAATGTAAGCCGACTTCCCCTGGTCGTCGTCACGTAGTTAAAGTTGTTAACGCTGACCTTCACAAAGGTAAGCCTTACGCACCTCTTCTAGAGAAAAACTCTAAGAACGGTGGTCGTAACAACAACGGTCGTATCACAGTACGTCACATCGGCGGTGGTCACAAACACCACTACCGCGTTATCGATTTCAAACGTACTAAAGATGGCATTCCAGCGAAAGTTGAGCGTCTAGAATACGATCCAAACCGTAGCGCAAACATCGCTCTAGTTCTGTACGCAGACGGTGAGCGTCGTTACATCATTGCACCTAAAGGTGTTCAAGCTGGTGATCAGATCCAATCTGGTGTTGATGCGCCTATCAAAGCAGGTAACACCCTGCCGATGCGCAACATCCCTGTAGGTTCTACTGTTCACTGTGTTGAACTTAAGCCTGGTAAAGGTGCTCAGCTAGCTCGTTCGGCTGGTGCTTACGCTCAAATCGTTGCTCGCGACGGTGCGTACGTGACTATCCGTCTACGTTCTGGTGAGATGCGCAAAGTATTGTCTGAAGGCCGTGCAACAATCGGTGAAGTAGGCAACGCTGAGCACATGCTACGCGAACTAGGTAAAGCTGGTGCTAACCGCTGGCGCGGTGTTCGTCCAACCGTTCGCGGTGTGGTAATGAACCCAGTAGACCACCCACACGGTGGTGGTGAAGGCCGTACATCTGGTGGTCGTCACCCAGTTTCTCCTTGGGGTATGCCAACTAAAGGCTTCAAGACCCGTAAGAACAAACGCACTGACAAGTACATCGTACGTCGTCGTAACAAGTAATCTATATAAGAGGATAAGCCATGCCACGTTCTCTCAAGAAAGGTCCATTTATTGACCTACACTTGCTGAAGAAGGTAGAGAAAGCGGTGGAAAGCGGAGACAAAAAGCCTATTAAGACTTGGTCCCGTCGCTCAATGATCATTCCAACAATGATCGGTTTGACCATCGCTGTCCATAATGGTCGTCAGCACGTTCCAGTTTTCGTTACCGAAGAAATGATCGGTCACAAACTGGGCGAATTCGCACCAACACGTACTTACCGCGGTCACGCTGCGGATAAGAAAGCTAAGAAGCGTTAAGGAGTAGATGATGGAAGCAGTAGCTAAACATAACTTTGCTCGCATTTCGCCTCAGAAAGCTCGCTTAGTTGCAGATCAAATTCGTGGTAAATCAGTTGATCAAGCTCTAGAAATCTTGACGTTCAGCAACAAAAAAGCGGCTGAACTGATCAAGAAAGTTCTTGAATCAGCTATCGCGAACGCGGAGCACAACGAAGGTGCAGATATCGACGATCTATCAGTCGCTAAAATCTTCGTAGATGAAGGCCCGATCATGAAGCGTATTATGCCTCGTGCTAAAGGTCGTGCGGATCGTATCTTGAAGCGTTCAAGCCACATCACTGTTGTTGTTGCAGACGCTTGAGACTAGGAGAGTAAGCAATGGGTCAAAAAGTACATCCTAATGGTATTCGTCTAGGCATCGTTAAGCCTTGGAATGCTACATGGTTTGCTAACACCAAAGAATTCGCTGACAACCTAGACGGCGACTTCAAGGTACGTCAGTTCCTAACTAAGGAACTTTCGAAAGCGTCTCTTTCACGTATCGTTATCGAGCGTCCTGCTAAGAGCATCCGTGTGACTATTCACACTGCTCGTCCAGGCGTTGTTATCGGTAAGAAAGGTGAAGACGTTGAGAAGCTACGCGCAGCTGTAGCTAAAATTGCAGGTGTACCAGCGCAAATTAACATCGCTGAAGTACGTAAGCCTGAACTGGATGCGCAACTTGTTGGTGACAGCATCGCGTCTCAGCTAGAGCGTCGTGTGATGTTCCGTCGTGCTATGAAGCGCGCGGTACAAAACGCAATGCGTCTAGGTGCTAAAGGTATCAAAGTGGAAGTAAGCGGTCGTCTAGGCGGCGCTGAAATCGCACGTTCAGAGTGGTACCGTGAAGGCCGTGTGCCTCTACACACTCTACGTGCTGACATTGATTACGCAACTTCTTCGGCTCACACCCAATACGGTGTAATCGGCATTAAAGTTTGGATCTTCAAAGGTGAGATCCTAGGCGGCATGCCAGCAGCTAACGCTGTAGAGCCTAAAGGCGACAAGCCTAAGAAGCAGCGCAAAGGCCGTAAGTAAGGAGTCGACAGATGCTACAACCTAAACGTACTAAGTTCCGTAAGGTTCAGACTGGTCGTAACCGTGGTCTAGCTAAAGGTACTGATGTAAGCTTCGGCGAATTCGGTCTTAAAGCTGTTGGCCGTGGTCGTCTAACTGCTCGTCAAATCGAAGCGGCACGTCGTGCAATGACACGTCACGTTAAGCGTCAAGGTAAAATCTGGATCCGTGTGTTCCCAGACAAGCCTATCACAGAAAAACCACTTGAAGTTCGTCAAGGTAAGGGTAAAGGTAACGTTGAGTACTGGGTAGCCCAAATCCAACCTGGTAAGGTTATGTACGAAATGGGTGGTGTACCTGAAGAATTGGCACGTGAAGCGTTCCGCCTAGCGGCTCGCAAACTGCCATTCAAGACGACATTTGTAACTAAGCAGGTGATGTGATGAAAGCACAAGATCTACGCGAAAAAAGCGTTGAAGAGCTAAATGCAGAGCTTCTAGGTTTGCTACGTGAACAGTTCAACTTGCGCATGCAAGCTGCGACTGGTCAACTACAGCAAACTCATACTCTGAAAGCTGTACGCCGTGATATCGCACGTGTGAAAACTGTTTTGACTGAGAAGGCAGGCGCATAATGAGCGAAGTAAAACGTACTCAACAAGGTCGTGTAATCAGCGACAAGATGGACAAGTCTATCACTGTTGCTATCGAGCGTTTCGTAAAACACCCAATTTACGGTAAGTTCGTAAAACGCACGACAAAAGTACACGCACATGACGAGAACAACGAATGTGGCCTAGGCGACAAAGTTGAAATCGCAGAGTGTCGTCCACTGTCTAAGACTAAGTCTTGGACTTTGGTGAAAGTTGTAGAAAAAGCGAAGATGTAATCTCGTTAATTCTATGATGAAACGGCTCCAAAAAGTTTTTTTGGGGCCGTTTATTTTTTGACTACCCAAGTGAAAAAAAGGGTGGTACAATTCGCGTCCCTTTTAAAGAGGCAGCCCGACCCGTGAGGGTCTAGTTTTTTTATATATTTAGCGGAGCACTAACATGATCCAAATGCAAAGTATGCTGGACGCAGCTGATAACTCAGGCGCTCGCAGCGTAATGTGTATTAAGGTTCTGGGTGGCTCTCACCGCCGTTATGCACATATCGGTGACATCATCAAAGTTACTGTTAAGGAAGCAATTCCTCGCGGTAAAGTTAAAAAAGGTGATGTACTGAAGGCGGTGGTAGTTCGCACCCGTAAAGGCGTACGTCGTCCAGACGGTTCTGTCATTCGCTTCGACCGTAATGCTTGCGTACTGTTAAATGACAATACTGAGCAACCAATCGGTACACGTATCTTTGGTCCTGTGACACGCGAACTTCGTAACGATAAGTTCATGAAGATCGTTTCACTGGCTCCAGAAGTTCTGTAAGGAGCACGTAAAGATGGCAGCTAAAATCCGTCGTAATGACGAAGTAATCGTTCTTGCTGGTAAAGATAAAGGCAAGAAAGGTAAAGTAACTAAGGTCCTAGCTACTGGTAAAGTTATCGTTGAAGGTATCAACCTTGTTAAGAAACACCAGAAACCTGTTCCTGCTATGGGTATCCAAGGCGGTATCGTAGAGCAAGAAGCAGCAATCGACGTTTCTAACGTGGCGATTTTCAACGCAGCTACTGGTAAAGCTGACCGTATCGGTTTCCGTATCGAAGATGGCAAGAAAGTTCGTTTCTTCAAGTCTAACGGCGAAACTGTTTCTAACTAATAGAAAGTAATTTGGAGTTCTACTATGGCGAAACTGCATGATTACTACAAGTCGTCTGTAGTCGCTGAACTGACCAAACAGTTCGGTTACTCAAGCGTCATGCAAGTCCCTAGAATCGAGAAAATCACCCTTAACATGGGTGTTGGTGAAGCAATCAACGACAAGAAACTGCTAGAAAACGCAGCATCTGATATGGCAACGATCTCTGGTCAAAAGCCACTTATCACTAAAGCGCGTAAATCTGTTGCAGGCTTCAAAATTCGTGAAGGCTACCCTATCGGTTGTAAAGTAACCTTGCGTGGCGAACGTATGTGGGATTTTCTTGAGCGTCTAATTTCGATCGCTCTTCCACGTGTACGTGACTTCCGTGGTGTTAGCGCTAAGTCTTTTGACGGTCGCGGTAACTACAGCATGGGCGTTCGCGAGCAAATCATCTTCCCGGAAATCGACTTTGATAAAGTTGATCGAGTACGCGGTCTAGACATCACTATTACGACGTCTGCTGGTACTGATGAGGAAGGCCGTGCTCTGCTGGCTGCCTTTAACTTCCCATTCCGTAAGTAAGGTGAAGGGTTACTGTTATGGCTAAAAATTCAATGAAAGCACGTGAAGCAAAACGTGCGAAGCTTGTAGCTAAGTTCGCTGAAAAGCGTGCGGCTCTTAAAGCTATCATCAGCGATGTAAACGCATCTGAAGAAGATCGTTGGGATGCAGTGCTTAAACTGCAAACTCTTCCACGTGATTCAAGTGCATCACGTCAGCGCAACCGTTGTAACCAAACTGGTCGTCCACACGGTTACCTACGTAAGTTCGGTCTAAGCCGTATCAAAGTTCGCGAAGCTTGCATGAAAGGCGAGATTCCTGGACTTCGTAAGGCTAGCTGGTAATTGCCACTTAATCATTTGGAGTAAATCATATGAGCATGCAAGATCCGATTTCGGATATGCTGACCCGCATTCGTAACGGTCAGGCAGCAGACAAAGTCTCTGTTAAAATGCCTTCTTCAAAGCTTAAAGTTGCAATTGCTGCACTACTAAAAGCTGAAGGTTACATCGTTGATTTCGCTGTTGAAGGCGAAGTAAAACCTGAGCTAGAAGTTACTCTTAAGTACTTCCAAGCGAAACCAGTAATCGAGCAACTTAAACGTGTTTCTCGTCCAGGTCTACGTGTTTACAAGAAGAAAGATGATCTTCCTTCTGTAATGGGTGGTCTTGGTGTTGCTATCGTTTCAACTTCCAAGGGTCTGATGTCAGACCGTGCTGCACGTAAAGCAGGTCTTGGTGGTGAAATCATCGCTTACGTAGCGTAATAGGAGTAGAAAATGTCTCGTGTTGCTAAAGCACCTGTCGCTATTCCAGCTGGCGTAGAGGTGAAACTGAACGGCCAAGAAATCACTGTAAAAGGTGCGAAGGGCGAACTAACACGCGTTCTTAACGACGCTGTTGTTATCGCTCAGGAAGAAAACAACCTTACTTTCGGTCCTAAAGAAGGTGTTGCTAACGCATGGGCTCAAGCAGGTACTGCTCGCGCTCTAGTGAACAACATGGTTGTTGGTGTTACTGAAGGCTTTACCAAGAAGCTAACTCTTAAAGGTGTTGGTTACCGTGCTGCTATCAAAGGCAACGCTGTAGGTCTAACACTAGGCTTCTCTCACCCAGTTGAGCACGAGTTGCCAGCGGGTATCAAAGCTGAGTGTCCAAGCCAAACTGAAATTGTTATCACTGGTTGTGACAAACAACTAGTTGGTCAAGTTGCGGCTGACATTCGTTCTTACCGTGAGCCTGAGCCATACAAAGGCAAAGGTGTTCGTTACGCAGATGAAAATGTGCGTACTAAAGAAGCTAAGAAGAAGTAAGGTAACACTATGGATAAGAAAGCATCTCGCATCCGTCGTGCTACACGCGCACGTCGTAAGATTGCAGAACTGGGTGCAACTCGCCTAGTAGTACACCGTACTCCTCGTCACGTGTACGCACAGGTTATCGCATCAAACGGCTCTGAGGTAATCGCAGCAGCTTCTACTGTAGAAAAAGCGATCCGTGAGCAAGTGAAGAACACTGGTAACATCGATGCAGCAAAAGCAGTAGGTAAAGCTATTGCAGAGCGCGCGCTTGAAAAAGGCGTTGACGCAGTTGCATTTGATCGTTCTGGTTTCCAATACCACGGTCGAGTAGCGGCGCTAGCAGAATCTGCTCGCGAAGCTGGTCTGAAATTCTAAGGTAGGGTTGGAAGATGGCTAAAGAACAACAAGTTCAAGCGAATGATTTGCAAGAAAAGCTAATCGCAGTTAACCGTGTATCTAAAACGGTTAAAGGCGGTCGAATCATGAGCTTTACTGCACTAACTGTAGTTGGTGACGGTAACGGTCGCGTAGGTTTCGGTTACGGCAAAGCCCGTGAAGTACCTGCAGCGATCCAAAAAGCAATGGAAAAAGCACGTCGTAACATGACTACGATCGCGCTTAACGAAGGCACACTTTTCCACCCGGTAAAAGGTCGCCACTCGGGCTCTAAAGTTTACATGCAGCCAGCGGCTGAAGGTACAGGTGTTATCGCAGGTGGTGCGATGCGTGCAGTACTAGAAGTAGCAGGTGTACACAACGTACTATCTAAAGCATACGGTTCTACGAACCCTATCAACATCGTTCGTGCGACGATCGATGCGCTAGGTAGCATGAAGTCACCAGACATGGTTGCTGCTAAACGTGGTCTAACTGTTGAATCTATTTCGGAGTAAGAACACCATGGCAACTATTAAAGTTACTCAAACTAAAAGCTCAATTGGTCGCCTACCAAAGCACAAAGCTACTTTGCGTGGTCTGGGCCTTCGTAAAATCAACCATACAGTAGAACTTGAAGATACTCCGTGTGTACGCGGTATGATCAACAAGGTTTACTACATGGTTAAAGTTGAGGAGTAATCAGAATGCGTTTGAATACTCTAGCACCGGCTGCGGGCGCTAAGACTCCTGCGAAGCGAGTTGGCCGTGGTATCGGTTCTGGCCTTGGTAAAACTGGTGGCCGTGGTCACAAAGGTCAAAAATCACGTTCTGGCGGCAGTGTTCGTCCAGGTTTTGAAGGCGGTCAGATGCCTCTAAAACAACGTCTACCTAAGTTCGGTTTCACTTCTCGTAAGAGCCTAGTGTCTGCTGAAGTTCGTCTAGCTGAGCTAGCGAAAGTAACAGGTGACGTGGTTGACCTAAACAGCCTTAAAGCTGCTAACGTCATCACTAAGAACATCGAATTTGTAAAAGTTGTTCTTTCTGGTGAAATTAACAAAGCAGTGACTGTTAAAGGTCTACGTGTGACTAAAGGCGCTAAAGCTGCAATCGAAGCTGCTGGCGGTAAAATCGAAGAATAATCTTCGAAGGAAGGGTACAGATGGCTAAAAAACCAGGACAAGATTTTAGTAGTGCAAAGAATGGATTGGCGGAATTAAAGTCGCGTTTATTGTTCGTTTTAGGCGCACTTTTGGTATTCCGTGCAGGTTCTTTTGTACCACTACCTGGTATTGATGCTGCTGTACTTGCCCAATTGTTCGAACAGCAAAAAGGTACCATCGTAGAGATGTTTAACATGTTCTCCGGTGGTGCTCTTGAGCGTGCATCTATATTAGCGTTGGGCATCATGCCGTACATTTCGGCATCGATTGTTGTCCAACTGCTAACTGTAGTTCATCCAGCGTTAGCTGAACTCAAAAAAGAGGGTGAAGCAGGCCGTCGTAAGATCAGCCAATATACACGCTACGGCACGCTTGTACTTGCAACCTTCCAAGCTATTGGTATTGCAACAGGCCTACCAAACATGGTCGACAATCTGGTTGTTATCAACCAAACCATGTTTACGCTTATTGCGACCGTAAGTTTAGTAACCGGTACCATGTTCCTTATGTGGTTAGGTGAACAAATTACAGAGCGCGGAATTGGTAACGGTATCTCGTTGCTGATCTTTGCAGGTATTGTTGCTGGATTGCCTTCGGCAATCGGCCAAACAATTGAGCAAGCGCGTCAAGGTGAATTGCATGTACTTCTTCTGCTGTTGATTGGTGTACTGTCTTTCGCTGTCATTTACTTTGTTGTTTTCATGGAGCGTGGTCAACGTCGTATCGTTGTCAACTACGCGAAGCGTCAACAAGGTCGCAAAGTATTTGCTGCGCAAAGCACGCACCTGCCATTAAAAATTAATATGGCCGGTGTTATTCCAGCAATCTTCGCTTCGAGCATTATCCTGTTCCCAGGAACATTGGCTCAATGGTTCGGTCAGAACGGTGAGAGCAGCGCGTTCGGTTGGTTAACTGACGTGTCTTTGGCTCTTAGCCCAGGTCAACCTCTGTATGTAATGCTTTATGCAGCAGCGATTATTTTCTTCTGTTTCTTCTACACGGCGTTGGTATTCAACCCGCGTGAAACAGCAGATAACTTGAAGAAGTCAGGTGCATTCGTACCCGGCATCCGCCCAGGTGAGCAGACAGCTAAGTACATTGATAAAGTAATGACGCGACTAACCCTTGCGGGCGCGCTTTACATTACCTTTATCTGTCTGATTCCGGAGTTCATGATGGTCGCGTGGAACGTACGTTTCTACTTCGGCGGTACATCACTACTTATCGTAGTTGTTGTTATCATGGACTTTATGGCACAGGTACAGACTCATATGATGTCTCAACAATATGATTCTGTGTTGAAGAAAGCGAATCTGAAAGGTTATGGCCGTTAATTCGGCGGTAGTCTCAGATTTCATTTACGGAGTTTAGCAATGAAAGTTCGTGCTTCCGTTAAAAAAATCTGCCGTAACTGTAAAGTTATCAAGCGTAACGGTGTCGTTCGCGTGATTTGCAGTGAGCCAAAGCACAAGCAGCGCCAAGGCTAATTAGCAGAAATTTTTACTTGAAATAGAAGGTTAGGTCGAGTATATTCCTCGGCCTACCTTTTGCGTGCAAAAGAAGTAGTATTCCGCAACGTATCCATAACGGGCTTTGTTGCGGCTAATTCTTTTTAAGAAACACTAGGAGTGAATAATGGCCCGTATTGCAGGCATTAACATTCCTGATCAGAAACATGCTGTGATTGCACTAACGTCAATCTACGGCATCGGTAAAACTCGCTCTCAAGCTATCCTAGCTGAAGTGGGTATTGCTGAAGATGTTAAGATCAGTGAACTAACTGAAGAGCAGATCGATCAACTGCGTGATGGTGTAGCTAAGTACACTGTAGAAGGTGATCTACGTCGTGAAGTATCTATGAACATCAAGCGTCTTATGGACCTTGGTTGTTACCGTGGTCTTCGTCATCGTCGCAGTCTACCACTACGTGGACAGCGTACTAAAACCAATGCTCGCACCCGTAAGGGTCCGCGTAAGCCGATCAAGAAATAATCGGGAAGGTAGAGTACAATGGCTAAACAACCAACTCGCGCTCGTAAGCGCGTACGCAAGCAAGTTGCAGATGGCGTTGCGCACATCCATGCTTCTTTCAACAACACAATCGTAACCATCACTGACCGTCAAGGTAACGCACTAGCTTGGGCTACTGCAGGTGGTTCAGGTTTCCGTGGTTCTCGTAAGTCTACTCCGTTCGCTGCACAGGTTGCTGCTGAGCGTTGTGCTGAAATGGCTAAAGAATACGGTCTAAAGAACTTGGAAGTTATGGTTAAGGGTCCAGGTCCAGGTCGTGAATCTACTGTTCGCGCACTGAACGCTGCTGGTTTCCGCATCACAAACATTGTTGATGCTACACCAATCCCTCATAACGGTTGTCGTCCACCTAAGAAACGTCGCGTATAACGTTTTTTAGATTACTGGAGAAAGATCATGGCAAGATATTTGGGTCCTAAGCTGAAGCTTAGCCGTCGCGAAGGTACTGACTTATTCCTTAAGTCTGGTGTACGCGCGATCGATACCAAGTGTAAAATTGATAACGCACCAGGTGTACACGGCGCTCGTCGCGGTCGTCTATCTGAGTATGGCGTTCAGCTTCGTGAGAAGCAAAAAGTTCGTCGTATGTACGGCGTTCTAGAAAAACAATTCCGTAACTACTACAAAGAAGCTGCTCGCCTTAAAGGCAACACAGGTGAAAACCTGCTTCAGCTTCTTGAAGGTCGTCTTGATAACGTAGTTTACCGCATGGGCTTTGGTGCAACTCGCGCAGAAGCACGTCAGCTAGTTAGCCACAAAGCTATCCTAGTTAACGGTAAAGTTGTAAACGTTCCTTCTTTCAAAGTTGCGGCTAACGACGTTGTTTCTATTCGCGAAAAAGCGAAACAGCAATCTCGCATCAAAGGTGCACTAGAAGTTGCTGAACAACGCGAAAAACCAACTTGGATTGAAGTAGATGGCACTAAGATGGAAGGTACGTTCAAGCGTCTGCCTGAGCGTTCTGATCTGTCTGCTGACATCAACGAACAACTGATCGTCGAGCTTTACTCTAAGTAAGGTTTAAACTAAAGAGAGGACACAATGCAGGGTTCTGTAACAGAATTTCTTAAGCCACGTCTGGTTGACATCGAACAAGTCAGCACGACACACGCAAAAGTAACTCTTGAGCCATTAGAGCGTGGCTTTGGTCACACTCTAGGTAATGCACTTCGCCGTATTTTGCTTTCGTCTATGCCAGGTTGCGCAGTGACTGAAGTTGAAATTGAAGGCGTTCTGCACGAGTACAGCACTAAAGAAGGCGTTCAAGAAGATATTCTTGAAATTCTTCTAAACCTTAAAGGTTTGGCTGTGCGCGTTGCCGAAGGCAAAGATGAAGTGTTTATTACACTGAACAAATCAGGCTCAGGCCCTGTGGTTGCAGGTGACATCACCCATGATGGTGATGTAGAGATCGCTAACCCAGAACACGTAATTTGTCACCTAACGGATGACAACGCTGAGATCGCTATGCGTATCAAAGTTGAACGTGGTCGCGGTTACGTTCCAGCTTCAGCTCGTATCCATACTGAAGAAGATGAGCGTCCAATTGGCCGCCTACTGGTTGACGCTACGTACAGCCCAGTAGACAAGATTGCTTACGCTGTTGAAGCCGCTCGTGTAGAGCAGCGTACAGACTTAGACAAGCTTGTTATCGACATGGAAACGAACGGAACTCTAGACCCTGAGGAAGCAATCCGTCGCGCAGCAACTATTCTTGCTGAGCAATTGGATGCGTTCGTAGATCTTCGTGATGTACGTGTACCTGAGGAGAAGGAAGAGAAGCCAGAATTCGATCCGATCCTACTGCGTCCTGTAGACGATCTTGAACTAACAGTTCGCTCTGCTAACTGTCTGAAAGCAGAAGCGATTCACTACATCGGTGATCTTGTACAGCGCACTGAGGTTGAGCTACTTAAAACGCCAAACCTTGGTAAAAAATCTCTTACTGAGATTAAAGACGTACTTGCATCACGTGGTCTGTCTCTGGGTATGCGCCTAGAAAACTGGCCACCAGCGTCTATCGCTGAAGATTAATCGATACTAGTTAGAAGGATTAGGTCATGCGCCATCGTAAGAGTGGTCGTCAACTCAACCGCAACAGCTCACATCGCAAAGCGATGTTCAGCAACATGGCTAGCTCTCTAGTACGTCATGAAGTTATCAAGACTACTTTGCCAAAAGCAAAAGAGCTACGTCGCGTAGTTGAGCCTTTGATTACACTAGCTAAGACTGACAGCGTTGCTAACCGTCGTCTAGCATTTGCACGTACTCGTGACAACGAAGTAGTTGCAAAACTATTTAACGAACTAGGTCCACGTTTTGCTGCTCGTCAGGGCGGTTACACTCGTATCCTAAAAGCTGGCTTCCGTGCTGGTGATAAAGCTCCAATGGCTTACATTGAGCTTGTTGATCGCCCAGCTGCTGAAGAAGCTGCTGAGTAATCAGTTCGTATAACGAAAAAGCCGAGCGTTAGCTCGGCTTTTTTGTGCCTGTCGTATAGGTAATGCCTCTTCGCACGTTATTTCATCGAGGCATCAAACCTTAATGCTGAGCACCCTTCTAGCTGACGACTATTCTAAGTCCGTCCAGAGTCCACCGAGTGACCCTAATAGACCGTCACTGGCGCCTTGGTCGCCAAGATAGCCAAGGATCACAGGTGCAAATTGGCTGATCATTGACGGGTCTAGGCCCACTTTTTCAAAGACGCCGCGCACCGCCTCGATACTTTCAAGTTGACTAAAGAGCCCGCTTGCATCGTTGAGCTGCGATAAGCCAGGTACTAAAGACTCTAATTCGTTGCTGTTTGCAGAAGATAACTGACTTTGTGCAAACGCCAACAGTGCACCGCCGCCCGCTGTCGCTTGTTCGCTGGTCACAGGAAGCTGACTGGTCAACAGCTCGCTTATTGGTGAAGATTGCAGGTTGAGCCCTTGGCTAACCATGTCCATCAAACCCTCTTGGCTTGATTTTTCGGTAATAGAATTGAGAAAGGCGTGCGCTTGTCCGACAGACAGAGTCAGCAGCGCCGCAGTAAGAAGGTGTTTGCGCATAGAGCCTCCATGCAGTGTTCACTTTAACACTCTGATAGGTCAGAGTGATTGAATGGATCAATGGGTATATTGCTTCCATAAGCGATACTTGTATCACACTCATCTCACAGTGAATAGAGCCATCTCTGCGTCAAGATGAAAAAAAGCGGCGCTCATAGAGCACCGCTGTCTGTCTTGAACTTTCGGCTGTTCTGCCAGGCTATTACAGGATAGCTAGCAATTCTACTTCGAAGACCAACGCTGCGAATGGAGGGATCGCCGCGCCAGCGCCGCGCTCACCATAGGCAAGGTCTTGAGGAATGTACAGTTTCCACTTTGAGCCAACAGGCATCAGTTGTAGGGCTTCTACCCAACCTTTGATCACGCCAGTGACAGGGAATTCAGCCGGTTGGCCACGAGACACTGAGCTGTCAAATACCGTACCGTCAGTCAATTCACCGTGGTAGTGAACTCGAACTTGCTTGTCTGAAGTTGGGATTTCACCCGTACCTTCAGTGATGATTTCGTACTGAAGACCTGACTCTAGTACGGTCACTTCCGGACGTAGAGCGTTGTCTTTTAGGAAGGCTTCGCCATCCGCCGCAGCCGCTTTTGCCGCTTCTTGACGTACTGCTTCCGCGCGAGTGTGCAGCTCTTGCAGCGCTTTGTTGATTTCGTCTACTTCGATTGCTGGCATGTCACCAACCAATGCTGTTGCGATACCCGCAGCAATGGCGTCAACGTTTAGGCCGTCAAGACCAGAACCCGCAAGTTGTTGACCCATTTGTAGGCCGATTCCGTAGCTGGCTTTTTGCTCTACAGTTTCAAATTTCACTTCAGACATGATGTCTCTCTTGTTGGGTGTATAAAGTCATCAAGTCTACCAGTTCTCACACAGTGATGAAACGATAGTGCCCTTTTAACTATCACTCTCGGGGGAGAATAACCATCACTCTCGGGGTGAAATGCGCCTATCGATGAGAATTCCGTGAGATTTGACCGAGTTATTACTTAACGCGCGCAAAATCCCTATACTCGGTTGATTATCATTTTTATACTTGGGGCAGGGTAGTATTGGGAGAAATAGGGCGATGAATCGCAGAAAGAAGAAACCACAACGTGTCGATTATGCTGAGGTATTGAAAACACAGTTGGCGCGCTTTCGTCATTCAAACCCGTTGGGCGCACTCAAGCTGAAAAAGCAAGGGCCTAGTCAGCCTGACTCTAGCACGCCTGAGGCGAACCCATCATCTCCCCGCGGGGCTAAATGGCGCGCGTTACCCGAGCAAGGCAAGGCGCTTTGGTATCGTCTACCTAAGTGGCATCAACGTGGGTTGATGGTGCTGGTTCCCCTGCTTGTCATTTTGCTGATATTGCCCACATCACAGTCGACACCGGAGACGGCGTCGCCGCAGGTTGCATCCCCTCAACGTGTCTCCATTGATATCAACACCACCGCACTGAGCCAGCAAAGTTCTACGCCAGTCTCACACCAGGAGCCGGCGACAACCCCGAGACAAGTCACGAACCCGTGGCAAGAAGATACGGTGAAACGTGGCGATACCCTAGCCGAGATGTTTCGACGCAATGGGCTCTCGATGGCGGACTTGAACGCTCTCGTCAAAGTCGAAGGGCAAGATAAACCGCTCAGCCACATTCGCCAAGGTCAGTTGGTGCGCTACAAAGTGACCGATGAAGGTCAGCTCGATATTCTTCAGCTCGAGAAAAATCAGCAATCGGTGATGTTCTTTAGACTATCAGATGGTGGATTCGGTCGCAGTAAGTAATCACTTACCCATCACCCATCACCCACTACCCCTCAAGCCCCACTCTCTCGCTTCATATCAATATGAGGGATGCCATCTTCGAGATACATCTCAGAGGTGGCAACAAATCCATATCGGCCATAGAAGGCACTTAAGTGCTCTTGCGCGCCGATTTCAATTGCGCTGTTTGGCCACAACCGTTGGCATTGATGAATCGCTTGTTCTAACAGTTGATGGCCCAGCCCGTTGCCACGTGCTTTTTCATGTGTCGCGACTCGGCCGATACTGACGCTCGGATAACTGATACCGGCGGGCAGTAAGCGCGCGTAGGCGACCAGTTGGCCTTGCTCATAACCCAGTAGGTGATACACCCCCGTGATTGGGTCTTTGTCATCGAGCTCGGGGTATGGGCAGGTTTGTTCGACCACAAACACATCTACTCTTAGTTTGAGTAATTGATACAGTTCGTGGTTGCTCAAAGCTTCAAAGGTACGCAGTTGCCAATCCATCGGACACCTATTGGTGATAAAAAAGGGACGCCATCATATCAACCCCAGATAAGTGGCTGCAATATAAACGATCTTTGTAAAATAGAGAGAAAAAAGCCGCAGTGACTGCGGCTCAATGAAAGACGCTCTGATTGAGCAAAGCGCTATTTTTGCAGATCGATTTGGTAGACCGCAAAGCCTACGTCATCATTCTCAACGAAGGTCATTGGGTATTGGCCTTTATCTGCGATGAACTTAGCTGCCTTTACTCCCGGTGAGGTCTCGAAACGAATATCGAGTTTTTTATCCGATTGGATAGGGGAGAATGACCAGTTGTTGTCTGCGCTTGGTACAAACTCACCGTTTTCTTCACTGACGCGGGTAATGTACGCAGCCACAACCGAGCGGTTTTCATCTGGCGAGTCAAACGCAACAAACTCGGCACCTGTGCCTGGGAACTTGTTGCTGTACGCACGGTAGTTGTTGGTCGCAATGATAAATGGCTGTTTCAGATCAATCGCTTTCCCTTGATAAGTCAAACCGACGATACGCTCAGCATCTTCATTGATGACGTTGCAGTTGCCGTCGTATTTCGCTGGCTGGGTTACATCAATCTGGTAGTTAACCCCATCAATGACGTCAAAGTTGTAAGTACGGAAGCCATCCCAATCAATTAGGCTTTGTGCGGCGCTGCTGTTGGTATCGATCTGGTTAAATTGACCGGCGCTGCACTCCAGCCACTCTTTCACTTCGTGACCGCTGACTTTCATCGCCACCAAGGTATTCGGGTAGAGGTAGAGATCCGCAGCGTTGCGGAAGGTCAACTGACCTGACTCCACTTCGGTGTAGTTGTTCGGATCGTTTTTACGACCGCCCGCTTTAAACGGCGCTGCCGCTGAGAGCACTGGGATGTCTGATAAATCAGGATCGCCTTGGATAAAGCGCTCAACGTAATCTTTTTGTGCAAGGTTGACGATTTGTACGGTGGGATCGTCTTGCACCAAGGCGAGGAAGCTGTACATCACGTCGCTGGCTTTACCAATCGGCTGATTGACAAAGTCGCGCGTCGCTTTGTGGTCCGCTTCAAGGGCTTTGACGATACCGGCATCCGCGTCGGCGATAGGCTGTTTAGTGGCGGAATCAAAAATTGGCCGCGCTTCTGATTGGCCTTTCACTACCACCCACTGCTCACCTTCTTGCTTAAGCTCTAGGTCAATCACACCGACGTGGCTGCCCCAACGTCCTGGCATGACAGCGGCAACGCCGTTGATGGTGCCCATTTCATTATCCACACCTTGGATGTTTTCAAAGCCTTTCCCTGGGAAGACGGCGTGCGAGTGACCAAACGCAATCGCATCAATGCCTTCGACTTCAGAGAGATAGTAAGTGGAGTTTTCTGCGCCCATTTTGTGCGGATCAGAGGATACGCCTGAGTGCGGGATGGCGACAATCACATCTGCGCCTTCAGCCTTCATTTGGGGCACTAGAGCCATCGCTGACTCTTTGATGTCTTTGGCAAACACTTTGCCTTCGAGGTTTTTCTTATCCCACACCATGATTTGTGGTGGTACGAAGCCGATGTAGCCGACTTTGATCTCGTGTTCGACACCATCGACATCTTTAAACATGTGCGACTTGATCAGGTAAGGTTTGAAGTAGTGCTCACCGGTTTTTTGGTCAAAAACGTTCGCGCTGACGTAAGGGAACTCGGCACCTTCCAGCGATTTTGCCAGAAACTCTAAGCCGTAGTTGAACTCGTGGTTACCGATGTTACCCACATCGTAGCCAAGCTGATTCATCGCCTTGTAAACAGGGTGAACCTCGCCCTTCTCAATGCCTTTGGCCGCCATGTAGTCACCCATTGGGCTGCCTTGAATCAAGTCACCGTTATCAACCAAGACGCTGTTTTCGACTTCACTGCGCGCTGCTTTGACTAAGGTTGCGGCGCGAGTCAAACCAATCTGTTGTGACGGTTTGTCTTTGTAGTAGTCGTAATCCATCACGTTGGTGTGGATGTCAGTGGTCTCGATAATACGAAGTTTGATGGTTTCTGCCATCGCTGGGCTGGCCATAACCAGCATCCCGCTAAGGACGGCCAGAGAGAGAGGTTTCACTGCTACGTTCATTTTTTGCTCCGATGAGGGGGGTCAACAGTACTGCATAATGTAACAAAGTTGTATGAAACAATAATTTCATTCATCAGGAAAACGTGATCTTAACCGTTGGTATCAACGGGTTGTGGTGCCCAACTCTCACTTTTTGCCTCGATTCGGTGTGACAAGAATCGTCTCTTATCAGCAATTGGTATAAAAAATGAAATTTTAGAATTTCAGGTAATATGTTCGCAGCGCCATAATGCCATCCATAGATTAGCAAAAGGATGACGTTATGGCGCACAAGGAAACTGTCTCTCCCTTTCCATTTCGCCAGCCCCAAGTCGAGCGCAACTTACCGCCGTTGCACACGATGGGCCGCAGTGGTTTGAAAGCCGGTGAAGTGGCATTGGTTGGCGCAGGGCCAGGCGATGTGGAGTTACTGACGCTCAAAGCGTTGCGCTTTTTACAGCAGGCCGATGTGGTGCTGTATGACTACTTGGTGTCAGACGAGATTATGGCACTGGTGCCAAGCGACACCATTTTGGTTTGCGTTGGCAAACGTGCTGGTCACCACAGCGTTCCGCAAGAGAAAACCAATCAACTGTTGGTCGATTTTGCGCAGCAAGGGCACAAAGTCGTGCGCATTAAAGGTGGCGATCCGTTTATTTTTGGTCGCGGCGGAGAGGAGCTCGAAGTGTTGGCTGACGCGGGTATCGCCTTTCACGTGGTACCTGGGATCACCGCTGCTGCTGGCGCGACGGCCTACGCAGGCATTCCATTGACGCACCGAGATTACGCGCAGTCGGCGATGTTTATTACCGGTCATCTCAAAGCCGAACGTGATGAGATGGATTGGTCGACATTGGCGCGTGGCAATCAAACGCTAGTCATCTATATGGGACTGATGAAGTCCGATTACATCCAAAGCCAGTTGATTACGCATGGCCGCGCCGCGCACACGCCGATCGCCATTATCGAGCGCGGTACGCAGCAAGCCCAACGCGTACTGAAAGGTCAATTGAGCGATTTGAGTGAATTGGCAAAAAGCGCCGAGTCCCCGTCATTGATTGTGATCGGTGAAGTGGTGGCGTTGTCCGAAAAGCTCGATTGGTTTGCCCGCGCGCAAACCGAGGCGCCCATAAGCCAACTTGGCCGCCAGAGCGCATAGCGCTTAATTTTTGCACATCACCCTGAATTTAATAGTCAGAAGCTCAACGCGAGCCGTAAAGGAAGCACCAACATGGACCAAGAACGTTTAACTCACCTCAAGCAACTGGAAGCGGAGAGTATTCATATCATCCGCGAAGTTGCCGCTGAGTTTGATAACCCTGTGATGATGTACTCCATCGGTAAAGACTCATCAGTAATGCTGCATCTTGCGCGTAAAGCGTTTTACCCAGGCAAGATCCCATTTCCATTGCTGCACGTCGATACCGACTGGAAGTTTAGAGAAATGATCGAATTTCGCGATAGAACCGCGAAGAAGTACGGCTTTGAGCTTTTGGTCCATAAGAACCCAGAAGGTCTGGCGATGGGCATCAACCCATTCGATCATGGCTCTTCGAAACACACGGACATCATGAAAACCCAAGGGTTAAAGCAGGCGCTTAACAAATACGGCTTTGACGCTGCCTTTGGCGGTGCCCGCCGTGACGAAGAGAAGTCTCGAGCGAAAGAGCGAGTCTACTCATTTCGAGATAAAAACCACACCTGGGACCCGAAAAACCAGCGTCCAGAGCTGTGGCGCACTTATAACGGTCAAATCAACAAAGGCGAAAGTATTCGTGTGTTCCCACTGTCGAACTGGACTGAGCTCGACATTTGGCAATACATCTACTTAGAGAACATCGAGATTGTGCCTCTGTACTTGGCGGATACGCGTCCTGTTGTGGAGCGTGATGGCATGTTGATCATGGTCGATGACGAGCGTATGAAGCTGCAACCGGGTGAAGTGGTGGAAGAGAAAAGCGTGCGTTTTCGTACCTTGGGTTGTTACCCACTGACGGGGGCGATTGAGTCCACCGCCAACACGTTGACCGGCATTATCGAAGAGATGTTAGTGGCGACGTCGAGTGAGCGCCAAGGTCGAGCGATCGACCACGATCAATCAGGATCGATGGAGCTCAAAAAACGTCAAGGTTACTTCTAAGTAGGATCTAAGGAAAGAAAATGAACAGCGCAGTCGTAGCGGAGCTCGCAGAGCTTGGTATCGAGGGATACCTAAAACAGCACCAATACAAGTCACTACTTAGATTCTTAACGTGTGGCTCAGTTGATGACGGCAAGAGTACCTTGATCGGTCGCTTGCTGCATGACTCAAAACAAATTTATGAAGATCAGTTGGCGGCGGTCCACTCTGATTCTCAGCGTGTCGGCACCACCGGCGAGCGCCCAGACTTGGCGCTGCTGGTCGATGGTCTGCAAGCGGAACGTGAACAGGGCATCACCATTGATGTGGCCTACCGTTATTTCTCTACCCAAAAACGCAAATTCATCATTGCGGATACACCGGGGCATGAGCAATACACGCGTAACATGGCGACCGGTGCGTCAACCTGTGATCTGGCGGTGATCTTGATCGATGCGCGTAAGGGCGTCTTGGATCAAACGCGTCGTCACTCCTTCATCTCTAATTTGCTTGGCCTTAAGCACTTTGTGGTCGCGGTCAACAAGATGGACTTGGTCGATTACTCACAGCAGCGTTTTGAAGAGATTCGTAAGCAATACCTTGAGTTTTCCAAGAACCTGCAAGGTGAGACGGACATTCAGATCATCCCGCTGTCAGCGCTCGAAGGTGATAACGTGGTTGAGCCCAGTGCCAACATGAGCTGGTTCAAGGGCCCATCACTGCTTGAGCTTTTGGAGTCTGTCGATGTGGACAGCGAAAAAGAAGTGGGCGATTTCCGCTTCCCAGTGCAATACGTTAACCGCCCGAACCTCGATTTCCGTGGTTTTGCCGGCACGATTGCCTCTGGCAGCGTCAGCGTGGGTGACAAAATTAAAGCGTTGCCATCAGGCAAAACCTCAACGGTGGCCCGTATTGTGACCTTTGATGGCGATTTGGAGCAGGCGCAAGCCGGGCTTGCGGTGACGTTGACGCTGGAAGATGAAATCGACATTAGCCGCGGCGATCTGATCGTACTGGAGTCCTCTTCGGTGGAGTCGAGTAACCACCTGCTGGCCGATGTGGTATGGATGACCGAGCAGCCGCTTAAACCGGGACGTGATTACGACATCAAGATCGCGGGTAAGAAAACGGTAGGTCAAGTGCAAGCGATTCGTCACCAGTACGACATCAACAACCTTTCGAGCCACAGTTCTGACGAGTTACCGTTAAACGGGATCGGTTTGTGCGAATGGACCTTGAACGAGTCGGTCGCACTGGACAAATACCTCGCTTGCCAAGACACCGGCGGTTTTATCGTGATTGATCGCTTAACCAATGTGACAGTCGGCGCGGGATTGATTCGCGAAAGCTTGTCGCAGGTTGCGCGTGGTGAAGGTCAGTTCTCTGAGTTTGAAGTTGAGCTCAATGCGCTGATTCGTAAGCACTTCCCTCATTGGGGTGCGGCTGATCTCAGCCAACTGCTTGGCCAGAAGTAAGCCAAGGTAAGCGAGTAGGGAGAGGCGAAATGTGGCAGCAAGGAGTGGTGCTGGCGTTGTTGGTCGGGGTTGTGACCTGTTTAGTCAGCACACGAGTAAAACCGAGCTATCTGTTTGCCAGCGCAGCGTTTATTGCCTTCATTGCCGGCTTGATTGACGTCAGTGAGATCGCCTCTAACTTCACCAATGCCTCATTGGTGACGCTGGTGCTGCTCATCTTGGCGTCGTGCGCGCTAGAAAAAACGCGTCTGATCAGCTGGGTGAGCCGCTCTTTGTCGACGGGCAAATTAGGCACCGTCGTGGCGAAGTTGGGCATCTCCACGGCGCTGCTCTCTTCGTTTACTAATAATACGGCGGTGGTGGTATCGCTGATTGGCGCCATAAAGCGTAATCAGCAACACGCCCCGTCGAAGCTATTGATCCCGCTCTCGTATACCGCCATCTTAGGCGGTACGTTAACCCTTATTGGCACCTCGACCAATTTGATCATCAACAGCTTTGTTGAAAACGCGGGATTGCCAAGTTTGGGCTTTTTTACCCCGACTTTGATTGGTTTATCGGTCTTGGTTGGCGGGCTGCTTATCTTGATCCCTCTGAGTTATCTGTTGCCAAACTATGATGACCACAGCCAAGACGACTTACCGTACTTTTTAGAAGCGCGGGTTGAGCCTGGCTCGCCGTTGGTTGGGCGCAGTATCAGTGAGAACAATTTGCGTGCGCTGCGTAAACTCTTTTTGGCTGAAGTGATCCGTGATGGGCAAACCATGCCATCGGTAGACCCAGATTTTGTCTTGCAGGCCAGAGACCGTTTGCTCTTTTGTGGCGATATAGAAAGCGTCGCGACCTTGCAAGAGATCCAAGGCTTAACGCTGTTTGGCCAGCACCACATCAACGGGCAAAACTACGTGGAAGTGGTGGTGAGCTCTTCGGCGAGCTTTTGCAACAAGACGTTAAAATCGAGTCACTTCCGCGACCGCTTTGATGCGGTGGTGGTGGCGATTCGTCGTGGCCATGAGCGTTTGGAAGGCGGCTTGGGTAACATAGTGCTGAATGCGGGTGATACCTTAGTATTGGTGCCTGGGAAACGTTTTGAGCAAGAAAGGCAAGCTCACCGCAAAGAGTTTGTGGTGATGAATGATCTCGATTCGAGTGCTCGCCTCGATGGCAACAAATCCGCCTTGGTGCTGCTGGGCTTTGCTCTGGTGATTGGGCTCGCCCTGATGGAGATACTGCCGCTCATTAAGGGGCTGTCCGTATTTTTGCTGGCGACTTTGATGACGGGCATTGTCCACATCAACGAACTGCGACGCCGTTTTCCTATCGATATCGTCGTCATTGTCGGCTCGGCGCTGTCGATTGCCCAGCTGATGCTTTCGACGGGCCTGTCGGAAAACTTAGGGCAGATGTTTATCGAGGCATTTAACGGTTGGGGCGTCTTTGGCGCACTGGTCGCGACCTACTTCTTAACCCTGATTTTAACAGAGCTGGTGACCAACAATGCCGCCGCGGCCTTGGCGTTCCCGATTGGCTACAGTATGGCGCTGGGCTACGGGGTGGATCCGATGCCGTTTATCATGGCCGTGCTGTTTGGCGCGAGTGCGAGCTTTATTTCGCCGTATGGCTATCAAACCAATCTATTGGTGTATAGCGTTGGCAACTACACGTTACTGGATTATGTCAAAGTGGGAATTCCACTCTCTATCGTCTATTCGATACTGGTGCTTGGGCTTATCCCGATCTTTTTTCCCTTCTGATGCGGCTATTTCTCCGCTTTGCCTCGCTCGCAGAGCGAAATGATTGACAAGGACTGACTATGACCACACAAACCCGCGAAAAAGACGAAAATATCGTTTGGCACTCACACGCCGTTGATAAAGCGCAGCGTGCCAAACTTAAAAATCAGCGCCCTGCGGTACTTTGGTTTACCGGGCTATCTGGCGCGGGAAAGTCGACCGTTGCTGGCGCGCTTGAAACCAAGTTGGCGCAGCTGGGTTACCACACCTATTTGCTTGATGGCGACAATGTTCGTCATGGCCTGTGCAGTGATTTAGGATTTTCAGAGCAAGACCGACGCGAGAACATTCGCCGTATTGGTGAGCTGGCGAAATTGATGGCCGATGCCGGTTTGATTGTCCTGTCTGCGTTTATCTCTCCGCATCGAACCGAGCGTCAGCTGGTGCGAGAACTGCTGCCTGAGGGCGAGTTTTTGGAAGTGTTTGTCAACGCATCGCTCGATGTCTGTGAGCAACGCGATCCAAAAGGGCTGTACAAAAAGGCAAGAGCAGGGGAGATCCCAAACTTCACCGGTATTGATTCTGAGTATCAAGCACCGCTTAATCCAGAAATCGATTTACCCGCAGGTGAAAAGAGCATCGATGAGCTGGTGGCAATGTGTCTTGAGACATTAAAAGAGCGGCAGATCATCGCTTAACCAAAAAAGCTTCCATATCGGAAGCTTTTTTATCACCCGCGTTTTAGCATCAAGGCTTAACACGCGTCTGTGTCACTCCTCAGCGTCATTCCTCTTCGTCATTGGGATACGCCGTGAGGGATGGGGTACTTATTCGAAACAGATTTCGATAAAGGCGTTACCCCATTGCGAGGTGAACGGCATGATGATGATCGAGCCTTCGCATTTGTGACGAATCGTGTGGCCTTTCCCTGACACCACGACAGGCGTCGCCATATCAAAATCAAAGCCGCTTTCTGCCAAGATGCGTTTTGCACCGCCAGTGACCATGTTGGTGATTTCACCCACCATATCCGTCACTTCATCATTCAAACCATTCGGGCGCTCGCCCAACATGTTTTGCATGATTTCCAGCGCCAAGCTTTCATCAAAGGTAATAGACATCGAGCCACGCGTTTGCTGGCCAACCATACCAATCAAACCAGAGATATCACCGCGAGCGATCTCATCCTTTTTCACACGAGGTTTTTGCGGTTTTAGCTCCAGTGATGCCATGGTCTTTAACACATTCATCAGTGAAGCTAAAAACGGGTTTACAAATTCAGCGCGCATAATCTTCTTCTATTCATTAATGGACTTTGAAATTTAATGTACTGTGAAACTCATTTTACTATGAGACTTGTTGCAATTTGTCAGCGCTGCACGACTGACAAGTCCCATGTGATTCAATCACGTGGTTTGTGAGTCTGAAACCGTGCCTTTCTGCGTTGTCTGCCAGTAAGGCTATCAAACTATCATCTTGTAATTCAATGACATTTCCACACTTGTCACAGATCAGTAGATGAGAAAAGTGCTTGTGTGCGTTACAAGAGCAGCACTGTATGAAACTGTTGGTCGACTCAACTCGGTGAATGAAACCTTGCTCTAACAGAAAATCGAGTGCTCGATAAACGGTTGGCGGCTTAGCCTGCGGTTCACTGAGTTTCAGCTCCTCTAAAAGTTCATACGCGCTGGACGCTTTCGGGCTGGCACAAATCAACTCAAAGACTCGTTTTCTTTGAGGGGTCAGCCGTACGCCTCTCGCGACACAGATTTCTTCAATTTGTGTGACTAGCTGTGGGTCCAAATTTCTCACCATAACCATTGGACATGTTTAATAATATACCATTTCCGCAACTTTAGCGTCGCGCGTAAGGCATTTTCTGATAAGTGTGTCAGTGCGTTATTTACCCTCACCGGACACAGAGCATCATTTTGACACTTGCGCATAAGTTACCTTATCTACAGGGAAAACGATACCAATAACGCGTGCCCTTTGTGTTTGTTGCTTGCATCTGTCAGAAATAGGGTTAATGTTTAATGGGTCAATCATCAAAAATTATAATAACGACAATGCACCATTAGGGGGAGCTATGCGGTCAGAAAGAGCCTATGGTCTTTCGAAGCTTGCCGAATTAGAACGAGGCCATCATGTGACACTGCCTGCGGCCTTTATACAGGCGTTGTCGGTGTCAACCTCACTGCAAGCGGTGCTCGATACCGTCTCCCAATGGATGTCGCAGATGTTTGCCTCCCAAAGAGCCAGCATTACGCTTAAGGAAGGCGGAGATACGCTCAAGGTCTACTCGATCAGTGGCAATAAAGCCATTCCACTCGATTCCCATCTCCCTATTGCGCAAACGCTCGTCGGCCGAGCCTTCTCAACTCGTACACTGCTCATTTGTGACGATCTTGCCACCTCTGAGGAGTTAGATTGCGTCATGCTGCGGGATTCTGGGCTAAAGACCTGTATGGATGCCCCTCTCGTGTGTGGTGACCAATGTTTGGGTACTCTTAATATTGGCCACGATCAAAGTCACTACTTTACTGAAGAGCAAGCTATTACTTTGCAATGTATTGCCAATTGGGTCAGCTTCAATATCCAACTGCATCAGCAAGTGATGGCGCTAAACCAACTGGCCACGACGGATGAGCTCACTGGCGCTGCCAATCGCCGGGTATTTTCAGCCAAGATTCAACAAACCTTGTCGGATTTTCATGAGCAACACCAAGGCTTTGTACTTGGCTTGATGGATATTGACCATTTTAAACCGCTCAATGATCGCTATGGCCATTTAGCGGGGGATCAGGTCTTAAAGCAAGTGGTTACGCTCACCATGCAGCAAATGAAAGGGTTAGGGCATGTCTCGCGCATTGGCGGTGAAGAGTTTGCGCTTATTGTTCGTCAGTCAGAACTGGAATCTGCGATGTCGGTGTTTGAGTCGCTTCGAGCCACGCTCGCACAATACCCGTATGAGTATGATGGCACTCGGATGTCGATCACCGTCAGTATAGGGGCGGTGGCACCTAGCGCTTTCGATCTCACACCTGAAAGTTTACTTAAACGCGCTGACCAAGCCTTGTACGAGGCAAAAGCGGCAGGGCGAAATTGTGTTCGAGCCAGCACAGAGCTGCGCCAAGACAGGGCGGGCTGACGAAAAAGCGAGTTGAAAATAAAAATGTGAGAAATCACTATCTATTATTTTTACAAGGTGTATAGTGTCGTCAGCTCAAAAAGCGGGCTATTAATGTAATATCTAGTTCAAGATCTTCACAGTTTCATTTCGATTCAGTCGTCATACTTATCCTGCGATACCTTTTTCTACATGCTTTCCTTAGTAGCTTCTATTTTCTTCATTAATGTATCAATGTATCGAGGTATTTATGTCTAATAAGACAACTGGTTCAGTAAAATGGTTTAACGAAACTAAAGGTTTTGGCTTCATCACTCCAGACAACGGTGGCGCGGATCTTTTCGTTCACTTCCGTTCTATTGTTAGCGATGGTTTTAAAACTCTCGCAGAAGGCCAAAAAGTGGCGTTCAACGTTGAGCAAGGTGGCAAAGGCCCACAAGCTGCTGACGTAACTGTACTGTAATTGTACTTAAGAGATCTCGCTGTCTCATTCAGATGGCGAGGTCTTTTTGTTTTCATTGCTTATCAAGGAGTTCAATGACTAGAAAATCTAACCGAAAAACATATTGGTATTATGTTCTTCGCGAACAAAAATTACCTAAAGGGCAAAGTGCCATTGTTCAAAATACACTATCACCTTTACTCTAGGTCGACATCTTGGTCTGCCTCCCTTCACCAGCTCAATAGCGACGTTCTCAAGCGGCACGTGCTGCCTCAGTTAAACACCGACGATTTAGATTTACATTTTTCATTTTGTGAAGTGAGTGAGTCTGGTCAATTTCAAAATTCTGACGGTGTGGTTTTAGGCTCTTTCCATATCGAATCGGATAAGGATTAAGCATTGAAGAAGAACGCAAAACCTCGTAAGCCTGCAGAAGAGGCTTCAACGAAACAAGAAGACCAGCCCCAAAACATCCATCAAATTCGCAAGAGAATTGAAGACATTCTTTTAGAACGTGATCAGAAAGAACGAATTGAACTCTAAATTGGAGAGAAAACAATGAGAAAACCAGCAAGACCTGCAAGAAAATCAGGCAAGAAAATGCGTAAGAGTGACTTTGAAGATAAGTTTTCTCTCATGGTGGGTGAATACAACAAACAGAAAGAGCTCTTGGACGCCATGAGTGAAGGCGACGCAGAACACGCCAAACAGAAAAAGAAATGTGACGCACTGTTCGCCAGCGCCGAGCGCTTTCTTAACGCCAATCAATAATAAGTCGTTGATGTCAAACGGCGTGACGATCGCAACACAACGTCGGCCTTGGCGTTGACGCCTAAACCCACTCCTCGCCATACTTGGGCACAGCGATAACTTGATGTAGAATCTGCGCTCTTTTAATGAAACCACGATTCGAGCACTGACTGCTTTGGGCACAATGGGGCCAAAAAGCAGCTTTGAGGCAGCGAGTTGGGCGCTGATAGGGTGAGAAGATGCAAACAAAGGCGAGTTCAATGTTAGACACTAACGAAGAGAAAAAACCGACTCACAACGGGGTTTTTCCAAGCTCTCGATTCTCTATTGCTCCCATGCTCGATTGGACAGATCGCCATTGTCGATACTTCCACCGACTCCTCACTAAAGAGACCTTGCTCTACACTGAGATGGTGACAACCGGCGCGATCATTCATGGTAAAGGCGACTTCTTGGCGTACAACGAGGAGGAGCACCCAGTGGCGCTGCAACTTGGTGGCTCCAACCCGCAAGATTTAGCGACGTGTGCGAAGTTGGCGGCTGAGCGTGGCTATGACGAAATTAACCTTAATGTCGGTTGCCCGTCGGACAGAGTACAAAATGGCCGTTTTGGCGCCTGCTTGATGGCGGAGCCTGTGCTGGTGGCACAGTGTATTGCCGCCATGCGCGATGTGGTTGATATTCCTGTGACCGTTAAGACGCGCATCGGCATTGACGATCAAGACTCGTATGAGTTTCTGACTGATTTCGTGCGCATTGTCTCTGAAAAAGGTGGCTGTGAGCAGTTTACGATTCACGCTCGTAAAGCGTGGCTAAGCGGTTTGAGTCCGAAAGAGAATCGAGAGATCCCGCCACTGGATTACCCGCGCGCGTATCAAATCAAACAAGACTTTGCCCACTTGAACATTGGCGTCAATGGCGGCATTAAAACCTTGGATGAGTCGTTAGAGCATTTAGCGCACCTTGATGGTGTCATGGTTGGGCGAGAGGCTTACCAAAACCCGTACCTATTGGCACACGTTGATCAGACGATTTTCGGTCTCGACACGCCAGTGAAGAAGCGTCGTCAAGTGGTTGAAGAGATGTACCCATATATTGAGCAGCAGTTGGCGAAGGGTGCTTACTTAGGCCACATCACTCGTCATATGTTGGGCTTGTTCCAAAACATGCCAGGCGCGCGTCAATGGCGTCGTTACATCAGTGAGAACGCCCACAAACCGGGTTCCGGAATTGAAGTGGTACAAGCGGCGCTGGCGAAAATTCCTCAAGAGTTAGATGTGTAAAAATCGCCAAAAGAGTGGTTAAATTTACCAATAGATGAACATGAAGAGGTAGGGTTAGACCCTGCCTCTTTTTGTTTGTCTATATAAAACATAATCTTATCTTGATTTTTAATCTTGGCACACTATCTGTATTGGTTGAGCAAAAAGGAGAGCACTATGTTTGAATTGATTTTTGCTTTGATCTTCGCGGCGACGTTACTGGTCACAGGCGTGACCTTCCTGACTGTATTGGCCGCCATTGGCTTTGCTATGGTGGTGATGTTGCTGCTCGGGATGATGTCGGCGGTGATTAAATTGATCCCTTGGTTAGTGGTTATCGCGATAGCGGTATGGTTTTTTAAAAGCGTGGTCGCGCAGCCAAGATCCTAGCGCTGTTTAGGCTAAATTGTTGCGGGCAAGCTCGGTGAATGTGGTACTATTTTGGCTACGTCATCTATGATGCATAGCAACAGTGTGGAGAGTTTAATCAATGGGTATCAAATCGGCTGCAATTTTCACTATCGCCTCGATGGTTTCGGGATGGGCGATGGCGGAGTCCTCGTACATGGCGAAAGTCGGTGCAGAGATGTGGTGGCCGAAAACCAAGGTCAATGAAGTGAACCGCGATAGCGACACCACACCCAGCGGCTATTTGGCGATTGAGCATGACACGCCGTACCTTCCCGATGCCCGTTTGCGTTACTCCAGTGTTGATGCTGATTATATGGCGTTTGATAAGCTCGACCTGACGCTCTACTACCGCCTGCTTGAGCATGATTTAATGCATTTCGATGCGGGGGTAACCCTGACGGATTTATCCGATACCAAGTACGTCAATGCCCAAGACATCAACAATCCAGTCGATTTCGATGGATTTATTTGGGCGTGGTACGGCTATGCCGAGCTGACGGTGCCCAATACGCATTTTGATATCATCGGTGAGATGAACTTTGGCAACAACAACGACATCAAAAGTACCGATTTGATGGCGGGCGTTCAGTACCGCCTGCCACTGAAAGAGACGACGTTGGCTTTTCGAGGTGGCTACCGCGTGATTGATTTGGAGTCGGATAAGTTCGACGCGAAATCTGAGGACCTCGGTAAATCGTTTATCTTCGCTAATGGCTTTTTTGTTGGCGCGGAGTGGAGCTTCTAAGTTAGCGATTCTTCCCTGCGAAGAACATGCATGCGTCTTCTCGATTGCATGATGTATGACTGCCTCATGCCTTTCATTATAACTAGAAAAAGAGCGCTGCGATTGATGTGGCGCTTTTTTGTATCTATCGAACTGTTTTTTTATATCTATTCATTATAAATGCACGAAAAAATGTCGCGATATCGTCAGTTTCTTCCATGCTTATAGATGGCGCTTGTTTCTAGCCAGAGAAGGGAATCTCATGACGATTAATGAACTAAGAAGCCTATATCGAGACAATCAATTGGTGGAAGCCATTATTGAACCGTCTGTCCAAGAGGGCAGTTGGGTGGTGGAATTTCGCCACGCTAGAGGTGGTTTCGTGTTATTGACCGATGCTCAAGGTGAGGAGTGTCAGTACCTAGACCTTGATCTAGCCTCCAAGTCGGCCATGGCGGTGGGCTTTAAGCACGTACGGGTCGAAGCCAAATAGTCCCCACCACTCACCGAAAAAGACGCCTTGTCTATCACCTCTCATTATTATCTCCCCTGCTTGTACTGCGTAAAGGCGCGCGACTGGCTGACGGCGTTCAGGCGCTGCACGTTTCCTTTAATTCCAAAAGTTATAAAACATTCACTTCTATTCTTTCTTGTTATTAAGGAGAGTGGTTAATCTATCGTCACGCAATGAATAGGGATGTCGTGACCATGTCATTAAAAAACAACGTCTCCTCTGAAGGAAACGCATCACAAGAATTACCGGCTCTGGCTGCGCCGCTGAATGATCAGCAGCTAGGGTCTTTGCAACAAACTGTTGCTGGTTTATCTACTCAGCAGCTGGCATGGGTCAGCGGCTACTTTTGGGGGCTAGCACAACAGCCTCAAACCGCAGCAGCTTCTGCACCCATCAGTCAAGCGGCGGTTGCGGTAGCAGCCAAGCCCGCGGGTAAATTGACGATCATTTTTGCCTCGCAAACTGGCAATGCGAAAGGGGTGGCTGAAGCGCTCGAGCATGACGCAAAAGCGCAGGGCATTGATGTGGCGCTCTTTGATGCCAGTGATTACAAAGGCAAAAGCTTAGCCAAAGAGACTCACGTGATTATCGTGGCGTCAACCAATGGTGAAGGTGAAGCCCCAGACAACGCCATTGAACTGCATGAATTCTTGCAGTCGAAGAAAGCGCCGAAACTGCCGAACCTCAAATATGGTGTGATTGCGCTCGGTGACTCAAGCTATGAGTTTTTCTGCCAAACCGGTAAAGACTTCGATGCTTATCTCTCCAAGTTGGGCGCGACGGCCTTTATTGAGCGTGTTGACTGTGACGTCGATTATGAAGCGCCAGCCAGTGAGTGGCGTGAAAAAGCGCTCTCTATCGTTAAAGAAGAGTTGGCTGGTGGCGTAGAAGCTGAAGTCGTTCAGTTGCCAGTAGGTCAATCGGCGGTCGTGTCGTCCTACAACAAGCAAAACCCATACACCGCGACTTTGCTGACTAGCCAGAAGATCACCGGGCGTGATTCTGGAAAAGACGTGCGTCACATTGAAATTGATCTTGAAGGCTCAGGTTTGACTTATCAGCCAGGCGACGCCTTGGGCGTATGGTTTGAGAACAGCTCTGAACTCGCCAATGCTATCCTAGCTAAAGTGGGTCTGTCAGGTGTGGAAAGCGTTGAAGTGGATGGCGAGAGCTTGTCGATTCACAGCGCGTTGGTCACTAAATTCGAAATCACCGCTTCTAATCCTCAGTTTGTCACAAAATTTGCTGAGCTGTCAGGCAGCAAGAAACTGCAAAAATTGGTCGAAGACAAAGACAAGCTTCGTGAGTACGCCGCCAACACGCAAATTGTTGACGTGTTAGCGGAGAAGAAAACCACCCTATCGGCAGACGCACTGATTGGTTTGTTGCGCCGCTTGACGCCAAGACTCTACTCGATTGCCTCAAGCCAAGCCGAAGTCGATGAAGAAGTGCATTTGACTGTTGGGCTGGTGGAATACCAGCAAGGTGACGAGTCTCGCTTTGGTGGTGCATCAGGCTTCTTGGCTCAGCGTCTCGAAGAGGGCGGTGCGGTCAAAGTGTTTGTTGAAAACAACAACAACTTCAAATTACCTCAAGATGACAGCACGCCAATTATCATGATTGGCCCAGGCACTGGGATTGCCCCATTCCGCAGTTTTATCCAGGAGCGAGAGAACCGTGATGCGTCTGGAAAGAACTGGTTGTTCTTTGGCGATCGCACCTTTACTCAGGACTTCCTCTACCAAGTAGAGTGGCAGAAGTACCTAAAATCAGGGGTGCTCAGCCGTTTGGATGTGGCCTTTAGCCGCGATCAAGCCGAGAAAGTGTATGTTCAGCACCGCATTTTAGAGAACGCGGCACAAGTGTGGCAGTGGATCCAAGATGGCGCGTATCTGTATGTCTGTGGTGATGCCACTCGTATGGCAAAAGACGTTCATGACGCGCTGATCATCGTCGCTGAGCAGCAAGGCAATCTATCGCGTGATGACGCAGAAGAATTTATCAATGAGTTACGCAAAGCAAAACGTTATCAAAGGGATGTGTACTAATGACTTTTTCTACTGAAAATAACAAGCAGGTGGTACTGGGTGAAGAGTTAGGGCCGCTTTCCGATAACGAACGTCTTAAAAGAGAAAGTCACTTCCTACGTGGGACGATCGAAGCGGATCTGCAAGATCGCATCACCGGCGGATTTACGGCGGATAACTTCCAGCTGATTCGTTTCCACGGTATGTATCAGCAAGATGACCGCGATATTCGCAACGAACGTGCGAAACAAAAGCTGGAGCCTCTGCATAATGTGATGCTTCGTGCGCGCATGCCGGGCGGCATTATCACGCCGAAGCAATGGTTGGCGATTGACAAGTTTGCTACCGAGCACTCTCTGTATGGCAGTATCCGTCTAACGACTCGACAAACGTTCCAGTTCCACGGCGTATTAAAGCCAAACATCAAACTGATGCACCAAACGCTCAACAGCATTGGAATTGACTCTATTGCCACCGCAGGTGACGTGAACCGAAACGTATTGTGTACCACTAACCCGGTGGAATCTGAGTTACACCAAGAGGCGTACGAGTGGGCGAAAAAGATCAGTGAGCACCTGCTGCCTAAGACGCGCGCGTACGCAGAGATCTGGCTAGACGGTGAGAAGGTTGAGACCACAGACGAAGAGCCGATCCTTGGCAGTAACTACCTACCGCGTAAGTTCAAAACCACCGTGGTGATTCCGCCGCAAAATGATGTGGATGTGCATGCGAACGATTTGAACTTTGTCGCGATAGCCGATAACGGCAAGCTGGTGGGTTTCAACGTTTTAGTCGGTGGTGGTCTTGCGATGACTCACGGTGATACGTCGACGTATCCACGTCGAGCGGATGACTTTGGCTTTATCCCACTTGAAAAAACGTTGGATGTGGCAGCCGCGGTTGTGACTACGCAACGTGACTGGGGTAACCGTTCAAACCGTAAGAACGCCAAAACCAAATACACGCTTGATCGCGTCGGTATCGATGTGTTTAAAGCGGAAGTGGAAAAACGTGCCGGTGTTCAGTTCCAAGCAAGCCGTCCATACGAATTCACAGAACGTGGCGATCGTATCGGTTGGGTAGAGGGCATTGATGGTAAACATCATCTCGCCTTGTTTATCGAAAACGGCCGACTATTGGATTACCCAGGCAAGCCTCTCAAAACCGGTGTGGCTGAAATTGCCAAAATCCATAAAGGCGATTTTCGCATGACGGCCAACCAAAACTTGATTGTGGCGGGTGTGTCGAAAAGCAACAAAGCGAAGATCGAGAAAATTGCGCGCGAACATGGTTTGATGGACGATGCGGTCAGCGAGCAACGTAAAAACTCGATGGCGTGTGTGGCCTTCCCGACTTGTCCGCTGGCCATGGCGGAAGCGGAACGTTTCTTGCCGCAGTTCGTGACCGACGTAGAAGGCATTTTGGCGAAACACAATCTACCAAAAGAAGACAACATCATTCTACGCGTTACGGGTTGTCCTAATGGATGTGGCCGCGCGATGCTGGCTGAAATTGGTCTAGTGGGTAAGGCGCCAGGTCGATACAACCTGCACCTAGGGGGCAACCGCGCTGGAACACGCGTGCCGAAAATGTACAAAGAGAACATTACAGATAGTCAGATACTCGAAGAGATAGATCAACTGGTCGGTCGCTGGGCTACTGAGCGTGAGCAAGGTGAGTGTTTCGGTGACTTCGTGATTCGTGTTGGCATCATCCAAGAAGTATTGGTATCTAAGAGAGATTTTTATGCTTGATTCTGTAGCTTCAAAACCGGAGCTGGCAGAACTGCTTAAACTGACCAAGACCGAGCAAAGTCTTCATCTTGCCCAGATCAATGTCGAGCTTGAGCAACTGTCAGCACAGCAGCGAGTAAAATGGGCGCTTGAAAACCTCGATGGTGAGTTCGCGGTCTCGTCGAGTTTCGGTATCCAAGCGGCGGTGATGCTTCACCTCGTCACTGAGCAGAAACCGGACGTGCCGGTCATTTTGACCGACACCGGGTATTTGTTCCCGCAAACGTACCGTTTTATCGACCAATTGACAGAGAAATTGAACCTCAACCTGAAAGTGTATCGCGCTAAAGAGAGCCCGCAATGGCAAGAGGCGCGCTACGGCAAACTGTGGGAGCAAGGTATAGAGGGTATCGAGAAGTACAACAAGATAAACAAAGTGGAACCCATGCGCCGCGCGCTAGAGGAGCTTAATGTTAGCACTTGGTTCTCCGGTTTACGCCGCGAGCAATCGAAGTCGCGAGCTGGGCTGCCCATTTTGTCGATTCAAAATGGCGTGTTCAAGTTTCTGCCAGTGATTGATTGGAGT
Organism: Vibrio sp. R12-SG2-ISO1; assembly: GCF_059834045.1. Taxonomy (NCBI): domain Bacteria; kingdom Pseudomonadati; phylum Pseudomonadota; class Gammaproteobacteria; order Vibrionales; family Vibrionaceae; genus Vibrio; species Vibrio sp. R12-SG2-ISO1. The sequence goes on along the minus strand of NZ_JCBDGO010000029.1, from coordinate 2,762 downwards.
AATAAGGACATCCACTACTACCTAGAAGAGCACGGTCTCTCTTATCACCCTCTTTGGGATGAAGGGTATCTCTCTGTCGGCGATACGCATACCACTAAGAAGTGGGAGCCTGGAATGGCAGAAGAAGAAACACGTTTCTTCGGCTTAAAGAGAGAGTGTGGTCTGCATGAAGAAGACAACGAACTCGATGGCTCGGGTATTTGATGCGGTAATTGCGTCAATGAACCTCAAAAAGGTCGCGTATGCGGCCTTTTTTATCGCTTGGAATAAGTTGTTGTGGATAACTCTGTGGTTATCGTGTGGTAAATAGTTGGGTAAAGTTGGATAAATAGGCGTTTGAACGCTAATTGCTCATTTAGGCTCTATTTTTACATTTTTATGAAAATATCACTTGCCAATGTGATTTCGATCTCTATAATGCCACCTCGTCGACAAGGCAGAGCTCATAAGGGCTCAGCGTTGTCGACAAGGTCAACTAGCTCAGCGGTAACGTTGAAATAAAAACTTAAAAAAGTGTTTGACACTGAAAATTAAGTCGCTAGAATGGCCGCCTCTTGTGAGTGACCTGAGTCACAGCCAAGAACGCTCTTTAACAATATAAACCTATCAATCTGTGTGGGCACTCGTTGATGATAATCCAATTAGATACTTCGGTATCAAATTAGGTTTCAATGATACGAAGTGACCATTGAGTCTTCGGACTCAGCACAGTCAATTCAAACATTACTTTATGTAATGTTCAGTATTCATTGAGCCTCGCCTATTTATTTAGGGAATCAAAACTTTAAATTGAAGAGTTTGATCATGGCTCAGATTGAACGCTGGCGGCAGGCCTAACACATGCAAGTCGAGCGGAAACGACTTAACTGAACCTTCGGGGAACGTTAAGGGCGTCGAGCGGCGGACGGGTGAGTAATGCCTGGGAAATTGCCCTGATGTGGGGGATAACCATTGGAAACGATGGCTAATACCGCATAATAGCTTCGGCTCAAAGAGGGGGACCTTCGGGCCTCTCGCGTCAGGATATGCCCAGGTGGGATTAGCTAGTTGGTGAGGTAAGGGCTCACCAAGGCGACGATCCCTAGCTGGTCTGAGAGGATGATCAGCCACACTGGAACTGAGACACGGTCCAGACTCCTACGGGAGGCAGCAGTGGGGAATATTGCACAATGGGCGCAAGCCTGATGCAGCCATGCCGCGTGTATGAAGAAGGCCTTCGGGTTGTAAAGTACTTTCAGCAGTGAGGAAGGTGGGTGTGTTAATAGCACACTCATTTGACGTTAGCTGCAGAAGAAGCACCGGCTAACTCCGTGCCAGCAGCCGCGGTAATACGGAGGGTGCGAGCGTTAATCGGAATTACTGGGCGTAAAGCGCATGCAGGTGGTTTGTTAAGTCAGATGTGAAAGCCCGGGGCTCAACCTCGGAATTGCATTTGAAACTGGCAGACTAGAGTACTGTAGAGGGGGGTAGAATTTCAGGTGTAGCGGTGAAATGCGTAGAGATCTGAAGGAATACCGGTGGCGAAGGCGGCCCCCTGGACAGATACTGACACTCAGATGCGAAAGCGTGGGGAGCAAACAGGATTAGATACCCTGGTAGTCCACGCCGTAAACGATGTCTACTTGGAGGTTGTGGCCTTGAGCCGTGGCTTTCGGAGCTAACGCGTTAAGTAGACCGCCTGGGGAGTACGGTCGCAAGATTAAAACTCAAATGAATTGACGGGGGCCCGCACAAGCGGTGGAGCATGTGGTTTAATTCGATGCAACGCGAAGAACCTTACCTACTCTTGACATCTACAGAACTTAGCAGAGATGCTTTGGTGCCTTCGGGAACTGTAAGACAGGTGCTGCATGGCTGTCGTCAGCTCGTGTTGTGAAATGTTGGGTTAAGTCCCGCAACGAGCGCAACCCTTATCCTTGTTTGCCAGCGAGTAATGTCGGGAACTCCAGGGAGACTGCCGGTGATAAACCGGAGGAAGGTGGGGACGACGTCAAGTCATCATGGCCCTTACGAGTAGGGCTACACACGTGCTACAATGGCGCATACAGAGGGCGGCGAACTTGCGAGAGTAAGCGAATCCCAAAAAGTGCGTCGTAGTCCGGATTGGAGTCTGCAACTCGACTCCATGAAGTCGGAATCGCTAGTAATCGTGGATCAGAATGCCACGGTGAATACGTTCCCGGGCCTTGTACACACCGCCCGTCACACCATGGGAGTGGGCTGCAAAAGAAGTGGGTAGTTTAACCTTCGGGAGGACGCTCACCACTTTGTGGTTCATGACTGGGGTGAAGTCGTAACAAGGTAGCGCTAGGGGAACCTGGCGCTGGATCACCTCCTTATACGATGATTATCGTTTTGAGTGTCCACACAGATTGATATGGTTTAATTAGAGCATTCAGTGGGTCTGTAGCTCAGGTGGTTAGAGCGTTCGCCTGATAAGCGAGAGGTCGGTGGTTCGAGTCCACTCAGACCCACCAAAATTATCCGTCTGCTGTCGTCAACAATGCGCGTTGTGTACTGGTGTACACGGCCTTACTTGTTTGCCTTGCATACGAAAATTTATCCCGGTCATAAGACTGTTAATGATTTATCCATCGATGGGGCTATAGCTCAGCTGGGAGAGCGCCTGCCTTGCACGCAGGAGGTCAGCAGTTCGATCCTGCTTAGCTCCACCATCTTTAAGCGCATTTGCTTAAGTGTTCTTAAAAATGGTTTCGAAAGCTTTATTGCTTGAAAAACTAGCTCTTTAACAATTTGGAAAG
>NZ_JCBDGO010000028.1:0-4916 GCF_059834045.1 Vibrio sp. R12-SG2-ISO1 | reverse complement strand
GATGTGGGGGATAACCATTGGAAACGATGGCTAATACCGCATAATAGCTTCGGCTCAAAGAGGGGGACCTTCGGGCCTCTCGCGTCAGGATATGCCCAGGTGGGATTAGCTAGTTGGTGAGGTAAGGGCTCACCAAGGCGACGATCCCTAGCTGGTCTGAGAGGATGATCAGCCACACTGGAACTGAGACACGGTCCAGACTCCTACGGGAGGCAGCAGTGGGGAATATTGCACAATGGGCGCAAGCCTGATGCAGCCATGCCGCGTGTATGAAGAAGGCCTTCGGGTTGTAAAGTACTTTCAGCAGTGAGGAAGGTGGGTGCGTTAATAGCGCACTCATTTGACGTTAGCTGCAGAAGAAGCACCGGCTAACTCCGTGCCAGCAGCCGCGGTAATACGGAGGGTGCGAGCGTTAATCGGAATTACTGGGCGTAAAGCGCATGCAGGTGGTTTGTTAAGTCAGATGTGAAAGCCCGGGGCTCAACCTCGGAATTGCATTTGAAACTGGCAGACTAGAGTACTGTAGAGGGGGGTAGAATTTCAGGTGTAGCGGTGAAATGCGTAGAGATCTGAAGGAATACCGGTGGCGAAGGCGGCCCCCTGGACAGATACTGACACTCAGATGCGAAAGCGTGGGGAGCAAACAGGATTAGATACCCTGGTAGTCCACGCCGTAAACGATGTCTACTTGGAGGTTGTGGCCTTGAGCCGTGGCTTTCGGAGCTAACGCGTTAAGTAGACCGCCTGGGGAGTACGGTCGCAAGATTAAAACTCAAATGAATTGACGGGGGCCCGCACAAGCGGTGGAGCATGTGGTTTAATTCGATGCAACGCGAAGAACCTTACCTACTCTTGACATCTACAGAACTTAGCAGAGATGCTTTGGTGCCTTCGGGAACTGTAAGACAGGTGCTGCATGGCTGTCGTCAGCTCGTGTTGTGAAATGTTGGGTTAAGTCCCGCAACGAGCGCAACCCTTATCCTTGTTTGCCAGCACTTCGGGTGGGAACTCCAGGGAGACTGCCGGTGATAAACCGGAGGAAGGTGGGGACGACGTCAAGTCATCATGGCCCTTACGAGTAGGGCTACACACGTGCTACAATGGCGCATACAGAGGGCGGCGAACTTGCGAGAGTAAGCGAATCCCAAAAAGTGCGTCGTAGTCCGGATTGGAGTCTGCAACTCGACTCCATGAAGTCGGAATCGCTAGTAATCGTGGATCAGAATGCCACGGTGAATACGTTCCCGGGCCTTGTACACACCGCCCGTCACACCATGGGAGTGGGCTGCAAAAGAAGTGGGTAGTTTAACCTTCGGGAGGACGCTCACCACTTTGTGGTTCATGACTGGGGTGAAGTCGTAACAAGGTAGCGCTAGGGGAACCTGGCGCTGGATCACCTCCTTATACGATGATTATCGTTTTGAGTGTCCACACAGATTGATATGGTTTGTAAAAGTAAAGAGAGATTCTAGAGGCTAGTTACTAGTCCCTAGAATAAAATGAACCTTTCCCAAAAGGTTCACAGTCTCTAGGAACTAGGCACTAGTTCACTAGAAACTTATCCAGTGTCCCGTTCGTCTAGAGGCCTAGGACACCGCCCTTTCACGGCGGTAACAGGGGTTCGACTCCCCTACGGGATACCACGGGTCGTTAGCTCAGTTGGTAGAGCAGTTGACTTTTAATCAATTGGTCGCAGGTTCGAATCCTGCACGACCCACCACTTTTCTCTTATGCGGCGTTAAGTTGCTCGTTGTGTACTTTTGTACACGGCCTTACAACTTGCCTTGCCTAAGAAAAAAGTAACCACATAATGTGGGCGATTAGCTCAGTTGGGAGAGCACCTGCCTTACAAGCAGGGGGTCACTGGTTCGAGCCCGGTATCGCCCACCATTCTCTAAATGTTTTTGGATAGAAACGTCCAAACCACTTCAGTAAAACGTATGTGGTTAGATTCTTTGACTCTGAAAGTCTTTAGAAAATGTACTTCCTTGTGAAGAAACATGCTCTTTAACAATTTGGAAAGCTGACAAAACAACAATTTATTGTTGTTTGTAAAGTTCTCAAAGTATTCATATCTATGAATACACAAAAACACATTCAAGTGTTCTTGGGAATAAGTTATCTAGGAACTAGACACTAGTCTCTAGGCACTTATTCATATTTGAGTCCGGCAAAATCGAGTCTGCATCATGTTTAAATAATTGCAGACAACTTTGGTTGCTTAGTTTGTTTTCACTTTTCAAAGTGAAAGTAAATGAGCCAATAAGACCCTTTGGGGTTGTATGGTTAAGTGACTAAGCGTACACGGTGGATGCCTTGGCAGTCAGAGGCGATGAAGGACGTATTAACTTGCGATAAGCCCAGATTAGGTAGTAAAAACCACTTGAGTCTGGGATTTCCGAATGGGGAAACCCACCTGCACAAGCAGGTATCGTTATGTGAATACATAGCATAACGAGGCGAACCGGGGGAACTGAAACATCTAAGTACCCCGAGGAAAAGAAATCAACCGAGATTCCGAAAGTAGCGGCGAGCGAAATTGGACTAGCCCTTAAGCTTTATATGCGTTAGACGAACGGTCTGGAAAGTCCGGCAATAAAGGGTGATAGCCCCGTAGTTGACAACGCACATTCAGTGAAATCGAGTAGGGCGGGACACGTGATATCCTGTCTGAATATGGGGGGACCATCCTCCAAGGCTAAATACTACTGACTGACCGATAGTGAACCAGTACCGTGAGGGAAAGGCGAAAAGAACCCCTGTGAGGGGAGTGAAATAGAACCTGAAACCGTGTACGTACAAGCAGTAGGAGCACCTTCGTGGTGTGACTGCGTACCTTTTGTATAATGGGTCAGCGACTTATATTCAGTGGCAAGGTTAACCATCTAGGGGAGCCGTAGGGAAACCGAGTCTTAACTGGGCGCTCAGTCTCTGGATATAGACCCGAAACCAGGTGATCTAGCCATGGGCAGGTTGAAGGTTGAGTAACATCAACTGGAGGACCGAACCGACTAATGTTGAAAAATTAGCGGATGACTTGTGGCTAGGGGTGAAAGGCCAATCAAACCTGGAGATAGCTGGTTCTCCCCGAAAGCTATTTAGGTAGCGCCTCGGACGAATACTACTGGGGGTAGAGCACTGTTAAGGCTAGGGGGTCATCCCGACTTACCAACCCTTTGCAAACTCCGAATACCAGTAAGTACTATCCGGGAGACACACGGCGGGTGCTAACGTCCGTCGTGGAGAGGGAAACAACCCAGACCGCCAGCTAAGGTCCCAAATTATAGCTAAGTGGGAAACGATGTGGGAAGGCTTAGACAGCTAGGATGTTGGCTTAGAAGCAGCCATCATTTAAAGAAAGCGTAATAGCTCACTAGTCGAGTCGGCCTGCGCGGAAGATGTAACGGGGCTAAGCTATAAACCGAAGCTGCGGCAATACCTTTTAGGTATTGGGTAGGGGAGCGTTCTGTAAGCCGTTGAAGGTGTGTTGTAAAGCATGCTGGAGGTATCAGAAGTGCGAATGCTGACATGAGTAACGATAAAGGGGGTGAAAAACCTCCTCGCCGGAAGACCAAGGGTTCCTGTCCAACGTTAATCGGGGCAGGGTAAGTCGACCCCTAAGGCGAGGCCGAAAGGCGTAGTCGATGGGAAACGGGTTAATATTCCCGTACTTCAACTTATTGCGATGGGGGGACGGAGAAGGCTAGGTGGGCCTGGCGACGGTTGTCCAGGTTCAAGTGCGTAGGCTTGAGAGTTAGGTAAATCCGGCTCTCTTTAAGGCTGAGACACGATGTCGAGCGCCCAAGGGCGTGAAGTCATTGATGCCATGCTTCCAGGAAAAGCCTCTAAGCTTCAGATAAGTTGGAATCGTACCCCAAACCGACACAGGTGGTCGGGTAGAGAATACCAAGGCGCTTGAGAGAACTCGGGTGAAGGAACTAGGCAAAATGGTACCGTAACTTCGGGAGAAGGTACGCTCTTGACGGTGAAGTCCCTCGCGGATGGAGCTATTGAGAGTCGCAGATACCAGGTGGCTGCAACTGTTTATTAAAAACACAGCACTGTGCAAAATCGTAAGATGACGTATACGGTGTGACGCCTGCCCGGTGCCGGAAGGTTAATTGATGGGGTTAGACTTCGGTCGAAGCTCTTGATCGAAGCCCCGGTAAACGGCGGCCGTAACTATAACGGTCCTAAGGTAGCGAAATTCCTTGTCGGGTAAGTTCCGACCTGCACGAATGGCGTAATGATGGCCACGCTGTCTCCACCCGAGACTCAGTGAAATTGAAATCGCTGTGAAGATGCAGTGTACCCGCGGCTAGACGGAAAGACCCCGTGAACCTTTACTACAGCTTGGCACTGAACATTGAGCCTACATGTGTAGGATAGGTGGGAGGCTTTGAAGCAGGTACGCCAGTATCTGTGGAGCCGACCTTGAAATACCACCCTTGTATGTTTGATGTTCTAACTTAGCCCCGTTATCCGGGGTGAGGACAGTGCCTGGTGGGTAGTTTGACTGGGGCGGTCTCCTCCCAAAGAGTAACGGAGGAGCACGAAGGTGGGCTAATCACGGTTGGACATCGTGAGGTTAGTGCAATGGCATAAGCCCGCTTGACTGCGAGAATGACAATTCGAGCAGGTGCGAAAGCAGGTCATAGTGATCCGGTGGTTCTGAATGGAAGGGCCATCGCTCAACGGATAAAAGGTACTCCGGGGATAACAGGCTGATACCGCCCAAGAGTTCATATCGACGGCGGTGTTTGGCACCTCGATGTCGGCTCATCACATCCTGGGGCTGAAGTCGGTCCCAAGGGTATGGCTGTTCGCCATTTAAAGTGGTACGCGAGCTGGGTTTAGAACGTCGTGAGACAGTTCGGTCCCTATCTGCCGTGGGCGTTGGAAGATTGAAGGGGGCT
>NZ_JCBDGO010000027.1:0-79462 GCF_059834045.1 Vibrio sp. R12-SG2-ISO1 | reverse complement strand
GAAAATGGTGGGTCGTGCAGGATTCGAACCTGCGACCAATTGATTAAAAGTCAACTGCTCTACCAACTGAGCTAACGACCCATATCTTCATTAAAGAAGATTTTCTTTCTTGTTTAGGCAAGGCAGATTGTAAGGCCGTGTACATCAGTACACAACGCGCAATCTAACGCAGCATAAACGAGAAAGATGGTATCCCGTAGGGGAGTCGAACCCCTGTTACCGCCGTGAAAGGGCGGTGTCCTAGGCCTCTAGACGAACGGGACACTGGATTGAAGAGTTTGGGAACTCTTCTTCTCTTAAACTTTATAAACCATCAATCTGTGTGGACACTCATAACGATAATCATCGTATAAGGAGGTGATCCAGCGCCAGGTTCCCCTAGCGCTACCTTGTTACGACTTCACCCCAGTCATGAACCACAAAGTGGTGAGCGTCCTCCCCGAAAGGTTAAACTACCCACTTCTTTTGCAGCCCACTCCCATGGTGTGACGGGCGGTGTGTACAAGGCCCGGGAACGTATTCACCGTGGCATTCTGATCCACGATTACTAGCGATTCCGACTTCATGGAGTCGAGTTGCAGACTCCAATCCGGACTACGACGCACTTTTTGGGATTCGCTTACTCTCGCAAGTTCGCCGCCCTCTGTATGCGCCATTGTAGCACGTGTGTAGCCCTACTCGTAAGGGCCATGATGACTTGACGTCGTCCCCACCTTCCTCCGGTTTATCACCGGCAGTCTCCCTGGAGTTCCCACCCGAAGTGCTGGCAAACAAGGATAAGGGTTGCGCTCGTTGCGGGACTTAACCCAACATTTCACAACACGAGCTGACGACAGCCATGCAGCACCTGTCTCAGAGTTCCCGAAGGCACCAATCCATCTCTGGAAAGTTCTCTGGATGTCAAGAGTAGGTAAGGTTCTTCGCGTTGCATCGAATTAAACCACATGCTCCACCGCTTGTGCGGGCCCCCGTCAATTCATTTGAGTTTTAATCTTGCGACCGTACTCCCCAGGCGGTCTACTTAACGCGTTAGCTCCGAAAGCCACGGCTCAAGGCCACAACCTCCAAGTAGACATCGTTTACGGCGTGGACTACCAGGGTATCTAATCCTGTTTGCTCCCCACGCTTTCGCATCTGAGTGTCAGTATCTGTCCAGGGGGCCGCCTTCGCCACCGGTATTCCTTCAGATCTCTACGCATTTCACCGCTACACCTGAAATTCTACCCCCCTCTACAGTACTCTAGTCTGCCAGTTTCAAATGCAATTCCGAGGTTGAGCCCCGGGCTTTCACATCTGACTTAACAAACCACCTGCATGCGCTTTACGCCCAGTAATTCCGATTAACGCTCGCACCCTCCGTATTACCGCGGCTGCTGGCACGGAGTTAGCCGGTGCTTCTTCTGCAGCTAACGTCAAATGAGTGCGCTATTAACACACCCACCTTCCTCACTGCTGAAAGTACTTTACAACCCGAAGGCCTTCTTCATACACGCGGCATGGCTGCATCAGGCTTGCGCCCATTGTGCAATATTCCCCACTGCTGCCTCCCGTAGGAGTCTGGACCGTGTCTCAGTTCCAGTGTGGCTGATCATCCTCTCAGACCAGCTAGGGATCGTCGCCTTGGTGAGCCCTTACCTCACCAACTAGCTAATCCCACCTGGGCATATCCTGACGCGAGAGGCCCGAAGGTCCCCCTCTTTGAGCCGAAGCTATTATGCGGTATTAGCCATCGTTTCCAATGGTTATCCCCCACATCAGGGCAATTTCCCAGGCATTACTCACCCGTCCGCCGCTCGACGCCCTTAACGTTCCCCGAAGGTTCAGTTAAGTCGTTTCCGCTCGACTTGCATGTGTTAGGCCTGCCGCCAGCGTTCAATCTGAGCCATGATCAAACTCTTCAATTTAAAGTTTTGTTCGGCTCAATGAATACTGATAAGTTCCTAGTGACTAGAAGCTAGTTCCTAGAAAACTTGAATTGACTGTGCTCTTATTGGTTTTCACTTTTGAAAAAGTAAAACAAAACAGCTCAAGGCTGCTTCCCAATTCGAATGGTCACTCAGTTCATTGAAACCTAATTTGAAACCGCTCTTTATTAAGAGAAATTTCTAATTGGATTATCATCAACGAGTGCCCACACAGATTGATAGGTTTATATTGTTAAAGAGCTAGGTGCTTCTCACTTGCCGTTAGGCTCACTCGAAACGGACGGCCATTTTAGCGATTTAAGTTTTAGTGTCAACCACTTTTTTCAAACTTTTCTCAGCAATTTTTGCTGGGCTTTTAGACCTGCTGTTACGGTGAGTATCCTTAATGGAGCCTTGCCGTGTCAGCGAGGGGGCATTATAGATATCCGATGATACTTGGCAACCCCTTTTTCAAAAAAAATGGCATTTTTTTGCCATTCGATTAAAACATCACCTCAAAGCGTTATAAGTGAGCGTTTGCTTTACATATTTTTAAACTTTTCACCAAATAAGCGCACTTTTTCCCAGTTGGTGTATTCCACCTCTTTGGTTGTATCGGTTTCACCGCCTGTCATCGACATAATGAACTTAATCATAGTTTTATCGAACCAATTGTAACGTGGGTAACGCAGCGCCCCGGCAAAAACACCTATCAGACTGGGTTGCCAAGCCGATTTGCTGAGGAAGGTTTTGATGTACGCACTCCCTTCTGGGGTGTCCTTTCCTTGCGCTTCTTTTCTCGCGGTCAGATTGACACAAATAAATGCTGCTTTGTGCTGCTGCAGTTGATCGAGGTTTCGCTCAATAAAACGATACAGTTGCTTATTTAAGTGGCCATAACGAATAGAGGCCCCGACCAGCACGCGCTCATAGGGGGCAAAGTCGACCTGATCAACAAGGTGGAGGTCGATGATGTCGCACTCCATGTCCAATTGTTGTTGCAGGGTGTGGAGAATTTTTTTGGTCTGCCCTTCACGGGAAGAATAGAGAAACAGCGCTTTTGACATGGACTTCCTTTAACTTTTCCAAAAGGTAGGGGTCAGCAGAATCAATAGAGTGAACACTTCGAGACGCCCAAACAGCATAGAGACGATCAACACCCATTTGGCTTTATCATTTACATCGCCGAAGTGGAGCGCCACTTCGCCAAGACCCGGGCCTAAGTTGTTGAGCGTGGCGGCCACTGCGGAGAAGGCACTCAACTCATCCATGCCAGTCGCAATAAGACCCAGCATGCAAACCACAAAGACCAATGCGTAGGCAGAGAAAAATCCCCACACGGCATCGACGACTCGTTGTGATAGAGCACTTCCGCCGACTTTAATGGTGTACACCGCTCTTGGGTGAACCAGACGTTTGAGCTCTCGCACGCCTTGTAGTGTTAATAGCAGGATACGGATCACCTTCATCCCACCACCGGTCGAACCGGCGCAACCACCAATAAAAGAGGAGAACAGCAATAGGACGGGAAGAAACAGCGGCCACTCTGAAAATCCTGTGGTGGTAAAGCCTGCTGTTGTCGAAATCGAAACCGTCTGGAACAGCGCTTGGTCAAACGCATCGTATTTTGAGTCGTAAGAGTGATGATTCAATAACACGAGGAAACAGATGATAAAGAGCAGCGCTTGAATAAAGAGGAATGCGCGAAACTCGGGATCTTTCCAATAATATTTAGGGTGCACACCGCCAGAAGCAAAGGCGGCAAAGTGAAGTGAGTAGTTACAGGCAGAAATCAACAAGAACACCACAGTGATCATATTGATGGCGTAGCTATCGAAATACCCCATACTGGCGTCATGAGTAGAGAAGCCCCCGATCGCGATAGTCGAAAAGCTGTGGCTGATCGCATCGAATGGCGTCATGCCGGCCAACCAGAACGCAAGTGCACACGCGATCGTCAAACTGAGATAGATATACCAAAGCGCTTTCGCGGTTTCTGCAATCCTCGGCGTCATCTTGGTATCTTTAACTGGACCTGGGATCTCCGCGCGATAAAGCTGCATACCACCGATACCCAGCACGGGTAATATCGCCACCGCGAGCACGATGATCCCCATGCCACCAAACCATTGCAGTATCTGACGATAAAAAAGGATCGCTTTTGGTAACTCATCCAGCCCAACAATGACGGTGGCCCCTGTCGTGGTCAGCGCAGAGAATGATTCAAAAAACGCATCGGTCACCGACACATTGGGGTAATCCGCCGCTAAAAAAGGCAGCGCCCCTGCACTGCCCAGTACCGTCCAAAATAGCACCACAATCAGAAAGCCATCACGCGCTTTCAATTCATGTTTATGACGACGATTCGGAAACCAACACACTGCGCCACAGGCAAGCAAAACAAAAAAGGTGGAGACAAAGGGCACGCCCGCACCATCTCGATAGATGAGTGCGACTAAAGCAGGCGCCAGCATGGTGACGCTAAATAGGGCCAGCAGTAGGCCGACGATGCGAATAATTGAACGAAATTGCATACAGAGACGACTATTGAAGCTTGGCTTCAGACTTCCTAATTATCATTGTTTTCCATCGAAAGAGGTGATGTTAGCTTTGGCGCCACTTTTATTGATGACCGCCTGGGTAAACACAGCGGCATCCCTCCGCTCTATCTCTACCACCAGCACGACATGATCGCTGTACTCGGCCGATACTTCCACGGCATTGAATTGCGGTAGCATCGCCTGCGCAATAGGCAGGAAGCCATAGTCTAACTCCAGTCGCAAGTTTGTGGTGATTTTTTTCTCAATTGTTTGAAGCAACTTAAGCGCTTGCCCCACACCGCCACCATAGGCTTTGACCAAGCCTCCCGTCCCCAGCTTGATGCCACCTGAGTAACGGATGACGACCGCCGTCACTTCACCGACGCCCGATCCGGATAATTGAGCCAAGATGGGTTTGCCCGCTGTCCCCGATGGCTCACCATCATCACTGAATCCCCACAGCATGGAATTTTCCGGTCGCCCTGCGACAAAACCCCAACAATGGTGCCGAGCTCTGGGGTGCGCCCGTCTCACTTGTTCGATAAACGCCTTGGCACTGTCGATACTTGGTGTGTGGGCGAGCTGGGTGATAAAGACGCTCTTCTTTATCTCTTCTTCAAACACCGCAGGCAGCAAGGGAATTAAATAAGGGTGATCATTCATGGGCATAGCAAGTCTTGGCAAACTGGCGTGAGTCTAACATGAGAGCGGTTTGCGCGTCGTCTAAGATTTGTTCAAGCGCACAATGTTAAACACTTGTTTGAAAAATGTATTGAATTTGTCCAATGAGCGATCCACACTAAGTTCTCTGGTCTAACCAGAGCAATAAATATAACAACTTTCCTAGTTAATCTTGCGTGGTCCATAACGACCGGTTCGCGAGATCAACACGCAATCCACGATTGTATGTCATGGAGATAGACAATGATTTACCAAGCCGACACCCTACAGGTAAAGGAATTAAACGACGGGTTAGCTGAACTCTGTTTCTGCTCTCCACAATCCGTTAACAAACTCGATCTCGCCACACTCGAGTCTCTCGATAAGGCGCTCGATGCCCTCGCTCAACATTCAGGTCTTAAAGGTCTGCTGCTGACTTCAGACAAAGACGCGTTCATTGTTGGCGCCGACATCACCGAATTCTTAGGTTTGTTTGCCAAACCAGAAGCAGAGCTCGATACGTGGCTCCAATTCGCCAACAGCATCTTCAATAAGCTTGAAGATCTCCCAGTGCCGACCGTCTCTGTGGTCAAAGGCCACACCTTAGGTGGCGGTTGTGAGTGTGTACTCGCTACCGACATGCGCATTGGCGATAAAACCACTAGCATCGGCCTACCTGAGACCAAACTGGGCATCATGCCAGGCTTTGGTGGCTGTGTTCGCCTACCGCGCGTGATCGGCGCAGACAGCGCGATGGAAGTGATCACTCAAGGCAAAGCCTGCCGTGCAGACGAAGCACTCGCGATCGGATTGTTGGACGCCGTCGTCGACTCTGAGACACTTTACGACTCTGCGCTGAGCACGCTCACCCTAGCCGTCAATGAGAAAATCGACTGGCAAGCTCGCCGTAAACAAAAAACCTCCGCGCTGACGCTCAGCAAGCTCGAATCTATGATGAGCTTTACCATGGCCAAAGGGTTAGTCGCCCAGAAAGCAGGCCCACACTACCCGGCGCCGATGACGGCGGTCAAGACCATCGAACAAGGCGCAGGTTTTGCGCGCGATGAAGCGCTGGCCATTGAACGTAAACACTTTATTACGTTGGCAAAATCCGAGGAAGCGAAGGCGTTAGTTGGCCTGTTCTTGAACGATCAATACATCAAAGGGATTGCCAAGAAAGCAGAAAAATCGGCCGACAAAGCCACGGCGCGAGCTGCGGTACTTGGCGCAGGCATCATGGGCGGCGGTATTGCCTACCAATCCGCCCTCAAAGGGGTACCGGTGCTAATGAAAGACATTGCTCAGCCATCACTGGATCTGGGCATGACCGAAGCCTCTAAGCTACTCAACAAGCAGCTTGAACGTGGCCGTATTGATGGCTTCAAAATGGCGGGCATCCTTGCTTCCATCACACCAAGCTTGCACTACGCGGGCATTGAGCAAGCCGATGTTGTCGTCGAAGCTGTGGTTGAAAACCCGAAAGTCAAAGCCGCCGTGCTAAGTGAAGTTGAGCAGCAGGTGAGCGAAGATACGGTGATCACCTCGAACACATCGACTATTCCAATCAACTTGCTGGCGAAGTCGCTGTCTCGCCCAGACAAATTCTGTGGTATGCACTTCTTTAACCCAGTACACCGCATGCCATTGGTCGAGATCATCCGTGGTGAACACACCTCAGACGACACCATCAACCGCGTGGTCGCCTATGCGGCTAAAATGGGCAAATCCCCGATCGTCGTCAATGACTGCCCGGGATTTTTCGTCAACCGTGTGCTCTTCCCTTACTTTGGCGGCTTTAGCTTGCTACTGCGTGATGGGGCCGATTTCACCCAAGTCGATAAAGTCATGGAGCGTCAATTTGGTTGGCCGATGGGCCCTGCTTACTTGCTCGATGTGGTCGGTATTGATACGGCACATCATGCTCAAGCCGTCATGGCGCAAGGCTTCCCAGAGCGTATGGGTAAATCAGATCGTGATGCGATTGATGCGCTGTTTGATGCAAACAAGTACGGCCAGAAAAACGGCAGTGGCTTCTATAGCTACAGCGTCGATAGAAAAGGCAAACCGAAGAAAACCTTCAGTGATGATGTGTTACCGCTGCTCGCTGAAGTGACGCAATCGTCGCAAGCGTTTGATGACCAAACCATTATTCAACGCATGATGATTCCAATGATCAACGAAGTGGTGCTGTGTCTTGAAGAGGGCATCATCGCCTCTCCTCAAGAAGCGGACATGGCGCTGGTTTATGGTCTTGGCTTCCCTCCGTTCCGTGGTGGGGTGTTCCGTTATCTCGATAGTGTGGGCATTGCTGAGTTTGTCGCAATGGCGCAGCAATACTCGGATCTGGGTGCGATGTACCAGGTGCCAAAACTGCTCAAAACCATGGCTGAAAAAGGCGAGACCTTCTATGGCCAACAGCAGCAAAGTTCTATCTAAGGAGATTTCAGCATGACTACCCACACCAGAAACGTCGTCGTTGTCGATTGTCTACGTACTCCGATGGGACGTTCAAAAGGCGGCGCATTCCGCCATACGCGTGCAGAAGATTTATCGGCACATTTAATGAAAGGCATCTTGGCCCGTAACCCGCAGGTGAACCCAAGCGAGATTGAAGACATCTACTGGGGCTGTGTGCAACAAACCCTTGAGCAAGGCTTCAATATTGCCCGTAACGCTGCGCTCCTCGCAGGGCTGCCGATTGAGATTGGTGCCGTGACGGTTAACCGTCTGTGCGGCTCCTCAATGCAAGCGCTGCACGATGGCACGCGCGCCATCATAACAGGCGATGCAGAGATCTGCCTGATTGGTGGTGTCGAGCACATGGGGCACGTTCCAATGAATCATGGCGTCGACTTTCACCCAGGCATGTCAAAACACGTAGCGAAAGCGGCGGGTATGATGGGTCTCACCGCGGAGATGCTCGGCAAACTGCACCAGATCAGTCGTGAGCAGCAAGATGCGTTCGCGGCACGTTCGCACGCAAGAGCTCACGCAGCCACGGTCGAAGGCCGTTTTAAGAACGAGATTCTTCCAACCGAAGGTCACGCCGCAGACGGCACACTGTTTACCCTCGACTTTGATGAAGTAATTCGTCCAGAAACCTCGGTCGAAGGTCTGTCTCAGTTGCGCCCCGTGTTTGACCCTGCCAACGGTACCGTCACTGCAGGCACCTCTTCCGCTCTGTCTGATGGCGCCTCTGCCATGTTGATCATGAGTGAGGAGAAAGCCAAAGAGCTTGGTCTCACCATTCGCGCTCGCATCAAAGGTATGGCGATTGCCGGTTGCGATCCTTCCATCATGGGATACGGACCTGTACCTGCAACACAAAAAGCCCTCAAGCGCGCTGGCCTCTCTATTGATGATATGGATGTGGTTGAGCTCAATGAGGCTTTCGCCGCCCAGGCTCTGCCTGTTGCGAAAGATCTCGGCTTACTGGACGTGATGGATGAAAAGGTCAACCTTAATGGCGGCGCTATCGCTCTCGGTCACCCATTAGGCTGCTCAGGTTCACGCATCTCGACCACCTTGATCAATCTTATGGAAGCGCAAGATGCCAAATACGGATTAGCGACCATGTGTATCGGTCTAGGTCAAGGTATCGCAACCGTGTTTGAACGCCCCTAGGGCGAGTCAAATAATGTCAAAAGAGCCGCTTTGCGGCTCTTTTACTATCTATACCTATTACACTAAAGTGTTTTCAGCCCCCACTTTTCGGCGGTCTGTTTGAAAAATCCTTGGGTTTTCTTCAACTCAACCCAGTGATTAATGTAATTGATCCATACTTGGTCATCTTGGGGTAACAGCATCGCGATCGGGGTAGGCTTTCTTGCCTCTTTGACAGGCACAATCGCCAACTGTTGAAACTTCTCGACCAAGGTCGCAGCTTCCACGTTCGAGGTCACCGAGACATCCGCGCGACGCGCCAATAGCTCTTGAAAATCACGAGCGGGCGCTTCAATGACAATGTGCTGCGCAGAAGGGAAAAACGCTTTCACCATTTTTTCCTGCACGGTACCCAATGTGGCCGCCACTTTAACGTCAGGCGAGTCAAAATCAGACCAGTCAGAGAAGCGCTCCAGGTCTTTCTTCTGCACAACCGGAACAAAAGCGAGATAAAAATAGGGCTGACTGTACCCCGCGACCTTAGCGCGAGACATATTGAGCGACGCACTGCCTGTAATGTCATATTTGTTGGCAGTCACGCCATTGACCAAGGTTTTCCAGTCAGTGGCGACAAACTCAACACTGACACCTAGATCTTTAGCTAATTCGGAGGTCACATCGATATCAAACCCTCGATAACTATTGGTCGCCGCGTCTTTCATCGTCATTGGGTTCCAGTCGCCGGTCGTCCCGACACGCAGAACGCCTGAGTCTAAAATCTGATGGAGGCGACTGCCTTGAGCCATCGCTTGCGGGAGCGAAAACAGACTGATGAGCAGTGCGCAGATGATCGATTTCATTTTATCGTCCTTAGTGATTACACGAATTCCACTTTCATTGTTAACATAGCAGTAAGAAACGGATTTTCTAGTCTAAACAAGGTGTAATGTGACCACTAAAGTATGGGTGTTGATCACTACGCTGCTGCTGACTGGCTGCAGTGACTATCAATGGGGATGGTATGTACTCGATCCTACCACCGAGCAAGGCCGAGCAAATGTGCTGTTTTTGATGGGTGGATTTGGTGAGACGGTGCAGATCTCCTTGCTCAGTATGTTGCTCGCGATGAGCCTTGGCTTGATGGTCGCGATGCCTGCCTTATCTAACCTGAGAGTGTTACGTTGGTTTAATCGTCTCTATGTCGAAAGCGTACGCTCAGTCCCGGTGCTCGTTTTGCTGCTGTGGGTCTATTATGGGATGCCTACCTTACTCGATCTTTCCTTAAACCATTTCTGGGCAGGCGTGATAGCCCTGACGATCGCCGAAAGCGCGTTTATGGCGGAAGTCTTTCGCGGTGGTATTCAAGCCATTAGCCGAGGTCAACGCGAAGCCTCTGAATCGTTAGGACTCGGTTACTGGCAGACCATGCGCTTTGTGATATTGCCACAAGCCTTCCGTCAGATTTTGCCGCCACTGGGAAACCAATTTGTCTATATCCTCAAAATGAGTTCGTTGGTTAGTGTCATTGGTCTGAGCGATCTGACCCGCAGAGCGAACGAGCTGGTGGTCACCGAATACTTACCTTTGGAGATTTACACCTTTTTGGTGCTCGAATATCTATTGCTTATCTTATTGGTCTCTCAAGCTGTGCGCTGGCTAGAAAAGCGCATTGCGATTCCAAGCCTATAGATCGAAAAAGCCGCTTCAATGAAGCGGCTTTGAAACTGAGCATCGACAATTATTTTTGCTTCACCGGACGCTGCCAGCCTGTAATCTTGCGCTCTTTAGCGCGAGTGATGACTAACTCACCTTGTGCAACGTCTTTCGTCAACGTCGTGCCTGCACCTATAGTCGCGCCATCAGCAATCGTTACAGGTGCCACCAGCTGGCTGTCTGAGCCAACAAACACGTCGTTGCCGATGATGGTTTTGAACTTGTTTGCGCCATCGTAGTTACACGTAATCGTACCCGCGCCAATGTTGGTGCGCTCACCAATCTCAGCATCGCCAAGATAAGTGAGGTGGTTGGCTTTTGAACCCTGACCAAGACGCGCGTTTTTCACTTCAACAAAGTTACCAACGTGGGCATCTTTCTTCAGCTCTGCGCCAGGGCGAAGACGAGTAAATGGCCCAACGGTACACTCTTCACCGACCGTAGCACCTTCAATCACGCTGTATGGGCGCACAATGGTGTTGTCGTCGATTTCGCAATCTTTGAGCACACACCCAGCGCCAATCACTACGTTATCGCCAAGAGAGACGCTACCTTCAATCACAACATTGACGTCAATCTCACAGTCCATACCGCATTGCAGCTCACCACGCAAATCAAAACGTGCTGGGTCACGCAGCATCACGCCTTGTTCAAGCAGCTTGCGAGCTTGCATGGATTGGAAGGCACGTTCTAAGCGCGCCAACTGATTGCGATCGTTGACCCCTTCCACTTCAATAGGGTTGACTGGGTGAACCGCCTCGACAGCACGTCCTTCGTCGTGCGCGGCCGCAATCACGTCGGTGAGGTAATATTCACCTTGCGCGTTTTGGTTGTTGAGGCCTGATAACCAGCGCTTAAGATCGCCGCCTGTCGCGACCATCACACCTGTGTTGATCTCTTTGATTTGACGCTGCTCTTCGGTGGCATCTTTTTGTTCAACGATCGCCACAACAGGGCCATTCTTACGGACGATACGGCCGTAGCCTGTTGGGTTGTCTAATACAACGGTCAAGAGCGCGATACCGCCGGTAGGCTGCGCATCCAACAGGCTCTCAATGGTCTCTTCGGAGATCAAAGGCACGTCGCCGTACAACACCAGGATCTTTTCATCATCTTGAAACTGATCCGATGCTTGATCCACCGCATGACCTGTCCCCAATTGATCCGCTTGCAATACCCAGTTCACCGACTCTTGGCTCAGTTCAGCTTGCATTTGATCGCCACCGTGGCCATAGACGAGGTGGATGTTTTGCGCGCCGAGCCCAGAGCAAGTATCAATCACGTGCTTCACCATGGGTTTACCCGCTAGGGTATGCAGTACCTTTGGCTTGTTAGAGTACATGCGAGTCCCTTTGCCCGCCGCGAGAATCACCGCGCTAAACTTCATGAAATTACCTATAGATGTTGTCATAAAAACTTGAGGGGTATTCTAGACACTAATCGACGATTAGTTAATGAAATCGGAAAATTTTCCGTTAAAAATTAAGCAGCCACCGGCCTTCTCGCCACCTAAGTTGGCTCACTCATGGCGCTCTGCTCGGTTGGCGAAACTGTTTCACTCGGAGAAAATAGGTTTCTATAAATAAACAAAAGCCCCGAGCGAACTCGAGGCTTTATCTAGCGATTCAACGCACAATCATACTAGCGACGGCTGCTGCGTCTCACGAGCTCAATGACTTTCAATTGAGCGACCGCTTTCGCCAGCTCAGCCGCAGCTTTCGCATAATCAACGTCACCGTGAGGTAGGTTGATCAGCTCTTCTGCACGCTGTTTTGCTTCTTCCGCTTTTGCTTTGTCTAGGTCTTCACCTCGAACAGCGGTATCCGCCAAGATGGTGACATCGTGAGCCTGTACTTCAAGAATACCGCCCGAAAGGTAAATAATTTCTTCCTTACCTTTCTTTGTTACGATGCGAACCATACCAGGACGAATCAGCGTCAACAACGGAGTATGACCCGCTAAAACACCGAGATCACCCTCTTCACCTGAAACTTGAATGCTGCGAGCATAGCCAGAGAAAATACGCTCTTCGGCACTCACAACGTCTAGGTTAAAGGTCACTGATGCAGTCATAACGCCTCCTTAAAGTCTTCGCTTACATCTTCTTCGCGTTTTCTAGAGCGTCGTCGATGCTTCCGCAGTACATAAATGCCTGCTCAGGAATATCATCATACTCACCAGAAAGAAGACCTTTAAAGCCACGAAGTGTCTCTGTAAGAGGTACGTATACACCCGGGTCACCCGTGAAGACTTCCGCTACGTGGTAAGGCTGAGTCAAGAAACGCTCAATCTTACGTGCACGAGATACGACTTGCTTATCTTCTTCAGATAGCTCGTCCATACCTAGGATAGCGATGATGTCTTTCAGCTCTTTGTAGCGCTGAAGTGTCTGCTGAACGCCACGAGCGATGTCGTAGTGCTCTTGACCAACGACCAACGGGTCAAGCTGACGAGACGTTGAGTCAAGTGGGTCGATCGCTGGGTATAGACCCATAGCTGCGATGTTACGGTTAAGTACAACCGTTGCATCCAAGTGCGCGAACGTGGTGGCTGGAGACGGGTCAGTCAAGTCATCCGCTGGTACGTATACCGCCTGTACAGACGTGATAGAACCCGCTTTTGTTGACGTGATACGCTCCTGAAGTACACCCATCTCTTCTGCAAGAGTTGGCTGGTAACCTACCGCTGAAGGCATACGACCTAGCAGTGCAGATACTTCCGTACCGGCAAGCGTGTAACGGTAGATGTTATCAACGAACAGTAGAACGTCACGGCCTTCGTCACGGAAACGCTCAGCCATCGTTAGACCTGTCAGTGCAACACGTAGACGGTTGCCTGGTGGCTCGTTCATCTGACCGTAAACCATCGCAACCTTTGATTCTTCAGGTTTTTCGATGTTTACTACGCCCGCTTCCTGCATTTCGTAGTAGAAGTCGTTACCCTCACGAGTACGCTCACCTACACCCGCAAATACAGAAAGACCAGAGTGTTGTAGTGCGATGTTGTTGATAAGTTCCATCATGTTAACGGTCTTACCTACACCTGCACCACCGAATAGACCGATTTTACCACCCTTAGCGAATGGACAAACTAGGTCGATTACTTTTACGCCGGTTTCTAGAAGCGCTGTCTCGTTTGATTGCTCTTCGTAGCTTGGCGCTTGACGGTGGATAGAGTAAACCTCTTCTGCACCGATTTCGCCACGCTCGTCAATCGCGTCACCTAGAACGTTCATGATACGACCTAGGGTCTTAGTACCTACTGGTACTGAAATTGGAGCGCCTGTGTTAACCACTTCCACTCCGCGACGTAAACCATCAGAGCTACCCATTACGATACAACGAACTACGCCACCGCCTAGCTGTTGCTGAACTTCAAGAACAAGACGCTCTTTTGAGTCCGTAACGTTTAGAGCGTCGTATACACTTGGTACATCGCTCTGTGGGAACTCTACGTCGACTACCGCACCGATGATCTGTACGATCTTACCTGTAGCCATCGTTAATCCTCTAAATTTAATCTGCCTAAATTACACTGCTGCCGCACCAGAAACGATCTCGGATAGCTCTTGTGTAATCGCCGCTTGACGGGCTTTGTTGTACACAAGCTCTAGTTCATCGATCAAGTTTCCAGCATTGTCAGATGCTGCTTTCATAGCAATCATACGAGCAGCCATTTCGCACGCTAAGTTTTCAACCACAGCCTGGTACACCTGAGACTCGATATAACGAGACATCAAGGTATTGAGCAGAACCTTTTGGTCTGACTCAAACATATAGCTCCACGCATGCTTGAACGACTCATCGTCACTCATGGACTTAGGCAAAGGTATTAATTGATCAATTTTGGGTTGCTGTGTCATTGAGTTCACAAACTCATTGAACACTAGGTACAAGCGATCGATTTCACCCTCTTCATACTTCTTAAGCATGACTTTGATAGAACCGATCAGATCATCTAATGATGGCGTGTCTCCCAAACCTGAGGTTTGAGCGACAATCTTCGCACCTATGCTATTGAAGTAAGATGTGGCTTTTGAACCGATCACTGCCAGCTCAATCTCTACACCTTGATTCGACCAATCGTTCATCTCCTTGACGGCTTGCTTGAACAAGTTAATGTTCAAGCCGCCACAAAGACCACGATCGGTCGATACCACAATATACCCAACGCGCTTAGCGCCACGTTCTACAAGGAATGGATGTTTGTATTCCAAGGTACCGTGCGCTAAATGACCAATGACTTTACGTATTATTTCAGCGTAAGGACGAGGGCCTTCCATTGCATCTTGCGTACGACGCATTTTGGAAGCCGCTACCATTTCCATCGCTTTCGTGATTTTTTGAGTGCTTTTGACACTACCAATCTTGCTACGAATTTCTTTTGTATTGGCCATCGTTACTCTCCGTTAATTACAAAACTTGCTTGTAATTACCAAGTTTGGGTTGCTTTGAAATCATCAACCAAGGCTTTCAGTTGAGCTTCGATTTCATCGTTGTAAGCGCCAGACTTGTCGATCTCAGCTGCAAAATCTGCATGCTGAGCACGAGCATACGATAGTAGAGCACCTTCAAAGTCGAGGACTTTGTTGAGCTCGATATCATCGAGATAGCCACGTTCCGCCGCGAAAATAGACAATGCTTGGTCAAACACTGACATTGGCGCGTACTGCTTCTGCTTCATCAATTCAGTCACTTTCTGACCGTGATTTAGCTGGCGTTTCGTCGCTGCATCAAGATCCGATGAGAACTGAGCAAAGGCTGCCAATTCACGGTATGCCGCCAATGCAGTACGGATACCACCTGACAGTTTCTTGATGATTTTCGTCTGAGCCGAACCACCTACACGAGATACTGAGATACCTGGGTCAACCGCTGGGCGTACACCTGCGTTGAACAGTTCAGTTTGTAGGAAGATCTGACCGTCGGTAATCGAGATTACGTTGGTCGGTACGAATGCCGATACGTCACCCGCTTGAGTTTCGATGATAGGTAGCGCAGTCAAAGAGCCTGTCTTACCTTTCACTTCACCGTTGGTGAAACGCTCTACGTACTCTTCGTTGACTCGCGCAGCGCGCTCTAGTAGACGTGAGTGGAGGTAGAATACGTCACCCGGGAAGGCCTCACGGCCTGGTGGACGTTTTAGGAGTAGAGAGATCTGACGGTAAGCGACCGCTTGCTTCGATAGGTCATCGTAAACAATCAGTGCATCTTCACCGCGGTCACGGAAGTACTCACCCATCGCACAACCTGCGTATGGCGCTAGGTATTGAAGCGCTGCAGATTCAGAAGCTGATGCTACTACCACAATCGTGTTTTGCAGTGCGCCGTGCTCTTCTAGTTTGCGAACCACGTTAGCAATGGTCGATGCTTTCTGACCAATCGCTACGTAGATAGAGAAAATACCCGAGTCTTTCTGGTTGATGATGGCATCGATCGCCATCGCCGTTTTACCAGTCTGACGGTCACCGATGATAAGCTCACGCTGACCACGACCGATTGGGATCATTGAGTCAACAGACTTGTAACCGGTTTGAACAGGCTGATCAACCGACTTACGGTCGATAACACCTGGTGCAATCACTTCAACTGGTGAGCTCAGTTTCGCATCGATAGGACCTTTGCCATCAATTGGTTGACCCAGTGTGTTAACCACACGGCCAAGCAGCTCAGGGCCTACAGGTACTTCAAGGATGCGTCCAGTACCCGTCACTTTCATCCCTTCTTTAAGGTCTGCGTACGGGCCCATCACTACAGCACCAACAGAGTCGCGCTCTAGGTTTAATGCCAATGCAAAACGATCACCTGGAAGCTCGATCATTTCACCTTGCATCACATCTTCAAGACCGTGAATGCGGAGAATACCGTCACTTACAGAGACGATCGTACCCTCATTACGAACTTCAGACACAACATTGAATTTTTCAATGCGCTGTCTAATCAGTTCGCTAATTTCCGTGGAATTAAGTTGCATTGCTCCAATTCCCCTAATTTAAGACTTAATAACGTCTTTAAGACGAGTTAAACGGCTAACGAGTGAGTTATCCAACACAGTATCGCCATCACGGATAACCGCGCCGCCGATCAAGTGCGCATCAACGATACAGTTTAATTTCACTGTGCCACCAAAACGCTGTTCAAGGCCGGCGATAAGCTGCGACTTTTGCGCTTCAGACAATTCAGTAGACGTAGTAACCGTCACCTCTTTCGTGTTTGAAGCCTTGTCTGCCAGTTTCTTGTACTGCTGATAAATATCACTTAACGCTGAGGTGCGACGATTCTCGATGACCACTTTCAAAAAGTTTTGAAAAGGTTCATCAAAGTATTCCCCGCCAACATCAACATACAATTGCACTAGTTGCTCAGGCTGCAAACTCAAAGCAGCGGTCTTTAGCTCTTTCACTGAAGACATCTCTTTGGCAAATGCAAGCATCTGTGACCACTGTTCAATGGCACTGTTATCACTCGCAAAGCCGTATGCAGCCTTAGCATATGGTCGAGCAATAGTTGTCAAATCCGACATACTGATGCCCTCTTGTTATAGTTTTGCTGAAATACTATCAAGGATGTCTTGATGTGCAGCTGGATCAATAGAACGCTCGATCACTTTCTCTGCGCCAAGAATCACCAAGTTCGCCACATCTTTCTTCAGCTCATTGCGCGCACGCAATGTTTCTGCTTCCAGCTCCGCTTTGCCTTGAGAAAGAATATGATCTCGCTCGACAGTAGCTTCGTTACGGGCTTCATCCAAAATCTGAGCTTTACGTTTGTTCGCTTGCTCGATGATTTCTAATGCTTGTTTCTTAGCGTCTTTCAGCTGGTCTGCAGCATTGTGCTTGGCAAGCTCTAACGCTTTGTCCGCACGTGCCGCCGACTCTAGACCTTCAGAGATCTTCTTTTGGCGTTCTTCAATAGCAGCAATTAATGGTGGCCACACGAACTTCATGCAGAACCACACAAAAATTAGAAATGCTATTGCTTGTCCCAGCAGAGTAGCATTGATATTCACAATGACCCTCCTTTACCTATTCTTAGTTTCGAAACATCGAAACGACGTATCATGAATGAATAAGAGAGGTCTATTACAGTGCGAATAGCATGTACATAGAGATACCAACACCGATCATTGGAACCGCATCCAATAGACCCGCGATGATGAACATGTTGGTTTGTAGAACAGGCGCCATTTCAGGCTGGCGAGCAACTGACTCAAGGAACTTACCACCAAGGATCGCAAAACCAAAACCTGTTGCGATAGCACACATGCCTAGTAGTAGACCTACAACCAAATAAATTTCCATAATTATCTCCAAATCAGATTTGATAAAAAAGTTAGGTAAAAATTAATGTGAATCGTTACTTGCCATGCTGAGGTAAACAACGGTCAGCATTGTAAAAATGAAGGCTTGTAAAACAATTACTAATATGTGGAAGATTGCCCAAATGACGTGCGCGACGACACCTAATCCACCCAATACAACACCAGCACCGTAGGTCACAGCGATCAGAATGAAGATCAACTCGCCCGAGTACATGTTGCCGTAAAGACGTAAAGAAAGAGACACCGGCTTAGCCAGCAATGAGACACTTTCCAAAACTAAGTTGAAAGGAATTAACGCTTTATTGTTAATTGGGTGAAGCGTAAATTCTTTCACAAATCCTTTAAATCCTTTGTACTTGATGTAGTAAACCACCGTCAGTACTAGGACACCTAATGCAAGTGCTAGCGTGATGTTTAAGTCAACCGTTGGTACGATCTTAAAGTACTCAAAGCCAGCCGCCCCCATTAGATGAGGAATAAAGTCAACGGGTACTAGATCCATCAAGTTCATGAGGAAAATCCACACAAACAAGGTAAGAGCTAGTGGTGCGACTAATTTATCACGACCATGGAAAGCATCTTTTACAATGGCATCGACTTGCTCTACGACCATTTCGATAAAACATTGCAGCTTACCAGGCGTGCCTGTGGTTGCATTTTTTCCGACACGATAAAACAACCACAAAAATAGTGCACCTAGACCAACAGAGAACAACAATGAATCCCAATGTAAGGTCCAGAACCCAGCGTCGGCACAACCATAGTTGGTTGCTACGCCACCATCAACCACACAAATCTTCGCGTTGGTTAGGTGGTGCTGAATATATTCCTGCGGAGTATCAGCCATGGTTAATCCCATTTTTATGAAAAAATAAAATTGGTGATAACCAGAAGATCAGCAGTGTTAGCTTATAACCTGTAAAGAACGCCCCCGGTTTGAGGAACTCGTTGACAGAAAACACCAACACAAACATCACTATGGTAAACACCAGCTTTAACGCCCATCCCACCATCAGGAAGCCAAGGAGAACTTTCCCATCGGACCCTGGTTTAGGGAAAAACGTAAACAGGGCATAAATGTAATTACCCATCACCGCGATAAAGCCGCCTTTTAAAACAAAGCGAGCCGTTTCAGGGCTGATCATCACATAAGCCAAGCTCCCGATGAGGAGCACAAATATCAGCTGGAGGTGGACGAGTCTAAAAGCAGCTCTTCCTTGCTTGCTTCGATTTGCACTAAACATCAAAAGCACCTGTTTCTGTATCTAACACCGCATTGATCACAATCAATGCATGGTGAAAAAAAGCACGAAAAATTATATATTGCTTAACAAAAAACACAATCTTTGCGAGTTTGATAACTGTTACTTCTAGACCAATCTGTGAGCTAGGAAGCGGAAACGAGCATTTGTAGTTGTTTTAACATCAATTGCAGTTGCTCATTGTCACTAAAGTTGATGACAATCTTACCGTCACCTTTCTTGGCCATTTGCAGCGCGACTTTTGTGTTTAATTGCTCAGACAAATGCTTTAACGACAACTCTGTCGTGTCATCAATTTCTGGTTTTGGCGTGGTTGATTCAACTTCGCCCTGGAGCGTCTTTTTTACTAAGTTTTCTGTTTGACGCACCGTCAGTTTTTTCTTGGCCACGTGATTGGCGAGCGCCACTTGCTGCGTAGCTTCCAACGCCAGTAACGCGCGAGCATGGCCCATCTCAATCAGTTTGGCCGACATCAAAGCTTTCACTTCATCATCTAACTGGTTGAGTCTTAGCAAGTTACTCACGGTGGTGCGTGATTTACCAATCGCATCCGCCACTTGTTGATGAGTCAGTTGAAACTCGTCTTGAAGACGCTCCAACGCTTGGGCTTCTTCAATCGCATTGAGGTCTTCGCGCTGAATATTTTCAATCAATGCCATCGCAACCGCCGCGCGGTCGTCGACATTTTTGACCACACAAGGCACTTGCTTGAGGCCGGCTTTACGCGCCGCACGCCAGCGACGTTCGCCAGCGATGATTTCGAATTTATCCGCCTCAACCTGACGCACAACAATCGGCTGGATAATCCCTTGCGATTCTATCGATGACGCCAACTCTTCGAGCGCTTCAGGCTCCATCTCTTTGCGGGGCTGATACACGCCCGGCTTTAATGCGTTGATACTCAGTTCAGTCAAATGCCCATCGGACGACAACGCTTGGCTATTGAGCGCACTTTGCTGTTTCTCACGCGCCAGTGAGCTGGTCGATAGCAGAGCGTCAAGCCCTTTACCTAAACCACGTTTAGACATAAGACGGAATCCTTCGGTTGATTATGCGGGTACTTCTTCGCGGCGAAGCATTTCTCCAGCAAGGGCAAGGTACGCTTTTGCGCCCGCTGAATACTTGTCGTAATACATGGCAGGCTTGCCATGACTCGGCGCTTCGGCCAAGCGAACATTTCGGGGAATAACAGTGCGGTACACTTTGTTGCCAAAGTGCTTTTTGAGTTGATCGGACACTTCATTCGAGAGACGATTACGCGGGTCATACATGGTGCGTAACAGGCCCTCGATTCTTAGATTTTCGTTGACGACAGCAGCGAGCTTGCTGATCGTATCCATCAATGCCGTTAACCCTTCTAACGCGAAATACTCGCACTGCATCGGAACCAAGACGGAATCAGCTGCAGCCATAGCATTGATTGTAAGAAGGTTTAGCGACGGAGGACAATCGATAAAGATGAAATCATAGTTATCACGAACGGAGGATAATGCGTGCTTGAGACGCACTTCGCGGGCAAACACTTCCATTAATTTGATTTCTGCGGCGGTGACATCACCATTGGCCGCGATCAAATCGTAATTGCCAGACGTCTTACGACAGACCACCTCTTCGAACGGTACGTCTTCAACCAGCAGTTCGTAGGCGGTGGCGTCGACTTGGTATTTGTCGACACCGCTTGCCATGGTTGCGTTTCCTTGTGGGTCGAGGTCAATGACCAACACTTTGCGCTTAGTCGCAGCCATAGACGCGGCTAAGTTGACACAGGTCGTTGTTTTACCAACGCCACCTTTTTGGTTAGCAATCGCTACGATTTTTCCCACAGTGAACCTCGCTATTAATCCTTGCGCGATAAGATTACTAGATGACGCTCACCTTCCAACTCTGGAACATTCAAAGCTTTGATCTCGCTCACAGAACACCAGTCGGGCAATTGTTCAATCTCATCCTGAGGCAATTGACCTTTAAGCGCCAGAAACACGCCTGACTCCGCTTTTGGAAGGTGATGACACCAACTGACCATGTCTACCATAGAAGCGAATGCGCGACTTAGAACAGCGTCAAACTTCTCTTCTGGTTGAAACTCTTCGACGCGACTTTGAATCGGCGTCACGTTTTTGATCCCCAGCTCATGCAGCACTTGTTTGATAAAGCGAATGCGTTTGCCGAGACTGTCGAGCAAATAAAAGGTTTTCTCTGGGTGCATGATCGCCAAAGGGATCCCTGGCAATCCTGGGCCAGTGCCGACATCGATAAAGCGCTCACCGACTAAGTGAGTACTCACAACAATGCTATCCAAGATGTGTTTAACTAACATCTCAAACGGGTCACGCACTGAGGTCAGGTTGTAGGCTTTGTTCCACTTGTCCAGCATTGCCACATAGCCCACCAACTGCTCGCGTTGCGCATCAGAGACCTGCAAGTCAGTGGTCGCAATCAGCGCATCGAGTTTGTCACGTAGTGCGCTCATGCCGCTTCCTCACCTTTTTTCAACATACCGTGCTTTTTCAAATGCACCAACAAAATGGAGATCGCTGCTGGCGTAATACCTGAAATACGCGAGGCAATACCAATCGATTCAGGTTTGGCTTCTGACAGCTTGGCAATCACTTCGTTCGACAAACCTTTCACTTGTCGGTAATCCAAATCGAGCGGCAACTTGGTGTGTTCATGACGCAATGATTTCTCAATCTCGTCTTGCTGACGCTTGATGTAACCTTCGTACTTGACCTGAATCTCTACTTGCTCTGCCGCTTGTTGATCATCCAGCGCAGGCTGGAAGGTATCTAGCGAGGTCAGCTGCTGATAAGTGATTTCAGGGCGACGAAGAAGATCTTCACCGCTTGCTTCTCGTACCAACGGAGTTTTCAGCAGATCGTTCAGCGCATCGATCCCCGCCGATTTCGGGTTGATCCAGATCTCTTGTAGGCGCTGACGCTCTTTTTCCATCTGCTCGATCTTTTGATTGAATCGCGTCCAACGCGCCTCACTCACTAAGCCCAGTTCATGCGCTTTTTCGGTCAAACGCAGATCGGCGTTGTCTTCGCGCAGCAGCAAACGGTACTCGGCGCGCGAGGTAAACATACGGTAAGGCTCTTTCGTGCCCATGGTTGAGAGGTCATCAATCAACACGCCCATGTAGGCTTGGTCGCGTCGCGGGTTCCAACCTTCTTTGCCTTGGCTGTGCAAACTGGCGTTCAAACCGGCCATCAAACCTTGTGCCGCCGCTTCTTCGTAACCGGTGGTACCATTGATCTGGCCCGCAAAGAACAGACCAGAGATAAATTTGGTTTCATAGGTTTGCTTGAGATCGCGTGGGTCGAAGAAATCGTATTCGATTGCGTATCCCGGACGCACGATGTGCGCGTTTTCAAACCCTTTCATTGAACGCACGATTTGTACCTGAACATCGAACGGCAAGCTGGTGGAAATACCATTCGGGTAGAGTTCGTGTGTCGTCAAGCCTTCCGGCTCAATGAAAATCTGGTGGCTGTTCTTATCCGCAAAACGCATCACTTTGTCTTCAATCGACGGACAGTAACGTGGCCCAATCCCTTCAATCACCCCGGCGTACATTGGGCTACGATCGAGGTTGTTGCGGATTACTTCATGGGTGCTCTCGTTGGTGTGGGTGATGTAACACGGGATCTGCGCCGGATGTTGGCGACGATCACCTAAAAACGAGAATACTGGAGTCGGGTTGTCACCGTGTTGCACTTCTAGCTGTGAGAAATCCACACTGCGAGCATCGATGCGCGGAGGCGTACCGGTTTTCAAACGATCAACGCGAAACGGTAATTCACGCAGACGATCCGCAAGCGCGATCGATGGTGGATCCCCAGCTCGGCCACCAGAAGAGCTTTCCATGCCAATGTGGATCTTGCCACCGAGGAATGTCCCGACGGTGAGTACCACTGCTTTGGCGCGAAACTTGAGACCCATTTGAGTCACCACACCGACCGCCACTTCGTTCTCAACAATCAGGTCATCCACCGATTGTTGGAATAGGGTTAGGTTTGGCGCGTTTTCCAACGCATGGCGAACATACGCTTTGTACAAAGCACGATCCGCTTGAGCGCGAGTGGCGCGTACCGCTGGGCCTTTGGAGGCGTTGAGTGTACGAAATTGAATACCTGCGTGGTCGATGGCTTGTGCCATCAAACCGCCCATTGCATCGACCTCTTTGACAAGATGGCCTTTACCGATCCCACCAATGGCAGGGTTACACGACATCTGTCCTAGGGTGTCGATATTGTGCGTCAGCAACAGCGTCTTTTGACCTGTACGTGCAGACGCGAGGGCGGCTTCCGTTCCTGCATGACCGCCACCGACAACGATGACGTCAAAGTTTTCGTGATAAAGCATGAACTGACCTCAGGTATTCAATCAAGCAATAGAAAAGTTAAAAGAGCGTTATTCTACCTTCTTTCCAAGGGAGAGAAAATGCTTTTGACGCTTTTGTCTTAAAGGGCTGACACTCTTATATATATAAGATCTATATATATGATCTTTTATTAGATCTACTATTAGGATCGACGATCTCTGTGGATAACTAAAAAATGATCAACAAGATCATGGATCTTTTTATGATCATATCATGTGATCTTACCTTGATCAGATCGAGGATTTCCTGAGATCAAAATCGATGGTTATACACAGGGGTCGAGAAAGGTAAAAGTTGTTATTTGGATAACTAAAGGAAGATAACGGGATATCATCTTAGTTATCCACAGATGTTTTGATTAAAAAAGCAGCGAACAGTACGAGTGGAAAAGAGAAGGAGAGGTGAACAGCGGCCAATATTGCGCACAATACTGGCCGAGGAGGGGGATCAGAAACGGTCGATATGAGTTTCTAGCCAGGCTTGTGCAGCATCTTCTGGTACGTCATGGCTAAGGACATCAATCGTCACGCACTCCGCGAGCGGCGTGGCACCTATGTCTTCCAATAGGGCGTAGGCATGTTGGCCTGCTGCGCAAAAGGTATCGTAGCTCGAATCACCAATCGCGATCACCGCATAGTTGACGTTCGCCATATTTGGCGGCGTGTTTTGCAGCGCGGCAATGAAGGGCTGAATGTTGTCTGGGTATTCGCCCGCACCGTGGGTTGAAGTGATGATGAGCCAAGTGCCTTGTGCCTCTATCTCATTCAGATCCGGTTGGTTGTGGATTGTGGTTTCAAAGCCTTGTTCAATCAGCAGATCACTGAGGTGATCGCCAACGTATTCGGCTCCGCCTAAGGTACTGCCTGTTATTATGTGGATCATGGGTTTTCCTTACGCCAATAAAAAGCGCGACCGTGTGCCGCGCATTGTGAGTTATTTACCGATACAGAATGAAGAGAAAATTCTGCCTAGTAGGTCATCAGAGCTGAATTCGCCAGTGATCTCATTGAGATGCTGCTGAGCGATACGTAGCTCTTCAGCGAGGATTTCTCCGGCCATGTAGCCTTCAAGTTGCTGCTGACCGATATCGAGGTGCTCAGCCGCTTTGGCGAGTGCATCGAGATGGCGGCGGCGGGCCATAAAGCCACCTTCACTGCTGCCGGAGAAGCCCATACAGGCTTTCAGGTGAGTGCGCAGCGCATCGACACCAGCGCCAGTTTTCGCGGACAAGCGGATCAGCGTCGGTGTGTTCACATGGCAGATCCCAAGTTCCTCGCCAGTTTGATCGGCTTTATTGCGGATCACTGTCATGCCGATGCTGTCGGGCAGACGATCGACAAAATCCGGCCAAATCTCTTTGGGATCGGTGGCGTCGGTGGTGGTGCCATCGACCATAAATAGCACGCGATCCGCTTGGGCAATTTCATCCCAAGCGCGCTCGATACCGATTTTTTCCACTTCATCCGACGCATCACGCAGCCCAGCGGTATCAATAATGTGCAAAGGCATGCCGTCAATGTGGATGTGCTCGCGCAGCACGTCACGCGTTGTGCCTGCAATGTCGGTCACAATCGCAGATTCCTTGCCTGATAGCGCATTGAGTAGGCTGGATTTACCGGCGTTAGGTCGACCAGCGATCACCACTTTCATCCCTTCACGCATGATGGCGCCTTGGTTGGCCTCTTTGCGCACAGCTTCTAGGTTGTCGATGATGGTTTGCAGATCGGCGGCGACTTTACCATCGGCGAGAAAATCGATCTCTTCCTCGGGGAAATCAATCGCGGCTTCAACGTAGATACGCAGATGAATCAGTGACTCGACCAGGGTATTAATTCGGCCCGAGAACGCGCCCTGAAGCGATTGGAGCGCCGATTTAGCCGCTTCTTCTGAGCTCGCATCAATCAAATCGGCGATCGCTTCGGCTTGCGCCAAATCGAGCTTGTCATTTAAAAACGCGCGCTCGGAAAATTCCCCTGGGCGTGCGATGCGAATCCCCGGAATATCGACGATGCGTTTGATCAGCATGTCCATCACGACAGGGCCGCCATGCCCTTGCAGTTCAAGGACATCTTCGCCCGTGAACGAGTGGGGATTGGGGAAATAGAGTGCAATGCCTTGGTCTAGTTGGCTGCCATCTTGGGCCATAAACGGCAAATATTCGGCGTAGCGAGGACGCAGTGATTTGCCGGTCACCGCGATAGCCACTTGCTCGGCAAGCGGGCCTGACACGCGAATGATGCCGACACCGCCTCGGCCTGGGGCGGTGGCTTGGGCTACGATGGTCTCTGTGGTCATAAGATTATCTCTATGGTCAATAAACAGCGAATTAGGCGCTGAATCTGTATGGCGCAATGGTCGTCAGCAAATTGTAAACAGCGCAAAACAAAAAGGCGACCTTTTGGCCGCCTTTTGATGATGCTTAGCTGTTACTTCGAATGTAAGCCTTTTTTCTCCAGCGCCTTGTAAATGAGCGTTTGCTGGATAAGTGTTACCACGTTCGAAACCAACCAGTAAAGTACTAGGCCAGACGGGAAGAACAGGAAGAAGAAGGTAAACATCACCGGCATAAAGGTCATGATCTTCTGCTGCATTGGGTCTGTCACTGTGGTTGGGCTCATCTTCTGGATGAGGAACATCGACGCACCCATCAGTAGCGGCAAGATGTAGTATGGGTCTTGCGCAGAGAGGTCGTGAATCCAACCGAAGAACGGCGAGTGGCGAAGCTCGACCGATTCCATCAATGCCCAGTAGAGGGCGATGAAGATCGGCATCTGGAGAATAAGCGGTAGACAGCCACCCAGCGGGTTCACTTTCTCTTTCTTATACAGCTCCATCATCTCTTGGCTCATGCGCTGACGGTCATCACCGATACGCTCACGCATTGCTTGCAGCTTAGGCTGAAGCATACGCATTTTCGCCATTGAGGTGTATTGGGCTTTGGTCAGTGGGTACATGGCACCACGGACAATGAACGTGAGGATCATGATAGAGACACCCCAGTTCACCGCAAAGCTCTGAATGAAAGAGAGCAAAGAGTGCAGTGGCTTCGCGATGAACCATAGCCAGCCGTAATCGACCACCAAGTCTAGGTTAGGTGCTGTTTCCGCCATCGCGTCTTGCAGTTTTGGACCCACCCACAGCGTGGCGTTGAATTGCGCAGACTCACCATCAGCGATGGTTTTGTTTGGCATGCGAACGCCGATGTCGCCCATGTTACCGATCACGCGAGTGTAGAGATTGGTGCCAGGCTCATTGCGTGGGATCCATGCACTCGCAAAGTAGTGTTGGATCATCGCTGCCCAACCTTGACCATTCGGTAAGGTGATCGACAGATTACGGCTTTGCATATCATCGAAGCTGTACTTTTTGTAACGAGTGTCGTCGCTGGAGTACGCACCGCCACGGTAAGTTGGCATAGTGATGCTGCCACCATCGTCCATCAGGTTTTGACGAAGATGCGCGTACATACCAAAAGTTGCGTTGTTGCCTGATAGGTTGCGAACATCAAATTCGACATCCACTGCGTAGCTGTCACGCTTTAGGATGTAGGTTTTGGTGTATTCAAGACCGTTGGCCGCGTACGTCATTGGAATGCGCAGCTCATCTTGACCTTCTGCCAAGGTAAAGCTGTCGGCATCAACGGCGTATTGCGGACGATTCGAGCTGCTTAAGTCAATGCCCTGTGGGCCAACAAGGCCACTTTGAGCGATGAACTGGTGGCCCGCTTCGTTTTTGAGAAGAACGAATGGATCGGCGGAATCAAGTTCAGCGGAGTACTGGTTTAGGTCTGCATGAACCACATCACCACCTACCGTATCAATGGTTAACGTCAAAACGTCAGTGGTTACGGTGATGGTTTTTGCTGAAGCTTGTTGTGACGGTGCGGGATCAAGCTCATCTGCAAAAGATGGTGCAGGTAAAGTACTGCTTGATTGTGCCTGCTCAACCGGCTGCGGTGCTGGGTTCTTTGCGACTTGCCATTGTTGGAACAAGAGGAAAGAAACCAGTGCTAGCGCGATTAACAGGATATTACGTTGAGAATCCATCGTTATTTATCTCTGTCTTGTGTTTGGGCTGGTGGAACGGGGTCATAGCCACCTTCATTCAAAGGGTGGCATTTTAATAGACGTTTGCTTGATAACCAACACCCTTTTACAAAACCGTGAGCTTTCAACGCTTCAATGGCATAGGTAGAACAGGTTGGAGTAAAACGACAGCGCGGCCCAATAAGAGGACTAATCAGGCCTTGATAGAGACGGACCAGCCCGATGGCTAGCCACGTGAAGGGCGAGACAGACGCTGCCATAATTTATCAAACAGGGCGAAAATTTCATCATTGCTGAGATCTTGCGCGCTTTTCTTGGCAATAACAACAAAATCTTTATTAGGAAGTTGGTGTTGTTTGTTACGAAAACTTTCGCGAGCAAGGCGTTTAAAGCGATTACGGCCAACGGCAGTTTTGATTTGCTTTTTAGGTACCGCAAGTCCCAGTCTTGGATGGGAAAGGGTATTGTTACGGGCAATGATGGTGAAATGAGGTGAGCCAGCTCGGTGAGCTTGCTGGAAGACATTTTGATAATGCTCGGGAGTTAACAAACGTAACTCCCGATTGAACGCGTACGTATTCAAAATAAAAAATTATTTTGACAGGCGCGCACGGCCTTTAGCACGACGTGCATTAATTACTTTACGACCGTTCTTAGTTGCCATGCGAGCACGGAAGCCGTGAGTACGCTTGCGCTTTAGAACTGTAGGTTGAAAAGTGCGTTTCATGATAATTACCTTTACTGATCAGTAGTTTTAGGTCGATGTTAACCCGGCGTGGGTCAAAGCGTCTTCTTTATTAAGATAAGGAGGACAAACCGACGCCTCTCAACAAAGAGGCGGAATTGTAATCACTGTCACATTAAGAGTCAATGATGAAATTCCGCGCCGGGGGATTATACGTAGTGTGAGCAAAATCTCAAGGATCAAAGGATCCTTATCGGCGATCCTTGTCGCTGTTTACCGGTGATCCCTTTCAGCGATAGTTACTCAGCGCCTACCTGTCTTAAGAACTTCTTCAGCCTTGGATCTTGTGGGTGATTGAAGAGTTCATCTGGCGATCCCTGCTCAACAATATGGCCTTCAGCCATAAAGATCACGCGATCCGCCACTTCTTTTGCAAACTGCATTTCATGAGTGACCACCAGCATGGTTTGGTGTTTAGTGGCGAGATCTTTCATCAGTTGCAGTACCTCACCCACCCATTCTGGGTCTAAGGCTGAGGTGGGTTCATCAAACAGCAGCAGTTCCGGTTGCAGCGCCATCGCTCGACCAATGCCGACCCGTTGCTGCTGACCACCAGAGAGGGCCGCTGGGTAGCTGTCGCCTTTGTCACTAAGGCCAATATCGTCGAGGATTTGCTGCGCGCGAGCCAGCGCTTGCTCTTTTTTCCAGCCACGTACGGTAATCAGCCCTTCGGCAATGTTTTGTCTGGCGGTCATATGGGCAAACAGCGCGTAGTTTTGAAACACAAAGCCGGTTTTGCGCCTTAGGGCTAACACGTCCGATTTGGTGTGTTTGGCGCTGTCGACCGTGACATCATCAATGGTGATGGTGCCTTGATCAGCATTCTCAAGGAAATTCACACAGCGCAGCAGCGTCGATTTACCGGTACCGCTTGAGCCGATGATCACGATGATTTCGCCCTGTTTGATGTTGAGATCAATCCCTTTCAATACTTCGCTGTCACCAAAGCGCTTATGAATATTGGTCAGTGTAATCATCGTACGTACGCCTTATTGAGTTTCGCTTCTGCCCAAATCTGCACGCGGGTCAAAATGACCACCACGCCCCAGTAAATCAGCGCGACCGCCAAAAACGCTTCGAAAAAACGAAAACTGGATGACGCTTCCATCTGCGCTTTGGCCATGATTTCGGCCACGCCAAGGGTAAAAGCAAGCGAGGTCGATTTGATCATGTCGATAAAGTAGTTCATCAGCGATGGCAGTGCTACGCGCGTTGCTTGCGGCAAAATAATGCGGCGCATGGCTTGAGGTGTCGTCATACCCACCGACAAGCTCGCCTCCATTTGGCTGCGATCGATGCCGATGATGGCGGCGCGAATGCTCTCTGCCATATAGGCGGCAAAGTGGAGCGTTAAGCCAATCACTGCGGCGCTAAAGGCATCGAGTCCCACCAATAAAGGAAAGATTTGTGGCAGGCCATAATAAAGAAGAAACAGCTGCACCAGCAGCGGCGTACCGCGGAAGAAGCTGATATAGAGCTGACTCAACTGATCGAGCACTGGGACGCGAAATACGCGAATATTGGCCAATATCACGGCTAAAATTAGTGAAAACACCAAACCCCAAGTGGCCATTTCCATGGTGGTGCCAAGGTACTTGAGCAGTATTGGCATCAGGTTGAGCATGTAATTAAAGTCGAATCCCATTACGTATCCCAATGACTAAGGCGAGAAAAACAAAACCCACTGCAAGCAAGGGAGCAGTGGGTTTTTTCGTCAATCCGAAACGGATTTATGGAGGCGGAGCCGATTACTGAGTAATGTCAGCGCCAAACCACTTTTGAGAAATTTGCTCTAGTGTACCGTCAGCACGCATTTCTGCCAGTGCTTTGTTCACTTCTGCTTGCAGTTTTTGGCCGTTCTCATTGTTCACGAATGGCCATGCGTTTTGAATAGTTTCAAACGGCTGACCGGCTAATTGTAGCGGTAGGCCCGTTTTTTTGATCAGCTCAAGTGCAGAGAGACGGTCCATAACGAACGCATCCGCGCGGCCTAGTGCCACATCGTGTTCGATACCTGTGTCGTAGGTTTTGATGTTGATTTTGCCGTCTTTGTCGTAGCTACGTAGCAGTTGCTCAAAGTTTGAACCTAAGTTCACCGCTACGGTTTTACCTGCGAGATCTTCCACGCCTTGGATGTCGTCGTTGCCTTTACGCACGGTGATTTGCGCGCCATCTACGACGTATGGGTCAGCAAACAGGTATTTCGCTTGGCGCGCTTCTGTCATAGTGATCTGGTTTGAGATGGTGTCGATGCGGCCCGTCTCTAGAAGACCAAAAAGACCTGAGAAATTGGCGGTCACGTATTCCACTTGGTAGTCGTTACGTTTGCCAATCTCATCCCACAGATCCACTTCAAAGCCTTGCAGTTTGTCTTGCTCAACGAAGGTGAATGGGAAGTAACGGCCAGACATACCCACTTTGACTTCAGTCGCAGCTTGAACGGTGGCAGCAGAAAGTGCGATAACGGCAACAGCCGCTTTAATCCAGTTTTTCATTTTACAACTCCTAAA
Organism: Vibrio sp. R12-SG2-ISO1; assembly: GCF_059834045.1. Taxonomy (NCBI): domain Bacteria; kingdom Pseudomonadati; phylum Pseudomonadota; class Gammaproteobacteria; order Vibrionales; family Vibrionaceae; genus Vibrio; species Vibrio sp. R12-SG2-ISO1. Next base: position 48,775 of record NZ_JCBDGO010000027.1, on the reverse strand, counting down.
ATTTATAGGGAGAAATACTACTGTCATCCTTGTCATTTAGATAAATAACAAGTTGCCATAATCTAGATGGATGCGGAATAAGATTATAGCTGTGGATAATCATTGACGCTCTACCTATGGGTTTGGGGCGATTCCTCATGCCAAGATCCGCCAGATAATGATCGCCGTGAGACGATTCATTCACAGAGTTATCACCAGATCGACGATCCTGCGATCATTGCGCCATTGTGGATCAATGTGTGGGTAAAAATGGGGCAGGGTGTGATGATCTCACCAATAATGGCAGAAATATTGTGAATAACTTCGATCTTATTCACTGGATCCTCGATCAATCGCTGGCGATCTCGGTTATCAACAGGTAAAATTGCCAGTCTTTTCCGATCATAGAATTACGAGTGAGGGCATCGTGTCATCTTCGCTTTGGTTGCAATGTTTGCAACAGCTTCAAGAAGAGCTTCCAGCAACTGAATTCAGCATGTGGGTCCGTCCTTTGCAAGCTGAACTCAACGACAATACTCTCACTTTATTTGCGCCCAACCGTTTTGTCCTTGATTGGGTTCGCGATAAATACCTCAACAGCATTAACCGTCTTTTGCAGGAATATTGTGGTAACGATATTCCAAACTTGCGTTTTGAGGTGGGCAGTCGCCCTGTGCAAGCGCCGACGCCTGCGCCCAAACGCACTCCGGCCGATGTGGCGGCGGAATCGTCAGCCCCGGCACAATTGCAGGCGCGTAAGCCTGTGCATAAAACCTGGGATGATGACCCGCAAGCGATGGCAGACATCAACCACCGCTCTAATGTGAACCCTAAGCATAAGTTCAACAACTTTGTTGAAGGTAAATCGAACCAATTGGGCTTGGCGGCGGCACGTCAGGTGGCGGACAACCCAGGCGCGGCGTACAACCCGCTCTTTCTGTATGGCGGCACCGGTTTGGGTAAAACTCACCTGCTGCACGCTGTGGGCAATGCGATTGTCGACAACAAACCCAACGCGAAAGTCGTTTACATGCACTCAGAGCGTTTTGTGCAAGACATGGTGAAAGCGCTGCAAAACAACGCGATTGAAGAGTTCAAGCGTTACTACCGCAGTGTCGATGCTCTCTTGATCGATGACATTCAATTTTTTGCCAACAAAGAGCGTTCACAAGAAGAGTTCTTCCATACCTTTAACGCCTTGCTTGAGGGCAATCAGCAGATCATCTTGACCTCGGATCGCTACCCGAAAGAGATCAACGGCGTAGAAGATCGCCTGAAATCTCGCTTTGGTTGGGGATTGACGGTCGCCATCGAGCCACCTGAGCTTGAAACGCGCGTCGCCATCTTGATGAAAAAAGCGGAAGATCACCAAATCCATCTGGCGGATGAAGTGGCGTTCTTTATTGCTAAGCGCCTGCGCTCCAACGTTCGTGAGCTAGAAGGGGCGCTCAATCGTGTGATTGCGAACGCCAACTTCACGGGGCGTCCTATTACGATCGATTTTGTGCGTGAAGCTCTGCGTGATCTGCTTGCCCTGCAAGAAAAGCTGGTCACCATCGACAATATTCAAAAAACGGTCGCGGAATACTACAAAATCAAAGTGGCGGATCTGCTCTCTAAGCGCCGCTCTCGTTCAGTTGCGCGACCTCGTCAATTGGCGATGGCGCTGGCTAAAGAGCTGACCAACCACAGCTTGCCAGAAATTGGTGATGCCTTTGGTGGCCGCGATCATACGACCGTACTGCATGCGTGTCGTAAGATTGAACAACTGCGTGAAGAGAGTCACGATATTAAAGAGGATTACTCCAACTTAATCCGTACTCTTTCTTCGTAAATCGCGCTATTCTAACGGTTTATATTCATGGCCAAGATAGGGCTCAATCCCTTATCGTGGCCATGTTTGTTCTCTTCGCCAACAACAAGATTTCTTTAAGAGCGTGCTATGAAATTTTCCATTCAACGTAGTCATCTGCTGAAACCACTGCAGCAAGTCTCAGGGGCGTTAGGTGGCCGTGCCACTCTACCTATCCTTGGTAACTTATTGATCAAAGTAGTGGACAACCAACTAACGTTGACGGCGACGGATTTAGAAGTGGAGCTGGTCAGCCGTGTGCAGCTTGAAGGTGAATTTGAAGCGGGCAGCGTTACTGTCCCGTCGCGTAAGTTTCTCGATATTTGCCGTGGACTGCCTGATGACGCGGTGATCACCTTTGTTTTAGAGGGCGATCGCGTGCAACTGCGCTCTGGTCGCAGTCGTTTCTCTCTCTCTACACTGCCAGCCAGCGATTTTCCAAACATTGAAGATTGGCAGAGTGAAGTCGAACTCTCCCTAACGCAAAGTGAACTGCGTGGGCTAGTAGAAAAAACGCAATTCTCGATGGCGAACCAAGACGTGCGTTACTACCTCAATGGCATGTTGTTCGAGATTGAAGACACCACGCTACGCAGCGTGGCCACCGATGGTCACCGTATGGCGGTTGCTCAAACTCCGCTGGTCGGCGAGTTTGCCAAAAAGCAGATCATCGTGCCGCGTAAAGGAGTGCTGGAATTAGTCAAGCTGCTGGATGCACCAGAGCAACCTGTGGTGCTACAAATTGGTAGCTCAAACCTGCGCGCTGAGGTCAACAATTACGTCTTTACCTCTAAGCTGGTGGACGGTCGTTTCCCTGACTACCGCCGCGTGATGCCACAAAGCACCACCAAAACATTGGAAGCGGGCTGCGATGAGCTGCGCCAAGCGTTCTCGCGTGCGGCGATCCTCTCGAATGAGAAGTTTCGTGGCGTGCGCGTTAACCTAGACGGCAGCGAAATGCGCATTACCGCCAATAACCCAGAGCAAGAAGAAGCGGAAGAGATGCTCGATGTGCATTTTGACGGCGAGCCGATTGAGATTGGCTTTAACGTCAGCTACGTGCTCGATGTGCTCAATACGCTGCGCTGCGAGACCGTGAGAGTCTCGATGTCTGATGCCAACGCCAGTGCGTTAATTGAGAACAGCGTCGATGACAGTGCCATGTACGTGGTGATGCCGATCCGACTCTAGCATGCCGCTCTCTCGTCTTGTTATTAAGCAGTTTCGCAATATCAAAGCCTGTGATATCTCGTTATCATCAGGCTTTAACTTTCTTATTGGCCCGAACGGCAGCGGGAAAACCAGTGTCCTGGAAGCCATCTATTTACTGGGCCACGGTCGGTCGTTCAAAAGCAGTTTGACCGGGCGAGTGATTCAAAATGACCATGATGAGCTGTTTGTTCACGGTCGTTTTTTGAACTCGGATCAATTTGAGCTACCCATTGGCATTAATAAGCAGCGTGATGGCTCAACAGAGGTTAAAATAGGCGGTCAATCTGGGCAAAAGTTAGCCCAGTTGGCGCAAGTGTTACCACTGCAACTGATTCATCCTGAAGGGTTTGATCTGTTGACCGATGGACCGAAACATCGCCGTGCATTTATTGATTGGGGTGTATTTCATACCGAATCGGCCTTTTATGATGCATGGGGGCGTTTTAAGCGCCTAAACAAACAGCGCAACGCACTGCTGAAAACAGCCCGTAGCTATCGAGAGCTCAGTTATTGGGATCAAGAGATGGCGACACTGGCGGAAAGCATCAGTCGTTGGCGTGGTGAGTACGTTGAGCAATTGACGCACAAAGCCGAAGAGATATGCCGGGCATTTTTGCCTGAGTTTGATATCTCGCTCAAGTACTATCGTGGTTGGGACAAAGAGACGCCATACCAAGCGATTCTCGAGAGCCACTTTGAGCGCGACCAGGCGCTGGGTTACACCTTCAGTGGCCCAAATAAGGCGGATTTACGCATTAAGGTAAATGGTACGCCAGTGGAAGATGTCCTGTCTCGGGGTCAGTTAAAGTTGATGGTGTGCGCGCTACGCGTCGCACAAGGCCAACATCTGACTGAGATGACGGGCAAGCAATGCATCTACTTGATAGATGACTTTGCCTCTGAATTAGACAGTCAACGTCGCAAGCGTCTTGCTGATTGCTTGAAACAGACGGGGGCTCAAGTTTTTGTCAGCTCTATTACTGAAAGCCAAATCAGCGACATGCGTGATGAAAATGGCAGGATGTTCCATGTGGAACATGGCACAATAGAGCAAAATATATAGCGGAAGATAACTCATGGCTGAAAATTACGATTCATCGAGTATTAAAGTACTAAAGGGTCTGGATGCGGTTCGTAAGCGTCCGGGTATGTACATCGGCGACACGGATGATGGCACCGGTCTGCACCACATGGTCTTTGAGGTGGTAGATAACTCAATTGATGAAGCGTTGGCGGGTCACTGTAAAGACATCGTGGTGACCATTCATGAGGATAACTCTGTCTCTGTCAGCGATGATGGCCGTGGTATCCCAACAGAGCTTCACCCGGAAGAGAAAGTCTCGGCGGCAGAAGTGATCATGACCGTACTTCACGCAGGCGGTAAATTTGATGACAACTCGTACAAAGTCTCGGGTGGTCTGCACGGTGTGGGCGTGTCGGTAGTGAACGCGCTGTCTAAGAAAGTGACGCTGACAATCCATCGCGGTGGAAAAATTCACACTCAAACTTATCACCATGGTGAACCTCAAGCGCCACTGGCTGTGATTGGTGATACAGAAAAGACGGGGACAGAAATTCGTTTTTGGCCTAGTGAAGAGACGTTCTCTAACACTGAGTTCCATTACGACATTCTTGCAAAACGTCTGCGTGAGCTCTCTTTCCTAAACTCTGGCGTATCGATCAAGCTACGTGATGAGCGTGAAGAAGACAAACAAGATCACTTCATGTACGAAGGGGGTATTCAAGCCTTTGTCGATCACTTGAACACCAACAAGACACCGATCATCGAAAAAGTATTCCACTTCAACTCCGAGCGTGAAGATGGCATCTCTGTTGAAGTAGCGATGCAGTGGAATGATGGTTACCAAGAGAATATCTTCTGTTTCACCAATAATATTCCACAGCGTGATGGTGGTACTCACCTTGCTGGTTTCCGTGCAGCCTTGACGCGTACCTTGAACTCGTTCATGGACAAAGAAGGCTTCTCGAAGAAAGCGAAAACCGCAACGTCTGGTGATGATGCGCGTGAAGGTCTCACGGCGGTTATCTCAGTGAAAGTGCCGGATCCAAAGTTCTCAAGCCAAACCAAAGATAAGCTGGTTTCTTCTGAAGTGAAATCTGCGGTTGAGTCAGCAATGGGCGAGAAACTGTCAGAGTTCCTTGTTGAGCATCCAACAGAAGCAAAAATCGTTTGTACCAAGATCATCGATGCGGCACGTGCTCGTGATGCGGCGCGTAAAGCACGTGAGATGACTCGTCGTAAAGGCGCACTAGACCTTGCTGGTCTGCCAGGTAAATTGGCGGACTGTCAGGAAAAAGATCCAGCACTGTCTGAACTCTACATAGTGGAGGGTGACTCGGCAGGCGGCTCCGCTAAACAAGGCCGTAACCGTAAGAACCAAGCGATTCTTCCACTGAAAGGTAAAATCCTCAACGTAGAGAAAGCGCGTTTCGACAAGATGCTCTCTTCTCAAGAGGTAGCGACGCTGATCACTGCGCTTGGCTGTGGTATCGGTCGTGACGAATACAACCCAGACAAACTGCGTTACCACAACATCATCATCATGACCGATGCGGACGTCGATGGTTCGCACATCCGTACGCTACTGTTGACCTTCTTCTACCGTCAAATGCCTGAGCTGATTGAGCGTGGTTACGTCTACATCGCTCAGCCACCGCTGTACAAAGTGAAGAAGGGTAAGCAAGAGCAGTACATCAAAGATGAAGAAGCGATGAACCAGTACCAAGTCTCTTTGGCCTTGGACAACGCAGCGCTGCACGTCAACGCGGACGCGCCAGCGTTGGCGGGTGAATCTCTAGAGAAGCTGGTTCAGCAATACAATGCGGGCATCAAGCTGGTGGATCGCATGAGCCGCCGTTACCCGCACGCCTTGATTCATGAGTTGATTTACGTGCCACGTTTGACCGCAGAGCAGTGTCATGACGCTGCTGTGGTAGAGGCTTGGACCAAGACTTTGGTAGAGCAGTTGAACGCCAAAGAAGTGGGCGCGAGTCAGTACCAATATGAAGTAGAGCAGCATGCTGAGCTCGGCTTGAACTTGCCGAAAATCATCGTGCGCACACATGGCGTAAGACATGAATACGCACTGAGCGTCGATTTGATCAACTCGAAAGAGTTTGCCAAATTGGCCGATCTCTCTGAAGCGCTGAATGGCCTTATTGAAGAGGGCGCGTACATCAAACGTGGTGAACGCACTCAGCCGGTGAGCAGCTTTGTCGAAGCGCTAGAGTGGCTGATCAAAGAGTCTCGCCGCGGATTGAGCACACAGCGATACAAAGGTCTGGGTGAGATGAACCCAGATCAGCTTTGGGAAACCACCATGGACCCAGAAACGCGTCGCATGATGCAAGTGACCATCGAAGATGCGGTTGGCGCTGATCAGCTCTTCACGACATTGATGGGTGATCAGGTTGAGCCTCGTCGTCACTTTATCGAAGAGAACGCGTTGAAAGTGGCGAACTTGGATGTGTAAAGTTCCTAGTTTCTAGAAGCGAGTTTCTAGAATTAGAAAAAGCGCAGGTCGAACGAGCTGCGCTTTTTTATTGGTTTCTATTTTCCATTTCAATCCAATACATTGTCCCACTCTAGGATCTAGGAACTATAAACTTTTTCACTCTTTCCTCTTGAAACCATTTTGGCCGATCCCTATATCTATTGTTGAAGAGGGAAGCTGTCTTGCTCCGATGAGAAGAAACAGACCTTCTGGACTCGCTGAAGAGGTATCGCTCCTATGAGGATGGCCTTAACAGCACACGTTAACACTGAGTTTGTTGCTATGTCCTACGTGCTGGCCCTATAGAGGCAGCCAGAGGAATAGTGAACGAATCCCTTAGTCGCTAGGGGTCGAGTTAATCATCGTCCCTACACAGTCACGACTAAGACTATTGCTTAATCAAGAGGATAGTATGATGAGAACTGTAGATTTCACTCCTTTATACCGCAACGCGATTGGTTTTGACCGTCTTCTTAATATGATGGAAGCCAACAGCACGAAAAACAGCTCCGGCGGTTACCCTCCGTATAACATCGAACAGAAAGATGAAAACCACTACCGTATTACCATGGCAGTGGCAGGCTTTGCCGAAGAGCAGCTTGAACTGACGCAAAAAGAGAACACCTTGATTGTTAAAGGTGAGCGTAAAGAGGAAGAGGGTAAGAACTATATTTACCAAGGCATTGCTGAGCGCGACTTTGAGCGCAAGTTCCAATTGGCCGACTATGTAAAAGTGACCGGTGCGAGTATGGAAAATGGCTTGCTGCACGTTGATCTTGAGCGTGAAATTCCTGAAGCGATGCAACCGCGTAAAATTGCCATCAACTCAAGCCACTTGCTGGAAAACAAATAAGCGAGCTTCCGCGCCGCTATATGCGATATAAAATGCAGGTATAAATAGTGAAAGAGCGCCAATCGGCGCTCTTTTTATGCTTGGTAATGTTAGGGCGGTTAGCCCTGCTGGTAGGCTTTTTGCACTTCTTCAGCGATGATTTGGATGCCTTTTTGCATCATCTCGTCGTCTTGTACATAGTTCATTCGCAGACACTGGTGCGCATGATCCCACTCATCTTCTTGGCCGATAAAGAAGTACTCACCCGGAACAATCAACACCCCGCGTGCTTTCAAACGTTGGTAGAGTTCCATGGTGGTGATAGGCAGTGCATCAAACCAGAGCCAGAGGAAAATCGCCCCTTCTGGCTTATGAATACGAAAGCGCGGATCGGTAATCGCCTCTTGCAGCAGTTCGACTGCACGCTGAGATTTTTGCTGATAAAACGGCTTGATGACCTCTTCACTCAAACGCAGAAGATCGCCTTTTTCAATCATATGGTGTGCCAGCGCCGGCCCTACACTGCCTGGCGCTAGGCTGATAATGCCATTCATGTTGGTGAGCGCTTCTGTGATGGCTTCATTGGCAATCACAATCCCACAGCGCACGCCAGGCAAGCCTAACTTGGACAAACTCATGCAGAGAATGGTGTTCTCATTCCAAAAGGGCGTCACCTCCTCAAAAATGATATTGGGGAAGGGCACGCCGTAAGCGTTGTCGATGATGAGCGGAATATTGTTGTCGCGCGCGAGTTTATCGAGCTTGATGATCTCCTCATCGGTCAGCACATTGCCCGTCGGGTTGGTCGGGCGAGACGCGCAGATCGCTGCAATCGAGTCATCGATCTTTAGTTGCTCAAAATCGACGTGGTATTTGAACATGCGACTGTCGAGTTGCTCAATTTCCGGGTGGTAAGAGACAAAAATATCCTCATCAATGCCCGCATCCCCATAGCCAATGTACTCAGGCGCTAACGGCAGCAGAATCTTTTTGTGTGAGCCATCGGGCTGCGTGCCTGCCAGCAAATTAAACAGGTAAAAAAAGCCGCTTTGACTGCCATTGGTTAAGCTGATGTTCTTTTCACTGACCTCCCAGCCATAGGTCTCTTTGAGCAGGGCAGCGAGTGCTTTGACGAAGGCATCTTTGCCTTGTGGGCCATCATAATTGGCGAGCGCTTGAATCCACTCGCCGCTGGTCAGCATCTCTTGGCTGGCTTGGTGAAAGTAATCAATCATGGCGGGAATGGCCGCAGGGTTACCGCCACCGAGCATGATGGCGCCGGGTGTGCGTAGACCATCATTGAGGTCGTCCATTAATTGGGTAATGCCGGAATATTGATTGAATTTTTCACCAAACTTTGAGAACTGCATGACTCACTAACCTTGATCTGATTATTGCTTTACTGAATGGGTGTGTTGATCAGTGCGTGGCTGACCAATAGAGTAATCCTTGAACATACAGCAATGGCAATGTGAGGCAAAGCACTATTTTAGTGCGCAGAACTGGTCTGTTTTGTTGGCATAAAAAAGCCCAACTCATTGAGTTGGGCTTGGTGTCATCTATCCGTACGCGCGATTATTTCTGCAGGAGAGAAATGTCGGCAATCTGCAAGAACAAGTTACGTAGGTTGTTCAGTAGCGTTAGACGGTTCTTCTTCAGCGCTTCGTCATCGGCCATAACCATGACGTTATCGAAGAAGGCATCCACAGGCTCACGTAGACCTGCTAGCTTGCTGAGTGCTTCTTGGTAGTTGCCTGTTGCGAACGCAGGCTCGAGCGCTTCTGTCATCACTTCAACGCTTTCTGCCAGTGCTTTCTCTGCGTCTTCTTGTAGAAGAGCGAGATCGATCTCTGCGGCCAGCTCACCATCGAATTTCGCTAGGATGTTACCGACACGCTTGTTCGCTGCGGCCAGTGCTTCCGCGGCTTCTAGCTCACGGAAGTGAGAGACCGCTTTAACGCGTTGGTCGAAGTCTGCTGGTTTGGTTGGACGATTCGCCAATACCGCTTGGATGATGTCCACGCTGAAGCCTTGGTCTTTGTACCATGCATTGAAACGACCCAGCATGAACTCGATAACGTCGTTTGCAACGTTCGCGTTGGTGAGTTTGTCGCCAAATAGAGACTGCGCTTTCGCGATAAGGTCTGTTAGGTCTAGGTTGTAGCCGTTTTCGACGATAATACGTAGCACACCTAGAGATGCGCGGCGCAGTGCGAATGGGTCGCTACCTTTAGGTGCTTGGCCAATACCGAAGATACCTACAATCGTATCGAGCTTGTCAGCCATAGCGACAGCAGATGAGATACCTGTGCTTGGTAGGGCGTCACCGGCGAAACGCGGCATGTACTGCTCGTACAGCGCTAGGGCCACTTGCTCGTCTTCACCATCGTGGGTTGCGTAGTGCATGCCCATGACACCTTGAGTATCGGTAAATTCGAATACCATAGAGGTCATTAGGTCGCACTTGGCGAGTAGACCCGCACGCTTCGATTTTTCAACGTCAGCATCGATCTGCTCAGCGATGTAGCCAGCAAGTTCAGTGATGCGATCAGTTTTGTCTTTGATCGTACCAAGCTGCTTTTGGAAGATCGCTTGCTCTAGCTCAGGGAGACGGTCGATAAGCGGGCGCTTACGGTCAGTGTTAAAGAAGAACTCGGCATCTGCTAGACGTGGACGTACCACCTTCTCGTTACCTTCGATGACGTAGCGAGGCTCTTTTGATTCGATGTTCGATACGAAGATGAAGTTAGGCAGTAGCTTCTTATTGTCATCGTAGACAGGGAAGTACTTCTGGTCACCCTTCATGGTGTAAACCAGTGCTTCAGAAGGCACTTTTAGGAACTCTTCTTCAAACTTCGCGGTTAGAACCACTGGCCATTCAACCAAAGACGTCACTTCTTCTACTAGGTCATCTTCTAGATCCGCTGTACCACCAAGCGCTGCTGCTGCTTTTTGCGAATCGGCAAGGATGATCGCTTTACGCGCCTCAAAGTCGGCCATGACTTTACCGCGCTCTTCTAGGATAGCAGGGTATTGCTCGGCAGAATCGATAGTGAACTCTTGTTCACCCATGAAGCGGTGACCACGGATAGTGCGGCTGGATGCGACACCTAGGATCTCACCTTCAATCAGCTCAGAGCCCATTAGCATGGTCAGTGTTTTAACTGGGCGGATAAACTGAGTCGTCTTGTCACCCCAACGCATTGGCTTGGCGATAGGTAGGTTAGCCAGTGCTTTAGCAGCTAGGTCGACTACGATGTCAGACGTTGCTTGGCCTTTCACTTCTTGTTTGAACAGTAGCCATTCGCCTTTGTCTGTCACTAGACGGTCAGCTTGTTCAACCGTGATGCCGTTACCACGCGCCCAGCCTTGAGCCGCTTTAGTTGCATTGCCGTCAGCATCGAATGCGACAGAAACTGCAGGACCACGCTTCTCAACCACTTTGTCTGCTTGGCCTTCCGCTAGCGCTGAAACCTTAAGCGCTAGACGACGAGGCGCGGCGTACCATTTCACACCTTGGTGTGCTAGGTCTGCGCCTTTTAGCTCAGCTTCGAAGTTGGCTGCGAACGCTTCCGCTAGAGTGCGAAGTTGCGTTGGTGGTAGCTCTTCAGTACCCAGTTCAATTAGAAATTCTTTCGCCATGATTACTTCTCCTCGCTCTTTGCATCTTGGGTACGGCACATTGGGAAGCCTAGTGCTTCACGTGATGCGTAGTAGGCTTCTGCAACAGATTTAGTCAGGTTGCGGATACGAAGGATGTAACGTTGGCGCTCGGTGACCGAGATGGCTTTACGTGCGTCTAACAGGTTGAAAGCGTGCGCCGCTTTCAAGATGCGCTCGTAAGCGGGTAGAGGTAGAGGTTTCTCTAGCTCAAGGAGTTCTTTCGACTCTTTTTCACACTGGTCGAAGAAACTAAATAGGAAATCGACGTCAGCGTGCTCAAAGTTGTACGTTGACTGCTCCACTTCGTTTTGGTGGAAGATATCACCGTACGTCACGTTCGAGCCGTCTGGTGCGACGTTCCATACTAGGTCGTAAACGGAGTCAACTTCTTGGATGTACATAGCAAGACGCTCGATACCGTAAGTGATCTCACCAGTCACCGGTTTACACTCTAAGCCACCGACTTGTTGGAAGTAGGTAAACTGCGTCACTTCCATACCGTTTAGCCAAACTTCCCAGCCTAGACCCCAAGCGCCTAGCGTTGGGTTCTCCCAGTTATCTTCAACGAAACGGATGTCGTGGACTAGCGGGTCGATACCCAACACTTCCAGTGAGCCTAGGTACAACTCTTGAATGTTGTCTGGCGATGGCTTAAGTGCTACTTGGAACTGGTAGTAGTGCTGAAGACGGTTAGGGTTTTCACCGTAACGGCCATCGGTAGGACGACGAGAAGGCTGAACGTAAGCGGTTGACATTGGCTCTGGGCCAAGGGCGCGCAAACATGTCATTGGGTGAGAGGTACCTGCACCTACTTCCATGTCGAGTGGTTGAACAATGGTACAGCCTTGTTGGGCCCAATAATCCTGCAGCGCGAGGATCATACCTTGAAAGGTTTTGATGTCGTATTTTTGCATAGTATTCGCGCGATTCTCTGAGAAAGTTCTGTCTAAATGAAGAAAAAATAACAATCAAGTATACCGAGATATTCGATGTCCGAGTAGAGCAAATCGGGAGAAATTCTCGCTGAAAAATCTCCTTTAATGGAATTTTATCGACTTAATGACCAAATTTTTCTTAAAGTCGCATTTCTATGAGAAATCTCGCCGAACGCCCCTTTGGGTATATGTGCACGTTTGCGACTTGAGATTTTTCAGTGAGATGGATAGAATTGCCGCCATCTTTGGGGAGTAGCTGACCAAATAGAGGGCTTCTGTTTGGTTCGACCGTCAACATAATCGGTGCAAAATCACCGTGGCGCTCGAGATTCATCGCCCGATGAATTAAGCAAGACCTTAGATAAACATCGTGAACCGGGGTGGGGCGCGAGGTTTGTCTATGGTAAAAATAATAATCCTGCCCCAATGAGCATGTCGTGAGCGTTTTAGCCATTTCTATTACTACTGTTGCCCTTGCTGAGATTGGCGACAAAACCCAATTATTGTCTTTATTGTTGGCCAGTCGGTATCGCAAACCCATCCCGATTATAGCGGCGATCTTTTTTGCCACCATCGCCAATCATGCCCTTGCGGCGTGGCTCGGTGTGGTTGTCGCGGACTACCTCTCGCCAGAGGTACTCAAGTGGGTGGTTGTTGCCAGCTTTTTGGCGATGGCCGGCTGGGTGCTGATCCCCGATAAACTCGATGATGAAGAATCCATTTCCAATCGTGGCCCCTTTGTCGCAAGCTTTGTTGCGTTTTTTATTGCTGAGATTGGCGATAAAACCCAAATTGCGACCTCGATTCTTGGCGCCCAGTTTGCTGACGCGCTGACTTGGGTCATTTTAGGCACCACCATTGGTATGTTGGCGGCGAACGTGCCGGTTGTTGTGATTGGTAAGCTTTCTGCGGACAAGATGCCGCTGGGTTTGATTCGTAAAATCACCGCACTGCTGTTTGTCGCGCTCGCTTTAGGCGCGGCCTTATGGCCATGATGGCCTCGGCGTCACACAGGCAACATTTGCCCTGAGTCGTGATCTAGGTTTGATTTGCCACTGTGCGTGCGTGTTAACGTAGTGCTGTCGATGATAGCGAGAGGGCAAATACATGCTGACACGTTACATGGGTATCACACCGAAAAGTCAAAGTTATCTGTTCACCTTTGGTTTGGCGCTTTGCTTATTGGCACTCCCACTGACCGATATGTGGCTGCCTATTGTTGCCGGCTCGTTCATATTAACCGGTCTCACGGTGGAGGCCTGGATTCGAGTCGCGCACATTATCCCAATGCATGAAGAGATGCGGGCAATGCAAAAGCAGTTGCAAAAACTGCAAGCAGAAGTGCGCAGCTTGGAATACGACGAATAGCGACGCGAAATCGAGAGAATCAAATCAACAACGGCAGCCAGATGGGCTGCCGTTTTTGTTTGCGAGATCGTTGCTTGCGAGATCTTAGGCGACCCCTTTCTTAATCAAGTATTGATATGGCACAGCGTCGGTCTGCGCAGCCAGCAACTGGTGATCCATAAAACGACAAAAACTCGGGATGTCGCGCGTGGTCGAGGGGTCATCCGCCGTGACCAGTAATACATCGCCATCGTCCATGTTTCGAATTGTCTTCCTGACCATCATAACGGGCTCCGGACAGCGAAGTCCTTCTGCCTCTAAGGTGTGGGTTGCCTGGGTGGTATCGATAGTCATCGGGCGCTCTTTGTCAGGTCAATTAGGCGCTTGATAATACTGGCGGTGAAAAAAACTTCAATAAGCACTTGGCAAATGGATCATTTTGTTTTAACTTAGTTAACAACTTGGTAACATTTAAAGCTCAAGGCAGGGATACGCTGACTTGAGTTGACACCAGCAAGGAGCGCTTATGTTGACCGCATTGGATCGATTGACCATTTACTCGGTGCTTTGCTTGATCTCATTTTGCGCGCTTGTGTTACGCGCCCCGGCGGACGCTTCCTTCATGCCTTTGCTCGGTATGGTGGCCTGCGTGACAGGGATCTGGTTAGAGATGCACCGATTTTCAAAAGCCTCTGACGAACATAGAGGTTAACGCTTCCCTTCCTAGTGGCGTTGACCTAACCCCATCTCCAAATACATTCCGACACTATCCCCCAGTTTTCTTGGGCTTCCCCGCTGAAAGGCGGGATTTTTTTTTCTTAGCGGTTACACTAACAATACCTTATCTCCAGAGTGGTCATTGTGGAACTAGAAGATGTGTATCGCCGCGACCTCAATTTATTGGTTGCACTGCGAGTCTTGATTGAAGAGTGCAGCGTGAGCAAAGCGGCGCAGCGGCTCAATTTGAGTCAATCGGCCATGAGCCGTGTGTTGGGGCGATTGCGTGATTTACTGGGTGATCCCTTGTTTACCCGTCAAGGTCAGCAGCTTATCCCGACAGAAAAAGCGTTGGAGATAGATCGCGCGCTCGGCGAGCCGTTGGAATCACTGCGGCAATTGCTCTCGCCGCTCGATTTTGACCCGCAGCGCTGCGACCAAACCTTCACCATTGCCACCACCGACTACGCGATGCAAACCATCTTGCCGTTTGCTCTGCCGAGGATTTATCAAGAAGCGCCGAATGTGTCGTTTCACTTTCAGCCGCTTCAGCATGACCGACTTGCCGATCAACTGATTTATGAAGGTGCAGATTTAGCCATTTGCCGACCGACAGGCCCCGTTGAACCGCTGCGCAGTGAGGTGCTCGGCAGAGTGGGCGTGTTGTGTTTGCTGTCTAAGCAGCATCCATTGGCTGAGAAGACGATGCGGCTCGACGACTACCTGCACTACCCCAATGCGATGATTGCCATCAGTGATGGTGTGAACGCCTTGATAGAGCAAGCGCTGGTGGATCTACCCAAACGAAAAATGGTGCTGCGCGCGTATCATTTAGAAGCCGCGCTAGCGATAGTGGATACCATGCCGCTGATCATTACTGTCCCGGCGGATTTGGCGTATCTGGTCGCGGAGCGTTATGACTTGGTGATCAAACCTTTGCCGTTTCACTTCACGCCGTTTGATTACTCGATGATTTGGCATGCGCGTTGTGAACATTCGCCGGCGCAAGAGTGGCTAAGAGCGATTGTCAAAGAAGAGTGCGGACGACTCATCGCCAAGCGCATAGAAGATATGGGGTTAGATTAATGCCATGCACCCTCTCGAGTGCATGGCAGAGGTCTCGTCAAATGTGCGCAATTACAGCTTGATGACCACACGACCCGTCACTTGGCCGTTGGTGATCTGCTCGGCAAATTGCGGCGCTTGCTCAAGGGTAATTTCGTTACACGCTTGCGCGAAGTAGCTTTCAGGTAGCAGCTTGGTGAGGCTTTCCCACGCCTGAATACGCTTGTCGGTTGGGCAAGAGACCGAATCAACGCCTTGCAGACGCACATTACGCAAGATAAATGGCATCACGGTCGTCGGCAGATCAAAACCCCCCGCAAGGCCACAGGCGGCCACGGTGGCGTTGTAATCCATCTGCGCAAGCACTTTTGCCAGTACCTTGCTACCCACAGTATCAACCGCGCCGGCCCAAATTTGTTTTTCAAGTGGGCGCGCAGGCTCTTCAAATTCTGCGCGATCGATGATGCGTTTCGCACCGAGCTTTTCAAGAAGTGGGCCATTTTGTTCAACACGCCCTGTGACCGCAGCAACGCTGTAGCCGAGCTCAGCCAGCAGCGTCACCGCCACTGAGCCCACACCGCCGCTGGCACCAGTGACAAGAATCTCACCTTGTTCCGGTTTGATGCCGGCATCCAGTAGCGCTTGGACACACAGCATCGCGGTAAAGCCTGCGGTGCCCACCATCATCGCCTTCTTGCTATCTAGCCCTTGTGGCAGTGGAACCAACCAATCGGCTTTTAGGCGCGCACGTTGCGCCATACCGCCCCAATGGTTTTCGCCCACGCCCCAGCCGGTTAACACCACCTGATCGCCCGCTTGGTAACGAGCGTCGTCAGAGCGCACCACGGTGCCCGCTAAATCAATCCCGGGAACCATAGGGAACTGACGGATGATTTTACCTTTACCCGTGATCGCCAAACCGTCTTTGTAGTTCAATGATGAGTAATCGACCTCCACCAACACCTCGCCTTCGGGCAGTTGGTTTTCGTCAATTTGCTCAATCGATGCGATGGTGCGTTTTTCTTCTTGGTTTAGGATCAGTGCGTTAAACATAAAACTCTCCACAGTGGTGCAGCAATAGTAAGAACTGTGTTGAGTGTAGACGCAAAACCACTATGACTAAAATGAAACTTTAGCATTATGTTCATGCGTATCACGCATTATTCAATGGGTAAGGTGAGTAGGAAGCGAGAGAGGGATGAGGGGCGATGCGGATGAAAGAAAAAACCAGTAAGAACAAAGCCAGTCCGAAGACTGGCTCACTATTCATTCCCATCGATTTTGATGATCGAGAGATCAGGACAAGAAGAACTGATAGGACGGGTTGTCCGTTTCGTCTTTGTACTGATAGCCGAGCTCGCGTAGGTGCGCGCCAAAGCGGGAGAGATCGTCTTCGCTTAACTCAAAGCCACACAGCACGCGACCGTAATCGGCGCCATGATTGCGATAGTTAAACAAGCTGATGTTCCAGTGCGTACCGAGCGTGGACAAAAACTTCAGTAGCGCCCCTGGGTATTCCGGAAACTCAAAACTGTAGAGGCGCTCCTTGAGCGGTTTCGACGGCTTGCCGCCAATCATGTAGCGCACATGCAGTTTGGCCATCTCGTCGTCGGAGAGATCCACCACCGGATAGCCCCCTTCGCGCAGATCGGCAATGATGTGGTCGAGTTCCTCTTGGCCGCCTTGCAGACGCACACCAACAAAAATATTGGCCAAGGTGTCGTCGTTGTAGCGGTAGTTAAACTCGGTCACGGCACGACCGCCGATCAGGTTGCAAAACTCAAAAAACGCGCCTTGTCGCTCCGGTATGGTTACCGCGAGCAAGCCTTCTCGTTTTTCGCCCAGCTCACAGCGCTCAGAGACGTAACGCAAACCGTGGAAGTTGGTGTTGGCGCCAGAGAGCACAGTGCCGAGGTTTTGGTCGCGCAGCTGATGTTTTTCCGCGTACTTTTTCAGACCGGCCAACGCCAGTGCCCCAGAAGGCTCGGCAATGGCACGCGTGTCTTCAAAAATGTCTTTGACTGCGGCGCAGATCTCATCACTGGATACGCTGATGTGACCATCAATGTACTTTTGGCACAGACGGAAGGTCTCATCACCAATGCGTTTGACCGCGACGCCATCGGCAAACATGCTGACTTGGTCAAGCACCACAGGCTCGCCGGCGTCTAACGCCGCTTTTAAGCAGGCCGAATCTTCCGGCTCCACCGCGATCACTTTGACTTCCGGCATCAACTGCTTCACCAATACCGCCACACCGGCCGCTAAACCGCCACCGCCGACAGGAACGAAGATGTAGTTGAGGTGGCCATTTTGCTGCAACATCTCCATCCCGATCGTCCCTTGCCCTGCGATCACCAATGGGTGATCAAAAGGCGGCACAAAGGTATAGCCATGTTCGGCAGCCAGTAACTCCGCTTGGGCTTTTGCTTCATCGAAATTACTCCCGTGCAGCACCACTTCGCCGCCAAAACCGCGCACGGCCTCCACTTTGATGTCCGGCGTGGTTTTGGGCATCACTATGATGGTTTTAATGCCCAGTTTGGTGCCCGAAAGCGCCATCCCTTGGGCATGGTTGCCCGCCGAGGCGGCAATCACACCGGCGGATTTTTGCGCCTGCGTCAGGCTAGAGACCATAGTATAAGCGCCGCGAAGCTTGAACGAGTGGACCGGCTGGCGATCCTCTCGTTTGAGCTGCACATGGTTATGGATGCGCGCGGATAGGCGCGGCATCGCTTGCAGCGGCGTTACTGTGGCCACTTCATACACTGGGGCTCGCAGGATCTGGCGCAGATAATCGGCGCCAGAGGGCTGAGGCTTTTTGGTCGTTTTTTTCTCGCTGGTGGCCGTGTCATTCATGGTTTAGCCCTCGAGTTTGGACTTATCACGCACCGCGCCTTTGTCTGCGCTGGTGGCCATGCTGGCGTAGGCTTTCAGAGCAAAAGAGACCTCACGCTCGCGAGAAACCGGTTTCCAGCCAAGCTTGTCTTGCTCTGCGCGACGAGTCGCCAGCTCTTCCTCAGATACCTCAAGCGAGATGGTGCGGTTTGGAATGTCGATCGCAATCAAATCCCCCGGTTTCACCAAGCCAATCGCGCCGCCATTGGCCGCCTCTGGAGAGGCGTGACCGATAGAGAGACCCGAAGTACCGCCTGAGAAGCGGCCATCGGTAAGCAGAGCACACTCTTTACCAAGTCCCATGGACTTCAAGTAGGTGGTAGGGTAGAGCATCTCTTGCATGCCCGGGCCGCCTTTCGGGCCTTCATAGCGGATGACGACCACATCGCCCGCTTTGACTTTTCCACCGAGAATGCCCTCTACGGCATCTTCTTGGCTTTCAAATACTACCGCAGGGCCAGTGAACTTGAGGATACTCTCGTCCACTCCAGCGGTTTTGACGATACAACCATCAAGTGCGATGTTGCCTTTTAGTACCGCAAGGCCGCCTTCTTGGCTAAAGGCGTTGTCTTTGGCGCGAATACAGCCCGAGACGCGATCGTCATCGAGTCGATCCCAGCGGCAGTCTTGAGAGAAGGCTTTGGTGGTGCGAATACCGGCCGGTCCTGCGCGGAAAAAGGTCAACACGTCTGGATCTTCGGTCTGCATGATGTCGTATTGCGCCAACTGCTCTTTCATCGATAGGCCCAGTACGGTGCGGGCATCATTGTGCAGCAAGCCAGCGCGGTCGAGCTCACCCAAAATCGCCATGACGCCACCTGCTCGGTGGACATCTTCCATGTGGTATTTTTGCGTCGACGGCGCCACTTTACATAGGTGAGGCACTTGGCGTGACAGACGGTCGATGTCTTCCATATCAAAGTCCACTTCACCCTCTTGCGCCGCAGCAAGCAGGTGCAAAATGGTGTTGGTGGAGCCGCCCATGGCGATGTCGAGCGCCATAGCATTTTCAAACGCGTCAAAGGTGGCAATGTTGCGCGGCAAGGCAGACTCGTCCTCTTGCTCGTAGTAGCGGCGAGTCAGCTCGACAATGCGCTTACCGGCATTGATGAACAGCGCCTCGCGATCGGCGTGTGTGGCCAGCATCGAACCGTTACCCGGCTGAGATAGACCGAGGGCTTCGGTGAGACAGTTCATCGAGTTGGCGGTAAACATACCTGAGCACGAACCACAAGTTGGACAGGCGCTGCGCTCAATCTGCTCACTTTGCTCATCGGAGACTTTAGGGTCAGCACCTTGGATCATCGCGTCGACCAAGTCGAGCTTGATCAGTTGATCAGACAGCTTGGTTTTGCCCGCTTCCATTGGTCCGCCCGAGACGAAAATTACCGGAATATTGAGGCGCATTGAGGCCATCAGCATTCCCGGTGTGATTTTGTCACAGTTGGAGATACACACCATGGCATCCGCGCAGTGGGCGTTGACCATGTACTCCACCGAGTCGGCGATCAGCTCACGAGAAGGCAGCGAGTAGAGCATGCCGCCGTGACCCATCGCAATGCCATCATCGACCGCGATGGTGTTGAATTCTTTGGCAATACCGCCTGCTTTCTCAATTTCGCGGGCCACCAATTGGCCCATGTCTTTGAGGTGAACGTGACCGGGAACAAACTGAGTGAACGAGTTCACTACCGCGATGATCGGTTTACCGAAATCTTCATCTTTTACCCCAGTTGCGCGCCAAAGTGCACGAGCACCGGCCATGTTACGTCCATGAGTGGTGGTGGCGGATCTGTATTTAGGCATCTTGCATACTTCCTTATTTTGCTGCGTCTGCGGGGTAAACGTAATCTAACCAGCCCCACTTATCTTCAGTGGTGCCGTTGAATAGGCCAAAGTAAGCCGTTTGAAGGGCTTGAGTGATAGGGCCTCGACGGCCACTGCCCACTTCGATTTTATCAATGGTTGCGACGGGAACGACTTCCGCCGCGGTGCCGGTCATAAAGACTTCATCGGCAAGGTAGAGCGCTTCACGCGCAATGTTGGCTTCGCGGACGTCATAACCCATGTCACGCGCGAGCGTCATGATCGAATCACGGGTAATGCCAGGCAAAATCGCACTGGTGGCGGGTGGAGTGGTGATCACGCCATTTTTGATGACAAAAATGTTCTCACCGGCCCCTTCAGACAGGTAGCCATCGACGCTCAACGCGATCCCTTCATCGTAGCCGTGACGACGCGCTTCACCGCCAACTAACAAGGAAGAGAGGTAGTTACCGCCCGCTTTTGCTGCGGTTGGAATGGTGTTCGGTGCGGCGCGATTCCAACTGGAAATCATGGCATCAACACCCTTCTCTAGCGCTTCTTCACCTAGGTAAGAGCCCCAAGGGAAGGCGGCAATGATGAGATCCATTTCGGTATCCGCGGGCGGGCAAACGCCCAAGCCGACGTTGCCGACAAAACCGAGCGGACGGATATAAGCGTTATCAAGCTTATTTTGGCGCAGGGTTTCGCGGGTTGCTTCCATGATCTCATCGATGCTGTAAGGAATTGGGAAACGGTAAATTTTGGCGGAGTCTTTGAGACGCTGCGCGTGTTCGCGGTGACGGAAAACAATCGGCCCTTTAGGCGTGTTGTAGCAGCGCACGCCTTCAAACACGGAGGTGCCATAGTGCATCGCATGGGTCAGCACGTGCACATTGGCTTCGGCCCAAGGGACCATCTCGCCGTTGAACCAGATGTAGTCTGCGGTTTTTGTTGCCATGATTGCCTTCCTTATGCGCAAATTTGTTGTTGTAGGTTATTGTTTGGCAATGCGTCATTCGCAATTTGCGTCACTTCGACACTGCGCACGTCCCACAGTTTTTCAATCTGATTGGTGAGAAATGAAATTGGGCGATCGCTGTCGACGATGATCTCTACGCTGGCGATTTTGCTGGAGTGGTTTTGCGTACCGGCCACCTGTTTGACGACAAAGCCACGATGACGAACCACGCGAAGCACACGCTCAAGCAGTACCGGTTTATCATCGGCTTTAATATCAATTAAGTATCTTTCCATGTTAAGTGTTCTCCAGCATATCGTTGTTGGACGCGCCCGGTGGAACCAGCGGCCATACGTTTTCTTCTTCATCGATAAGGACATGCAGCAAGTACGACGTCTCGCTCTCAAGCATCTCTTTGAGCGCAGGACCGACTTCTTCTTTGCGGCTGATGGTTTTACCCGGAATGTCGAACGCTTTCGCCAACATGACGAAATCAGGGTTGTCATCCAGAATGGTTTCACTGTGGCGGCCATCAAAGAACAGCGATTGCCATTGACGCACCATGCCGAGGCGTTGGTTGTTGAGCAGCACAATTTTCACCGGGATCTGACGACGCTTTAACGTGCCCAGTTCCTGAATGTTCATCATAAATGAGCCATCACCGGTGACCAGAATCGATTGATCGCCCGGTCTGGCAACGGCGGCGCCCATGGCTGCCGGTAAGCCAAAGCCCATAGTGCCAAGACCGGCTGAGGTGATGAAGTTTTGCGGCTCGCGCGGCTGGATGTGCTGTGCCGCCCACATTTGGTGCTGGCCAACATCGGTCGAGACGATGCTGCTGTCAGGCATCATATCCGACAAGGTTTTCAATAAGCCCGGCGCGTAAATCAATGAGCCTGGGTGGTCATAGCGCCACTTAAAGCCACTGCGTAAGCTCTCGCTGTGTTTCACCCACGGTGTAATGTCTTGAGACAATTCGAGCTGAGAGAGCGCAACGCCAATTTCACTGCGAACAGGCGCATTGGCTTGGCGTAGCTTGTGGATTTCGGCGGCGTCGATATCGATATGAATCACTTTGGCGTTGGGCGCAAAGGTGTCGAGTTTGCCGGTCACGCGGTCATCAAAACGGGCACCAACGGCAATCAACAGATCACACTCTTGCACAATCAAGTTGGCGGCTTTGGTGCCGTGCATGCCAAGCATGCCTAAGTAGTGTGGGTCATGGCGTTCAATCGTCCCTAAGCCTTTGAGTGTGCTGACCGAGGGCATCGGGTTGAGGCGCAAAAACTCGCGCACGGCACCCGTGGCATGGCCAAGTTGCACACCACCACCGACGTATAAAACGGGGCGGGCACTGTGTGACAGCAGATCCTGCGCTTTGGCAATCTCGTCAGCGCTGGCGCGTGGCATGGCAGGTGGAGTGAAAGAAGGAAGAACAGAGACCGGCGCGTTGGCGAGTTGGACATCTTTGGCAATATCGACAATCACAGGGCCCGGGCGGCCGGTCTTGGCGACTTCAAATGCCTCGGCTAAGGTAGGCGCCAGTTCGTTGATGTCGGTCACTAGGTAGCTGTGCTTGGTACACGACAGCGACATGCCAATCACATCCATCTCTTGGAACGCGTCGGTGCCGATGTGTGAACTGGCGACCTGTCCGGTGATCGCCACCAGTGGAATGGAGTCCATAAAGGCATCGGCAAGGCCAGTGACCAAGTTGGTGGCTCCCGGTCCTGAGGTTGCCATACAGACGGCCACTTCTTGAGTGGCTCGCGCCATTCCAATGGCGGCCATTGCGGCGCCTTGCTCGTGTCGACACAAAATGTGCTCAACACCGCCATCATAAAGGGCATCGTAAATTGGCATGATGGCCCCGCCGGGGTACCCAAAGACGGTTTGGATGCCTTGCTGTTTTAATGCGGCTACGACTAACTCTGCACCAGTCATCAAAGGCCTCCTTGTGTCTTGTGACTGCGACCTTGTGTCTTGTGACAGCGAGTGGCTTGGCAGTCTTGTTGTGTTGCTTTGCACGTCATGTGCGCTCCCATTCTTCCTGCAGTTCTTAACGATGAACTGTCTAACGCTTAAAATTCTGCCATCCCATAGGTTGAAAAAAACCCCCGGACTTTTCAGTGCGGGGGTTTTTTAGAATCTGTGGTTATTTGTCGCCCACCATCCCCCGCGCGGAATCAATAATGACCACGATAATCAGGGCTAGCAGTGAAGTGAAGCGGGCGTAGAAATTCATATTTAATTATTTACGTTGATGTTGTGTCGCCATTCGTACCAATCGCGCATTTCACTGGTTCTGCTGTTTGTGCAGTTTTGGTTACGTGCGTCGGCTTAATTTCGTACGAAATTGATTGCGTCACTAGTGGTAACATAGAATTCCGTTACATGACAAGCAAAAAGTCATTCTTTTTTCACATTCCCGTTGCTTCTCTACACGCTATATAACATCACGCCTAGTCAATTCAATCAGAGAGAACACATGAGTTTAGCCGTGATTCATAGCCGCGCATCGGTGGGGGTCGAAGCCCCGCCGGTAACGGTGGAAGTCCATATCAGCAATGGGATGCCCGGGTTTACCCTAGTGGGGCTGCCGGAAACCACCGTCAAAGAGTCACGAGATAGAGTGCGCAGCGCCATCATCAACTCTCGGTTTGAATTTCCCGCCAAGCGAATTACCGTCAACCTCGCGCCCGCTGATTTGCCTAAAGAGGGCGGCCGCTTTGATTTGCCGATCGCGCTTGGGATTTTGGCGGCCTCAGATCAGATCCCACTCTCGGCGATGAGCGACAAAGAGTACATCGGCGAATTGGCACTGTCGGGCAAAATTCGCCGCGTGAAAGGGGTGTTGCCCGCCGCGCTTGCTGCCAGTCGAGCTCAGCGCTGCTTGGTGGTGCCCAAGCACAATGGCGATCAAGCGGCGCTAGTGGGCGCGGCGGTGCACAAGTCGGCCAGCAGCTTACTAGAGGTCTGCGCGGATGTGTGCGGACAACAGAGCTTGAATCTGTTTCAAAGTGCGCCAGAGCCCATCAAGCCGCTGCGCACGACCCGTTGTTTGCAAGACATTATTGGTCAGCAACAAGGCAAGCGCGCATTGGAAATTGCCGCAGCAGGCAACCATAACTTGTTGTTTTTGGGCCCACCCGGTACGGGCAAAACCATGCTTGCGTCGCGTCTGTGCGATTTACTGCCAGAGATGACCGAAGCTGAAGCGATGGAAACCGCCTCCGTCACTTCGCTGACTCAGCAAGAAATCAACGCCCACAACTGGAAACAGCGCCCCTTTCGCGCGCCGCATCACTCCAGCTCTATGGCGGCCTTGGTGGGCGGGGGGAGCTTGCCAAGGCCGGGTGAAATTTCTTTGGCGCACAATGGCTTACTCTTCTTGGACGAGATGCCCGAGTTCGAGAGAAAAGTGCTCGATTCACTGCGCGAGCCACTCGAATCCGGGGAGATCATTATCTCCAGAGCGCAAGGTAAGACGCGCTTTCCCGCTCGCTTTCAGCTGGTGGGTGCGCTGAATCCGAGTCCGACTGGCTACTACGAGGGCAACCAAACTCGCGTTAATCCTCAGGCCATTTTGCGCTATTTGAGCCGTTTATCTGGTCCTTTGCTGGATAGGTTTGATATGTCGATTGAGATCCCTGCATTGCCCAAAGGCACCTTATCTGAAGGGGGCGATCGCGGTGAGCCTACCGAGCAGGTCAGGCAGCGCGTGGCGCAGGCAAGAGAGACCATGTTGGCGCGCAGTGAGTGTGTCAACGCGCTGCTAGGCAGTCGCGATATTGAGGCGTTTTGCCCGCTCAAGAAAGCCGATGCAGAATTTTTGGAAACGGCGTTGCACCGATTGGGGCTGTCGATTCGCGCCTATCACCGCATCATCAAAGTGGCACGCACCATCGCCGATTTGGATGGCGCAAAGGACATAGAGCGACCTCATTTGGCCGAGGCGCTCGGTTATCGCGCGATGGATCGCTTGCTCAAGCAGTTGACTGCGCAGGCGGTGTGACATCAAGTTGAGGGCCAACGAACGCCGCAAGCCCTGTGGGGCAGGTTAGAACTGAAAGCTTAAACCCAAAGAGAACAGCGCTTGTTTTTCGTCAAAAAAGTCGAGGTTGGCGTCGGTTTCATTGTACCCGGCGAAGGAGACCAAGGATAAATTTGGCCAGCCGAGAAACTGTTGCAGCTCATAAGCGGCAAACACACTGAGTTTGTCTTCACTGCGAGTTTGACCATACAGAGGGTGAATGGCGTCATAGTCGCGGCTGCGATAGCCCGCGGTGAGCACTAGCTGATGACGGGCAATACGCTGAAAGAGAGAGACCTCTCCGCCCCATGAGCGAAATGAGTTGGCGGCCCCTTCGGCATCACTGCGCGTGTAGATGATCGCAGGCACCACAAAGGCGGCGCGACTGAAAGGCACGCGCACACTGCCTTTGAGGTAGTAGTTGTCGCTGTCACGGCGCAGGGCTAAGGCATTGTCTGGCGTGAGTTGTGTCAGTCCTGAACGTTCGTCATCGACCTTTTTTTTGCCGTAAGCGCTATCAAGGTTGATGCCTGTGCCGAGAATATTGCCCAGCTTGAGTCGATACGCGTCGCCTTTTTCATCGGTGGAGGCGCGCGCTACGCCGACAAGATACGGGTCTTGCCACACTTCGCCAGACATCACCGTTGGCAAATAGGAGACATCCACCGTGGTGCCATACGCTAAACGCTGTTTATAGCCGAGCTCAAGTGCGAGGGTGCCGATGGCAATGTCATCGCGCGAGGTACCGGCATAGAGTTGTTTGTCGCCTTTTGAGCCAAAGGTATAGCGAAGGTTGCCAAGCGGCGCAGGGACCACACTGCTGTCGCTGGTGCCACTTTGATCGATGCTGTTGATGACCTCATCACCTGACGTGTTGAAGTTGGAGGTGGAGGAGAGATAGAGCGCATTGAGCGAAATCTCGCCACTGAGCCCAGGGCGACCGTTCGGGTTGGCTGCGGCGCTTGCCGAACATAACGAGGTGGCGATAAGCGATAAAACCGGTATTGCAAAGCGAACATCCATTTTCGTCTCCTAAAACTCCAGTGCGTGGCGTGGCCAACTACTCAGACCATCGCCTTAACGATTCCAATGTGGTCAAGGACTTGTATAATTGCACGCGCTTTTTTAAAACCCAAGTTATCTTGAACACACGACAAGATTATTACGCAACATACATCGTAAACTACTCATTGGATCTCACTATTTCACTATGTTGGCCTATTTATTACTGGTAATGAACGTGTTGCTGGTGGCGCTCAATTCTGCTGTCTGCTCTCTGCTCATTTGTCTCATTGCGCTGTTGAAGTTGCTGTTACCAACGCCCGAGCTGAAAGCGAAGGGGACGGCATTGGCCAATCGGGTGATGTGGTTGTGGGCGACGGTCAACACCGCGATTTTGAGCCTCTCAAACCGTGTGGAGTGGGATGTACAAGGGGCAGATGCGCTGAAGCGCGATGGTTGGTATCTGATGATCAGCAATCATCTAAGCTGGACCGACATTGTGGTGCTCTGCTCGGTGTTTAAAGACAAAATCCCGATGCCGAAGTTTTTCCTCAAGCAGCAATTGCTCTACGTACCGTTTATTGGCATGGCGTGCTGGGCGCTGGACATGCCATTTATGCGCCGTTATTCGCGCGAATACCTGCTGCGTCATCCTGAAAAACGGGGACAAGACTTGGCAACCACACGTCGCTCGTGCGCCAAATTCAAACATAGCCCGACCACAGTGGTGAACTACGTGGAAGGCACCCGTATCACGCCAGAGAAATTGCGTCGCAGCAAAGCCGGTTATGAGTATCTTCTGCAACCGAAATCCGGTGGTATAGCCTATACCTTAGCGGCGATGGGCGAGCAGTTTGATAATATCCTAGACGTAACGCTCGCGTACCCGAATAACCCAGATAAACCGTTTCGCGATGTGTTGATGGGCAAAATGACCAAGATCGTAGTTCGCGTGCACGTGTTGCCGGTGGATGAGCAGGTGCTGGGTGACTATTTCAATGACAAGCCCTATAAACGCCAGTTTCAGCAGTGGCTCGGTGAGGTTTGGCAGAGGAAAGATGCGCAGCTCAAAGCAATCCATGAGCCGCCATCATCAAACCCACCGCCATCAAAACAGTGACCCATCAAAAAAGGAGCCGAGGCTCCTTTTTTCGTTTGACGATGGTGACTGGCTTATTGAGTCAGCAGGTAGTTCACCAAGTCAAAGTATTGCTCTAGGGTAAAACCGCGTGGCGGCTGAACCAAGTAACGGTTGTTGACCACGATAGAAGGCACACCCGTTAGGCCGCTGTCTTTGAACTGCTTGTCAAAGCGACGCACCATAGAGTCCACCGCAAAGCCATTGAAGTTCGAGTCGAATTTTTTGCCATCGATGCCTTCGTCAGTGAAGATTTGGCGCAGCTCTTCGTCACTCTTCGGTGCTTTACCCAAGTTGTGGATACGGTTAAACATCACCGGCACCATTTGATCTTCCACGCCAAGCGATACCATAGTCGCGTATGCTTTGCTCATGGAAAGGCCCATGTTGCCACCCATGAACGAGACGTGATTTTTCTGCAACTTCACCCCTTCAGGTAGCTGAGCTTTGAGCTGGACAATCACGGGTTCCATCGAGTTGCAGTGTGGGCAGTAGAAAGAGAAAAACTCCGTCACCAAAGGCTTGCTTGATGGTTCCATGTTCAACACTTTGTAGTGCTCACCTTCGTTGTACTGAGCCGCGTGTGCCGAAACACTGAGGAATAGGGCGGCGACAAGTGCAAACAGTTTTTTCATAATGACTCCATTTTAAAAGGCTTTTTTACCACTGTGGCATTAATGACAAGGGGGGCTCGCTCAGTGCGGATATCTGCTCTTTGAACCCGAGTACCTGATTTTCCCAATATTTTGCGTCGTTAAACCAAGGAAAGGCGAGTGGGAACGCAGGATCTTGCCACCGTTTTGCTAACCATGCCATGTAGTGCACCATACGTAGACCGCGCAGCGGCTCGATTAGTTTCAATTCGTTAACATTAAAATCATGAAACTCTTGGTACGCTTCGAGGATAATATCAAGCTGCATCAGTTTGTCACTACGTTCGCCACTGAGCAGCATCCAAAGATCTTGAACACTTGGTCCATTGCGCGCGTCATCGAGGTCGACAAACATCGGACCATCACGCCACAAAATATTGCCGGGATGACAGTCACCATGCAGCCTGATCGGTGTATAGCTGTTGTCCCACTGTGCTTCGAGTGAGGCGATCAGCAGGTCGAGATCGTTGAAAAAGGCGCTTTGCAGATGAAGAGGAATAAAGTCGGAATTTTGCAGCAGTGCTCTCGGTTGGTATAGGTATTCTTCAAGGCTCATGCTGGGGCGATGCACAAACGCTTGTTTGGCTCCGATACTGTGAATGCGCCCTAAATAGCGACCGACGCCCTCGAGCTGCTCTATATTATCCACTTCAAATTGGCGGCCGCCCACGCTGGCAAACAGCGCAAAGCGATAGCCTTGGTAGTGATGCAACGTGGCGCCATTGATGACCAGTGGCGGCGCGACGGGGATCTCCGCTTCGACCATCTCTTGGGTGAAATCGTGCTCTTCCTGAATTTGTTCGGCACTCCAGCGCTCAGGACGATAGAACTTGACCACATAACGTTGGCGCTCTTCATCGCTAAATTGATACACGCGGTTTTCATAGCTATTGAGTGGCAAAAAGCCGGATTCAGCGCGAATGCCGATGCTCTCTAGCGCGTACCACATAAAATCCGGGGTAAGGGCATCAAAGTTAAAGGCGTGTGTTGAGGGAATCTTTTGTGTCATAGCCGGTTTCTTGTGACTGAGAAAAAGAACCATGCATGACGCGAGCATGGTCGTGAGGGGCAAAAAGGGCTCATCATGAGCCCTTCACCCTAGCGCGTCGCCTCTCGACGCATTTTTATCAAGGTGATTGAATTGACCTTCTCTTGCTAAACGATGGTCACAGCTTCTTGATAAAGCGACTTTCCACCTGGGTGGTAAAGTCTTGGCTGTCGGACAGTATAAACTGGATTGTCGCGACAGGTGAGCTGAGATTGTCCGGGTCAACACCCAAGCTCATTGGCAAGTTGAGGACTTCCCCAGGCGCCACTTGTACTGTCTGTTTACCATACCAAGTGACATCACTCAGCCCTTCAACAGAGAGTTGATACGCCTGACGCTGCTGGGTTTTATTGATGATCTTCAACGTGTAGGTATTTTCAATTTCCCCAGAGCCGTTGACTCTAAACAGCTGATTACGGTCACGCAGCACGCTCAGCCCTGCGGGGTCAACGCTGGCGACTTGAACGAAGAACAGGCCAATCATCACCAATAGCACCGCGCCGTAGCCGAGCAGTTTTGGCCTCATCACCTTGGTGTGCTTGCCGGAGAGACGGTGCTCGGTGGTGTAGCTGATGAGCCCTTTGTCGTAGCCCATCCGCTCCATGGTGTGATCGCACGCATCGATACAAGCGCCGCAGTTGATGCACTCATATTGCAAGCCATCACGAATATCGATGCCGGTTGGGCACACTTGCACGCACAAGTCGCAATCGATGCAATCGCCTAAACCGAGCTGTTTGGGATCGGCTTTGCGTGAGCGGGGGCCGCGCTGCTCACCGCGTGCACTGTCATAACCGACGATAAAGGTGTCTTTGTCGAACATCGCCGATTGGAAACGTGCATATGGGCACATGTGAATACACATGATCGAGCGCATCCACCCGGCATTGCCGTAGGTACAGCCGGCGAAAAACAGCACCCAAAATACCGGCCAAAACGATGCGTTGAGGGTAAAAAACTCGACCACTAAGGATTTCACTGGCACAAAATAGCCAACGAAGGTAAAGCCCGTCGCTAACGCAATGGCCAGCCACGCCATGTGCTTGAGGGTTTTTCGCCACGCGAGTGAGGCGGTCAGGCGGCCAGAGTCTTGTTTGCGGCGTTTATTTGCGCTGCCCTCCAGTTTCTCTTCAAACCAGATGTACATAAAGGTCCACACGGTTTGCGGGCAGAGGTAGCCACACCAGACGCGAC
Organism: Vibrio sp. R12-SG2-ISO1; assembly: GCF_059834045.1. NCBI lineage: Bacteria > Pseudomonadati > Pseudomonadota > Gammaproteobacteria > Vibrionales > Vibrionaceae > Vibrio > Vibrio sp. R12-SG2-ISO1. The sequence continues at coordinate 18,928 of NZ_JCBDGO010000027.1, read as the reverse complement.
CTAAAAACGTGGTGATAAAAAACAGCGCAAAGGCCGCAATCACGAACAGCAACGCGAGCAAGGTGAGATCTTGCGGGTAGAGTGTGGTACTAAAAAAGTTAAATTGTTGCTGACCGATGTCGAGCAAAATCGCCTGACGGTCGCCGTAAGGGATCCATGGGATAAGCGTAAACAGCAGCAATAGAAACCAGCCACCATAGCGGCGCAGCTTTTGGAAGGTGCCTTTGCTTTCTCTGACGTAGATGCGATTGCTTGGGTTAAATCTGTCGCCGTTGTTTTTGTGAGTTTTGGGATTGAAGGTTTTTGGAGTCACGTCTTTGACATCGATCTTATCTTGACTCATGGTGCTTCCTTATAGGCTAAAGCAAGGGTGTGTCGCCCTTGTTACGTCCGACTTTGCTCTGGTCTCCTGTCAACTTGGCCCAGCGCGATGCAGCCGAGTTCAAGTTGTTGGAGATCTTGTGATCTGTTTTTTATTGTTAGCTGGCGATTATATACGCAATAGGAATGGGTTTTCTTTAAGACTATCAAGCTTTAACCACAAATTAGCCTACATGCTATAACCATAATGACTAATAACACGTGCTACTAGATGGTTTAGCGATAAAAAAGCGACCCTTAGGTCGCCATATCTGATCCGTGACGCAATGTGTCGCTTAATCAATTAAACCGCGCGCACGCAAAATCGCGGTTTTAAAGTCATCTTCTTGATCTTTTTTGAGCCCGGGAATCATCTCGTCTTTTGCGCTATTGCGCATTTTTAGATGATAGATAAGTACATCATCGGTCAGCTCTTCAAGTTTGCCTTGATACCCCGCCTCTTGGCTGAGTTTGACGATAAACGCCAATAAGTTCATCTCTTGGTCTTTTTGCCATTCTGGCTCAAGCAGTTCCAATAACTCTTCAATACGGTGACACTTCATGCTGTTCTCCACAATTTTTATAATGTTTTGCCTTAAGGTAGCAAAAGGGACGTGCAGAGAGCAACGCGAATCGTGCCGTGCTTATCGTCAATGGGCGTAATCAGGGGGCAAAGAAAAAGCGCAGACGAAGCTGCGCTTTTCATTATGCTGCTTTTACCGCTTTTGATGGGGCAGACATCAAAAGAGTTGTCTGTTCCACTAACGTCATCGCAGGGTTGACTTTTTTTGCCGTTGGAGCAGACGCAAATCCACTACGACGACGCATCGCACTACGGTTTGTGTGCGAAAACCTGACTGCTGCTGGGCGCATCGATGTACCTAACTGTCAGGCATCTCCATTGCCAATTTAATGGCCTGTATTAACTATGAGTTGAGCTTCAACGTCACCTTGATGCTGCTGAAGGTTGGCTCTTCTGGCTTTCGCCAATCCAAATAATTAACCAGGATTGTTGATATGCATGCATATCAATCGTTAGAGTAGCACTAAGGGTAGAATTGGTCGATAACTAATCGATCACTGTTTTTCATTCTCTATTATTCTGTGAGTAGACAGAAACTTTGGCGAGATAAAGCGCGCTATAGTGAGGGTCTGCTTGGTGGTTTCACCCATAAGGGAGGTGTATATGTCGTTTTTCAAGAAAACCCTCGCGAGCTTTGGTATTGGAAGTGCCAAAGTGGATTCAGTGCTGCGCCAAGAGGTGTTATACCCGGGGCAGAAGGTGAACGTCACCATTCATGTCTATGGCGGTTCGAGTGCGCAAGAGATAGACAACATCGAACTCAAACTCTACTGCCGTTACATCAAAGAAGTGCCGGACAATCACCATAAAAGTGACCACAACGCCGGTCGAATGCGCCGCGTGCCCACCAGTTATACACTGGCGACGTGGACGCTGCCTTACGCGTTTACGATTGAGCCTGGTGAGACGCGCGATTTCGAAGTTGAGTTGGATGTGCCGTGGAATACGCCGGTCACCATTGGTGATTCCAAGGTGTGGCTTGAGACTGGCCTCGACATTGCGATGGCCAAAGATCCAACCGACAAAGATATTTTGACGGTGCGCCCCGATCCTCTGCTTGATGGCATCTTTACTGCGTTAGAAGCACAGGGGCTGCGTATTCGCCAGGTAGAGTGTGAAGAGGTGGATGGCTTTGCTCTGCCTTTTGTGCAGGAGTTTGAGTTTGTGCCGACCACAGGGCCGTTTCATGGTCGTTGGCGAGAGTTAGAAGTGGTGGCGTATCGCAGTGAAGACGAACTGCAAATGTGGTTTGAAATTGATCGTCATCGTGAAGGGGCAAAAGGGATGCTCGCGAGCCTGCTGGGTATGGGGCAGTTGAAACGCCAACTTTCCATTTCGCTCTGTACCCCCGCAGAAGAGGCGGGCGAGCAGGTACTGAACTACCTCGATGCGCATTCTTGAGGCTCATATTTGATACTTGGGCGCGACATCGACAGCGAGCCTCACCTATCACCTCATCTAATTTAAGCTTACACTTGTAAGCTGAACATGGCATACTCTGGAGTGTTTATTCTAATGCTCCAGAGTGATGCCTATGTCGACGCTTTTATCCTCTTACAGCCGCGAAGAAGAGCGAGCCAATATGCTCAGCCACGGTCTGGGTTTATTGCTCAGTGTGGTCGGGCTGTTGGCCTTGCTGCTGCGCGCCTTCGAGCAACAGGCGGATGCCTTGTCATGGGTCAGCTATAGCCTGTACGGCGCCAGCATGATACTGCTGTTTTTGGCGTCGACCCTCTATCATGCCATTGATGTGCCGCGAGCCAAACGGGCACTGAAAACCTTCGATCACTGCGCCATTTACTTGCTGATTGCCGGCAGTTACACGCCATTTTTATTGATTGCGCTCAGAACGCCGCTCGCGATCGGTTTGATGGTGGTGATCTGGCTGATTGCCTTGGTGGGGATCGTGATGAAAGTGGCGTTCGTTTATCGCTTCAAACGCCTCTCTCTGGTGACCTATTTATTGATGGGATGGCTGTCGCTGGTGGTGATTTATCAACTGGCGATGACCTTACCACTGGAAAGCTTGATGCTGCTGGCGATTGGCGGCGTGGTCTACTCACTGGGCGTGGTGTTTTATGTCGCGAAGCGTATTCCCTACAACCATGCTATTTGGCATCTGTTTGTTTTGGCGGGCTGCGCCTGTCACTTCTTTGCCATTTATCAGCTGCCGGTCCGATAAGCCCACAGAGGAAGGCCGAGTGCCTATCGGCGCCAAAAGGCGGGGAAGAACAACACCAGCAAGGTGAGAATTTCTAGTCGCCCCATCAGCATCCCAAAACTGAGTAACCATTTAGCGGTATCGGGCAGGGGAGCGAAATTACCGGTGGGGCCGATGACACTGCCCATGCCCGGGCCGACGTTGGCGACCGCGGTAATCGCACCGGAAATGCTGGTGATAGGGTCAAGGCCGAGTGCACTCAAGCAACCTGCAATGAAAATAATGGTGATGAAGAACATCAAACCAAACGCCACCACTGAGCGCACAATATCATCGTTGACAGGGCGCTGATTGTAGCGCTGGACGAAGACCCCAGACGGGTGAATCAGTTTCATCATCTGCTTATTGAGCAGCGTAATGGCGATTTGAAAACGGAAGATCTTGATGCCGCCAGAGGTGGAACCCGAGCAGGCGCCCGCCATCATTAAGAAGGCAAACAAGGTGGTCGGTAGCGCGCCCCAAGCGGTGAAATCTTCTAAGCCGAACCCGGTGGTGGTGACCACCGAGACGATGTTAAACATGGAGACTCGCAGCGCATCCGCCACCGCGTAGCCATCACGCACGACCAGCCAACTGGCAATGATCACGCTGCTGGCGAGAAACAAAAGGGTGAAACCGCGCACTTGCGCGTCGCTGGCCAGCTCATTCAAACGGCGTTTGCGCAGCGCGGAGACAAAAAGCAAAAACGGTAACCCGCCCAAGAACATAAAGAGTGTGCCCACCCAATGCGCGCCATGGGAGAAATGGTTCATCGAACCGTCAGAGGTCGAGTAGCCGCCCGTCGACAAGGTAGTAAAGGCATGGTTGATCCCTTCAAACAGCGTCATGCCCGTCATCAAGTAGCCGAGCAGGCAAAGGCCGGTGAGGGTCAAATAGACGATGACGATGTTTTTTGCCACGGTTTTAGCGCGCGGGCTGCTTTTGTCCGACCAATCAGAGGATTCGGTATGAAACAGTTTCATACCGCCGACATTGAGCATTGGCAAGACGGCGACCGCCATAACAATAAAGCCAATGCCACCAAGCCACTGCAAAATCGAGCGCCACAATAAGATGCTCGGCGCCATCTCATCGAGTCCGCTGAGGACCGTTGAACCTGTGGTGGTGATGCCCGACATGGTTTCAAAATAGGCGTCGGTGAAGCTGATGTGATTGATGAACACAAACGGCAGGGCGGCAAACGCGCTGGCAATCGTCCACACCAAGCTGGTGATGAGGAACATGTCTCGCACGCTCAGGCGAAAGCGCCGAGTTCGGCCAATCGTCAAGCAGACAAAGGCGACCAAGTGGGTGATCAGCACCGATTGACCAAACTCCAAAAAGCCTGCAGTGCCGGTGACAAACGCCACCAGCGTCGGCACGTACATAAACAGCGCCAGCTTAGAGAGCACGAGTCCAATGACGAATAGAACCGGGCGAAAATTCACCATAAGGTCGTCCCCTTAAAGGAAGAACGGACTCGGTTGGAAGAGGGTTTCCACGTCAGGGATGTATTTCTTATCGACAAGGAACATCACCACGTGGTCATCTTGTTCAATCACGGTTCTGTCGTGTGCGATCAGCACTTCTTCACCGCGAACAATGGCACCGATAGTGGTACCTGGAGGCAGTTTGATTTCACCAATCGCGCGGCCGACGACTTTCGAGGTCGATTCGTCACCGTGTGCCACCGCTTCAATCGCTTCTGCCGCGCCACGGCGCAATGAAGAGACGTTAACAATGTCAGCACGGCGCACATGCGTCAGCAGCGCTGAAATCGTCGCTTGCTGCGGCGAAATCGCCACATCTATCACGCCGCCTTGGACCAAATCGACGTAAGCCCCGCGTTGGATCAGCACCATCACCTTTTTCGCGCCCATGCGTTTGGCCAGCATGGCGGACATGATGTTGGTTTCATCTTCGTTGGTGAGCGCAATAAAGACATCGACTTGGTCGATATTCTCTTCGGTGAGCAACTCTTGATCGGCGGCGTCACCACAAAAGACAATGGTGTTTTCCAGCTCTTCTGAGAGACGTTCGGCGCGTTGATAACTGCGTTCAATCAGTTTAACGCTGTAGGTGTGTTCGAGGCGCTTGGCCAAGCTGGCGCCGATGTTGCCCCCGCCGACAATCATAATTCGGCGATAGGGTTTCTCAAGACGTTGCAATTCACTCATGACGGAGCGAATGTGGTTACTTGCAGCGACGAAAAAGACTTCGTCGTCCGCTTCGATGATGGTGGTGCCTTGCGGACGAATAGGGCGACCTTGACGGAAAATCGCCGCCACGCGGGTGTCAATGTGCGGCATGTGTTCACGCAGCGCAGAGAGGGCGTTACCAACCAAAGGGCCGCCGTAGTAGGCTTTAACGGCCACTAGGCTAACCTTTTGCTCAGCAAAACTGACCACTTGTAAGGCGCCGGGGTATTGGATCAGACGTTCAATGTAGCTGGTGACCAACTCTTCTGGTGCAATCAGATGATCGACCGGCACGGCACCGGATTGAAACAGGGCTTCTTTTTCGGCGAGATATTGGGGCGAACGAATACGTGCAATGCGGTTTGGCGTGTTGAACAACGTGAAGGCCACTTGGCAGGCGGCCATGTTGGTTTCGTCCATATTGGTCACGGCCACCAACATATCGGCGTCTTGAGCGCCCGCTTCGCGCAGTACGTCAGGGTGGCTGGCGTAACCATTGACTACGCGCAGATCGTACTTATCTTGCAGTTCACGTAGGCGGTCGCTGTCTTTGTCGACGATGGTGATGTCGTTGTTTTCACCCACCAAGTTTTCTGCCAATGTACCGCCAACTTGTCCGGCACCGAGAATAATGATCTTCATCTTTTGCTCTCTTGAACGTCGTCATCGCCCCGATGACGGGGCGCACTGTCCTTGTTTATTGCGGCGTATTGCTTGACTTAAGACCTACCGCTTTTTCTTCACACCGCTTTTTTCAAAACCGCTTTTTTTTCAAAACTGCATAGTAGAAGCCGTCCATGTCCTCTTCACCTGGAAGAATTTGTCGGCCAGGCTGAGATTCCTCACTGCCGATCAACTGTGCATCGGACGTACGTGAGAGGAAAGCGCGCACTTGCTCAACGTTCTCTTGCGGCGCAATCGAGCAGGTGGCATAGACTAAGGTACCGCCCGCTTTCAGTTGTTGCCACATGGCATCCAGGATTTCACTCTGCAAAGCGGACAGCGCTTCAATGTCATCAGCGCGGCGCAGCCATTTGATGTCCGGATGGCGTCGAATCACACCGGTCGCCGAGCAAGGGGCATCGAGTAGAATACGGTCAAACTGCTCACCTTGCCACCACTGATGTGGGTAGCGTGCATCGCCGCAAATCACATCGGCTCTCAACTGTAATCGCTCGAGGTTGTCATGCACGCGGTTAAGGCGAGTAGGATCGGCATCAATCGCCACCACTTCGGTGTCTTGCGTGTGCTCAAGAATGTGTGCCGTCTTGCCCCCTGGCGCGGCGCAGCAGTCGAGGATCAGCTCCCCTTCTTGTGGCTGAAGGTAATCGACAGACAACTGCGCGGCGGCATCCTGCACGGAAACCCAACCGCGATCGAAGCCGGGCAATAGGGTCACATCACAAGGTTTGGCCAATTTTATGGCGTCAGCGGCCTCGGGGTGAAGAGTGAATTCTATGTTTTCATCATTCAGGTAAGCGATGTACTGATCGCGGGTGTGGTGCTGGCGGTTGACGCGCAGCCACATCGGCGCTTTTTGATTGTTCGCCTCAACAATACGCTCCCACTGCTGTGGGTAGTGCTCTTGCAGCAGCTTCAGTAGCCAGTTAGGGTGGCCATACTTGCCGGCATTGTGACTGGTCGCAAAGGCATCCAGTTCTTCTTGATTGCGTAGGTAGTTACGCAACACCGCGTTAATCAAACCGCGCAGACTCGGGCCGCGCAAGGTTTTGGTCGCTTCCACGGTTTCCGCGACCGCTGCGTGCGAAGGGATGCGCATAAAACTCAGTTGGTAGATCCCCACCAAAATCAAATGGTGAAAAACGCGTTTTTTACCCTTGAGCGGGTTATCCATCAATTCGTTGGCAATAGACTCTAAACGCGGCAAGTAACGCAAAGCACCGTAGCAAATCTCTTGCAGCAGAGCGTGGTCACGCGGTTTGATGGTCTTTTGCGCGGCAGGCAGCGCATGCGAGAGTGATTGACCTTTGTCGACCACTTGGAAGATAACGTTAGCGGCAGCAGCGCGAACATTCATAATCAATACCTTAAATAAGGGAGGGCATCTCTGCCCTCAAAATGTACGTGATTCATTGCAGCGCAATGACAGGGTGTGAAGGGTTAGCTCAGTACCGAGCCCACTTCGAACCAACTTGCTCGGGCGTTGAGAATATCTTGCACCGACATGGCTTTTTTACCCGGCACTTGCAGTTGCAAAAGGACTAATACGCCTTTGCCTGTTGCGACATAGATGCCGGTTTTGTCTGCTTGGATAATGGTACCCGCCGCTTGGTCTGTGGTGTGCTCCGCCACGCGGCTTTGCCACACCTTGATGCTGTTGTCGGCCGCTTCAAAGTGGCTCATTGGCCACGGGTTGAATGCGCGTACGCAGCGCTCAATGTGCTCGGCGTCGTCATTCCAATCGATGCGGGCTTCCTCTTTGCTGAGCTTTTTGGCGTAGTTGGCTAGGGCATCATCTTGCTTAGTGGCGACGGCGCTGCCTTGTGCGATGTCAGTGAGGCAGTCCAATAGCGCACTTGGGCCTAAATCGGCCAACTTTTCGTACATGGATGCACTGGTGTCGCTGCTTTCGATCGGCAAGCGCGCGATGGAGAGCATGTCGCCAGTATCCAGGCCAATGTCCATCTGCATGATGGTGACGCCGGTTTCTTCATCGCCCGCCCAAATGGCGCGCTGAATCGGCGCTGCGCCTCGCCAACGTGGCAAAATCGAACCGTGCACGTTGATACAGCCAAGTTTAGGCGTGTCCAATACCGCTTGCGGCAGCAGCAAGCCGTATGCGACGACGACCATCAAATCGGCGTCTAAATCCGCCAACGCTTGCTTGGCCTCTTCAGACTTAAAGTTTTCCGGTTGGTAGACCGCAATGTCATGCTCAAGGGCAATCTGTTTGACTGGGCTCGCGGTGAGCTTTTTACCACGACCTGCAGGGCGGTCGGGTTGGGTGTACACGGCAATGACGTCGTGCTCCGAAGACAACAACGCCGCCAAGTGACGGGCGGCGAAGTCCGGAGTACCAGCAAAAACAATCTTAAGTGGTTTGCTCAAGGTACGTTCCTTATCTTTTCTTTCTCAGTAATACGCTTACTTACCGGCGGATTGTTTCTCGTTGAAGCGCTTGATCTTCGCCAGTTTGTCTTGGATGCGTTTACGCTTCAGTGGCGATAGGTAATCGACAAAGAGCTTGCCTTCTAGGTGGTCAAGTTCGTGCTGAACACAAATCGCCAGTAGGTCATCCGCCTCGAAGGTAAATTCTTCACCATCGCGATTGAGCGCTTTGACCGTCACTTCGGCTGCGCGAGGCACTAAAGCGCGTGCGCCAGGCACCGATAGGCAGCCCTCTTCAATCCCATCTTCACCGCGTTTCTCGATGATTTCTGGATTGATAAGCACCATTGGCTCATCACGGGTGTCCGAAATGTCGATCACCACGATACGTTGGTGAACATCGACTTGGGTGGCCGCAAGACCAATTCCTTCTTCGTCGTACATGGTTTCAATCATGTCATCGACGAGTTTTTGAATCTCAGGCGTCACTTTCTCTACGGGCTTAGCCACGGTACGAAGGCGATCATCTGGGAATGTTAATACTTGTAATACAGACATATACACTCAAAATGTTGAACTGTGCCGAATCAGGGTAAAGCTTGTTGGCTCAATTCTAGACATTTTATAACCTAAATGACAGCATCATTACGCATTTTCCCTGCCACTCTCGGTGTCAATGTTGAGCACAGACGCTTAAGTTGAGCAGCGGTTTCTTTCAGATAACCAAGGATTTAGGTGATGATGAGTTTCAAACGGTGTTCCAGTTGGCGCAGGCCACTTCTCTGCGTGGCGACCCTGTGGGTGGCTTGGGTTCCTTTCTCTGTCTCGTCGGTGTTAACCCTCAAACCCGATGCGCCCACGACGTATGTCGTGGTCAAAGGCGATACCTTGTGGGATATTTCGGCGCTCTACCTCGATAGCCCTTGGCTTTGGCCAAGGCTATGGCAGGTCAATCCCGATATTGATAATCCTCACCTGATTTATCCCGGTGACAAGCTCAATCTGATCTGGCGCAATGGCGAGCCGGTTCTGACGGTGAAACCAATGCACAAGCTGAGCCCTAAAGTCAGAAAGCTTGATAAACAAGCGCTGCCGACGCTGCGTGAAGAGTGGGTGTTGCCGTACCTCGAATCGGATCTCTTGCTTGACGAGTCGTTATTGGCAGAGAGCGCCAAGGTGATTGGATCGAGCAATGGCTTGCAATATCTCACCGGGCAGCAACTGCTCTATGTCACGGGGCAACAAGCGCAAGGTGAGTGGCATATTTACCGCAAAATGACCACCTTTACACGCGATGATAAGCGCGTCATTGCGCTGAAAAAAATCGCAGTCGCCGAGTCTGCGGATGAGCCTGCGGCGCCGAGCGATACGGACATGACGGCGCTCAAAGTTCGCCAACAAACGCAGGAAATTCTCGCGCAAGACATCGCCTTGCCCGTGCGTGAGACTCAGTCTGATTTCAGTCAACGCTTTTATCCCCAGCCTTCACCTAAGGCCATCGATGCGTCCATCTTGGGGTCGCTGGAAGGCAGCCAATATGTGGGCAAGCATCAAGTGGTGGTCATCGATCGCGGCGCGCGCGATGCGCTGCGTCAAGGCAGTATGTTCGACCTCTATCAGCCGGGTCACAAGGTGGCCAAAGCTGGCCAAGGGGTATTGGCTAGGCAAGAGGTGCAGCAATTGCCGGATGTGCGCATTGGGCATTTGATGGTGATTCGTCCTTATCAAGATTTTAGTCTGGCGCTGGTTACTCAGAGTGAGCAGCCGATTGCCACTGAAACCCGTTTGCGCTCTCCCCTGGCGACGCTTAAATCCGCTGAAGACGTTGTGGACGCAGAGCTACAGGGTAAGGAGCAAGGATGACAGAGCGTGAGCTGCGCGCTTGGCTGACGCTCTATTTTACGCCCAGAATTGGTCCGAAGACCTTTGAGCGTTTGCTAAAGGTGGCCGAGCCGCACGAGATTGTCTCCAGTTCGAGCGACGAGATGCGCGCGTTTGGCTTGAGTGAGCATCAGGTGGAGTATATTCAGCGGCGCGCAGAAAAAGAGGTGGATGGGTGTTTGGCTTGGCGCGAGCGCGAGGCGGATCACCATATCGTCACCCGTGACGCGAGTGACTATCCGCCACTGCTCGCCAACGCCCCTGCGTCGCCGGCGGTGCTGTTTGTCAAAGGCAAGCTTGAGGCGATTCACTTACCGCAATTGGCCATGGTGGGCAGTCGCAATGCTAGTCAGGATGGGCTTTCGCTCGCCAGAGAGTTTGCCAGTGCGTTGGTCAAAGAGGGGCTGTGTATCACCAGCGGACTAGCGCTCGGCATCGATGGCTATGCCCATGATGGCGCGCTGAAAGCGGGCGGCGAGACGGTCGCGGTGCTCGGCAGTGGTCTTGGCGAAGTGTACCCTGCTCGCCACCGAGCGCTGGCAGATCGTATCACTCAGCAAGGCGCGTTGGTCAGTGAGTTGCATCCGCAGGCCAAACCTAAGGCGGATCACTTTCCTCGCCGCAATCGCATTATCAGTGGCTTATCGCTGGGCGTGCTGGTGGTGGAAGCGGCCGAGAAAAGCGGCTCATTAATTACCGCGCGTTATGCCCTTGAGCAAGGCCGAGAAGTGTTTGCCATTCCCGGCTCTATTCATCAAGTCTATGCGCGCGGTTGCCACCGTTTAATTCAGCAAGGGGCGAGCTTAGTCCAAGAGGTTGAGGACATCTTGTGCGAACTTGACAGCTTGCTAGCTTGGTCGCGGCAACAGGCGGATAAACAGAGCGAATCCCGCACCCAGACGCCGAGCTGCTCGCATTTCCGAGCGCTTTTATCTTCTAACGATAAAGAAGCGACGAAAGTGAGTAAAGAAGAATTGCCATTTCCCGAGCTGTTAGCTAACGTAGGTAATGAGGCTACACCAGTTGATATCTTAGCATCGCGGACCCATATACCCGTGCAGGATGTCATGATGCAGCTCTTGGAGCTCGAGCTTTTAGGGCACGTTGTTGCAGTTTCCGGTGGCTACATTTTAAAGGGGAGGGGCTAGCTATGATGATGGATATTTTGATGTATCTGTTTGAGACCTACATCCATAGCGATGCAGAGTTACAGGTCGACCAAGATGAGCTAGAAGAAGAGTTACTTCGCGCTGGTTTTCATCAGAAAGACATATATAAGGCCCTGGTCTGGTTAGAAGAGTTGGCGGCGCTCCAGCAAACGGAAGCGCACTCGGCGATCTCTGTCAGTACCTCGTCTCCGTCTACGCGTATCTATACCGCCAAAGAGTGCGACCGCCTCAGCCTTGAGTGTCGTGGCTTTTTAATGTTTTTAGAGCAAGTGAGCGTTTTGACGGCGGAAACACGTGAGATGGTCATTGACCGAGTGATGGGGCTCGAAACCGATGAGTTTGAGCTTGATGACCTCAAGTGGATTGTCCTAATGGTGCTGTTTAATGTACCGGGCAATGAAAATGAATACACGCTTATGGAAGAGCTTCTTTACACCAAAGAGCAGGGTATCTTGCACTGATACCGTCGCTTTGCGACCCTAAGTGATATGAGTAAAAAAATCGACCATCAGTTGTTTTCTGCCCACGAGCACGCCTTAGAACATCAGGCGTGCCCGAAATGCCAAGCTCAAGGCTTGGCGGGGGAGCTGTCGCTGCGCCATGGCAAACATGGTCCTTTCTTGGGGTGCACCTTGTACCCGCAATGCGATTACATCAAACCTTTGCATCAAAATGATGGCCACATCGTTAAAGAGTTAGGTGTGCCATGTCCTGAGTGTGGTCATGAGTTGGTGCTGCGCCAAGGTCGCTATGGGATGTTTGTCGGTTGCAGTCATTACCCTGAGTGTCACCACATTGAGTCGATCGATGCCCCCGCAGAGCCGAGTGAGGACAACGTCGCCATCGCCTGCCCTGAATGCCATCAAGGTCAGCTGACCGAGCGTAAATCTCGCTTTGGTAAGCTGTTTTATGCATGTGACCGCTACCCGAAATGCAAGTTTGCCGTCAATCAGCCGCCCGTCAGTGGGGAGTGCCAAGTGTGTGGGTTTCCACTGCTGGTGGAAAAACACAGCGCGAAAGGCCAACAGTTGCAGTGTGCGGCTCGCCGTTGTCAGGCCATTCAGTCTTAATTTTTGGGCGAGTGCCTATTTAAGACTATATCGTGGCTTAAGACTATACCGTGGTAAGGCGACATCGGATCGGCCGAGCGTTTCCGCAAATACAATGTCATCAAAGACAAAAAAGGCGCCATGAGCGCCTTTTTCAATCCAGTGTTCGTAGAGTCGACACTCATTTGATTCGATTACGATTCGAAGTTTTGAGCAAACTCATGCACCGCAGGGAAGGCATCACTGTCGAGCAGGGTGGCCAGTTCACACAACTTTCGTTGCAGCTCACCACTGTAGTCGCCGCAGACATTGATATGACCCATCTTGCGTCCTGCACGCTTCTCTTTGCCGTACCAATGGATATGGCACCCTTCAATGGCCAGCAACGCTTGTGGCAGTGTGTCTTCGCCAAGGATGTTGATCATCGCCGTTTCACGAACCAGTTTGGTGCTGCCAAGCGGTAAGCCACACACGGCTCTTAGGTGGTTTTCAAACTGACAGGTCTCTGCGCCTTGCTGCGTCCAGTGGCCGGAGTTGTGCACGCGCGGTGCAATCTCATTCACGAGCAGGGTGCCATCGACATCGAAAAACTCAAGGGCAAGCACGCCCACGTAGTCGAGACTCTCGGCTACAGCGCTAAACATCGCCTGCGCTTGGTCTTGCAGCTCAGGGTCAGAAATGGCGGTCGATAGGCTCAGCACCCCTTGGGTGTGGACGTTCTCAGTCAGCGGGTAAACAGCGACCGAGCCGTCTTTGGCTCGTGCGCCCACCAAGGAAACTTCTCGGCCAAACGGGACAAACTCTTCCGCCACAATCGCTTGTGTCTCACTGGCTTGGATGCATTGTGCCATCTCTTGCCAAATGCTGTCCGCTTGAGCGGCGTCTTTCAATCGCCATTGGCCTTTACCATCGTAGCCACCTAGGGCACTTTTCAGCACCATAGGAATGCCGACTTTTTCGATCGCGCGATCAAAATCTTCCCGGCTCTCAATGACATGGTAGTTGGCGTTGCGAACGCCCGCTTTGTCTAATAGCGCCTTCTCAATACGGCGATCGCCACCGGTTTTGATCGCTTCTGCTGACGGGTAAAACTTCCCGCTTTGCTCGCAGAGGGTCAAAATATCGTGTGGGATATGTTCAAACTCAGCCGTGATCACATCGGCACTCTCAATGGCATTGCGAAGACCGTGGCCCACCACGTGTTGGGTGAGAGGATGGACAATGTTTTCACTGCCGACATCGTACGCCGAGATCTCAATGTTCAGTGGTGCGCCCGCAAGAGACATCATTCGTGCTAATTGGCCTGCACCTAACACCAACACATGCATGGTTTAGTCCTCGGCTGGGTTTGGGTTAGCAAGGACGGTCTCGGTTTGCTCTTGGCGAAACGCTTCGACTTTCTCCATCACGGTCTCATCGTGGGTACCGATGATTTGCGCGGCCAAAATACCCGCATTCGCTGCGCCCGCTTCGCCGATCGCCAGTGTACCGACCGCGATGCCTTTTGGCATTTGCACGATAGAAAGTAGCGAATCCATCCCTTTTAGGGCACGTGATTGAACAGGAACACCCAAGACAGGTAAGCTTGTGAACGCCGCAGCCATGCCCGGTAGGTGCGCAGCGCCGCCAGCGCCAGCAATGATCACTTTCAGACCGCGCTCTTTCGCGCTGTTGGCGTAGTCTGCCAATAATTGAGGAGTGCGGTGCGCAGAGACGACTTTAGTTTCGTATTCAACACCAAATCTATCCAGCATTTCCGCGGCGAGCTTCATTGTTGGCCAATCTGATTTTGAACCCATGATGATACCGACTTTCATCTCAAACTCCTTCAACCTTTTGTGTGGAATGAAAAACAGGATGTGTCGTAAACCCAGTACAACCACATCGTCAATTTGTGCGCATTATACGGCGTTTTTCCTGGCAAGCAAACGTTTGCGCGCACTTTGAACCGCGCAGTGATTAGTCTTCGACGCAGATTCTTTGTACACTGAGTCTCATCCCAAAAAGACGCAGCCAGTGACTGCGTGGTGAAACAGGGCCTACCCTGCAAGGAAGTAAAATGTCAGTAATAGATAAGCAGGCGGTGAAGCAGTTTTTGTTGGCACTGCAAGATACCATTTGTCAGCAGCTTGAGCAGGCCGACGGCCAAGCGCTGTTTGTGGAAGATGCTTGGCAGCGTGAACCCGGAGAGCGGCTCGGTGGCGGTGGTCGCACCCGAGTGATGAAAGCGGGCGCGGTGTTTGAGCAAGGCGGCGTCAACTTCTCTCATGTCTCTGGCAAAGCGATGCCCGCCTCGGCCACTGCCCATCGCCCAGAGCTCGCCGGGCGACGCTTTGAAGCCATGGGCGTGTCGTTGGTGATGCATCCGAATAACCCTTATGTGCCCACCTCCCATGCCAACGTGCGCTTTTTTATTGCCGAAAAAGAGGGCGAGGCGCCGATATGGTGGTTTGGCGGCGGGTTCGATTTGACCCCCTTCTACCCATTTGAAGAAGATGCTCAGTTCTGGCATGGCAGTGCGAAAGAGGTGTGTGAACCTTTTGGTCATGATGTGTATGCCAAGCACAAAAAATGGTGTGATGATTACTTCTATCTGCCGCACCGTGATGAAACGCGTGGCGTCGGTGGGCTATTTTTTGATGATCTCAACGAGTGGCCATTTGATAAGTGTTTTGATTACATCAAAGCGGTCGGTGAAGGGTATACCCAGGCGTATTTGCCGATTGTTGAGCGCCGCAAAGAGACCCCCTACACTGACCGAGAGCGTCAATTTCAGCTTTATCGCCGTGGTCGCTATGTGGAATTTAATCTCGTCTATGACCGAGGAACCTTGTTTGGTTTGCAAAGTGGTGGCCGAACCGAGTCGATTTTGATGTCGATGCCGCCACTGGCTCGCTGGGAGTACAATTATCAGATTGAGCCAGACAGCCCTGAAGCGGTTTTGTATCGCGATTTCCTCAAACCGCGTGATTGGTAACATGTTTATCTCGGCATAGCGCTTGATCCTGGCCGGGATAGTGATAGGGTCAATGACCGTTGACCCGTTTATTTTTGTGTAGGTAAGGACATGACACAACCTCTTGACCGCTATGTGGTGTTTGGCAATCCCATTAGCCAAAGTAAATCGCCTTTTATCCATACCTTATTTGCTCGCCAGACCAACCAAGCGTTAACCTATCAAGCGCAGCAGCCTGAGATCGGCACATTCAAAACGGCGGTAGCGGAGTTCTTTGCCGCAGGTGGTAAGGGGTGCAACATCACTGCACCGTTTAAAGAAGAGGCGTTTCAGTTTGCGACCCGCCTGACTGAGCGAGCGCAATTGGCCGGTGCCGTTAATACCTTAAAGAAGTTAGATGATGGAGACATCATTGGTGATAACACTGATGGTGAAGGATTAGTGCAAGATTTGCTTGCCCAGCAAGTGGTGCTGAAAGGGGCGAGAATACTATTGCTTGGCGCAGGCGGCGCGGCGCGCGGCGTGATCAAACCGCTGCTCGACCAGCACCCGCATTCAATAGTGATCGCCAATCGCACCAAAGCCAAAGCATCACAGTTGGCAGAGCTTTTCGCTGAGTTTGGTGTGGTGCAAGCCGCCTCACTGGAAGAGGTCGAGACTGGCTTTGATGTCATCATTAACTCAACGTCGTCGGGATTGAGTGGTGAGTTGCCAGCGGTATCACCGACCATTTTTCAAGGTTGCCAAGTGGTGTATGACATGGTCTACCGCGCAGGTAAAACGCCTTTTAATGCCTGGGCGGAACAATCGGGTGCGCCCGTCAGCTATGATGGCTTAGGGATGTTGGTTGGCCAAGCGGCAGAAAGCTTTATGCTGTGGCGAGGTTTACGCCCAGGCACTAAGCAGGTGCTGCGCGAGCTGCGTAGAAATTTACAAGGGTAAAAGATGAATCAATCGATTTTGTTTCCCGATCGACAGCATTGGGATGAAGAGCGCGCTGCGGTTTGCTTCCCTGCTCAGCAAGCGGGTGCCTTGATTGAGTGTGTGGTGAGCCAAGCGGTACTGGAGTCGTATGCGCAGCAAAGCATTACATCGGGCCAACACGCCATCGAACTGTTTGAACAATGGCGCTTTGACCTCGAAGAGCAAGCGGAGTCTTTAATAGAAGACGAGATGTTTAACAGCCGCGGTGAAATTGAGCTCAACCAGCAATGATCTCAACCTCATTTAAGTAGTCGTCTTTATTCTGCACGTAGTTATCGGCAGACTTTTGTAAGAAAGCACGCTCTTTGTCTGTCAAAGGGCGAGCCTGCTTAACCGGACTGCCGACATACAGATAGCCACTTTCCAATGTTTTTCCCGGTGGAACTAAACTGCCTGCTCCCACCATCACCTCATCTTGAATGACCACACCATCGAGCACGATCGCGCCCATGCCAACGAGCACGCGATGACCAATGGTACAGCCGTGCAGCATCACTTTATGACCCACGGTCACATCATCACCGATAATCAGTGGGTAGCCTTGAGGGTTTTCTGCATTCTTATGGGTGACATGAAGCACCGAACCATCTTGAATGTTGCTACGCGCACCAATTCGGATATGGTTGACGTCTCCACGAGCGGCCACCAAAGGCCAAACACTGGCATCATCGCCCAGTGTGATGTCGCCAACCAAGACAGCACTGCTATCTATATAGACACGATCGCCAACTTGAGGTTGGATACCTTTATAACTGCGTAGGGAACTCATCTCTTCTCCTATATGCGATAGCACGATATGTTGCCAAGAATAGTGGCAAAAATAGCCCGTTGCGCATAGAAAATACGCAAACAGTAAAAAAATCAAAAAAATCGCTGAAAAGGGGTTGCCAATGTGACGCCGATCTCTATAATGCCCCCTCGCTGACAAGGGAAGACGACTGAATAAGTTGAAACCTTTCCAGCAAGGTCAAATAGCCAAGCAAAATGCTTGAAAAAAGTTTGAAAAAAGTGGTTGACACTAAAACTTGAATCGCTAAAATGACCGCCTCTTGTGAGTGACCAAGGTCACAGCCAAGAACGCTCTTTAACAATATAAACCTATCAATCTGTGTGGGCACTCGTTAATGATAATCCAAATAGTTTCTTCGGAAACAATTTAGGTTTCAATGAACTGAGTGACCATTTGAATGACTTTCCTTGTTAAAGGATGGGCATTCGAGCACAGTCAATTCAAGTTTTCTAGGAACTAGCTTCTAGTCACTAGAAACTTATCAGTATTCATTGAGCCAACAAAACTTTAAATTGAAGAGTTTGATCATGGCTCAGATTGAACGCTGGCGGCAGGCCTAACACATGCAAGTCGAGCGGAAACGAGTTATCAAAGCCTTCGGGTGGCGATAACGGCGTCGAGCGGCGGACGGGTGAGTAATGCCTGGGAAATTGCCCTGATGTGGGGGATAACCATTGGAAACGATGGCTAATACCGCATAATAGCTTCGGCTCAAAGAGGGGGACCTTCGGGCCTCTCGCGTCAGGATATGCCCAGGTGGGATTAGCTAGTTGGTGAGGTAAGGGCTCACCAAGGCGACGATCCCTAGCTGGTCTGAGAGGATGATCAGCCACACTGGAACTGAGACACGGTCCAGACTCCTACGGGAGGCAGCAGTGGGGAATATTGCACAATGGGCGCAAGCCTGATGCAGCCATGCCGCGTGTATGAAGAAGGCCTTCGGGTTGTAAAGTACTTTCAGCAGTGAGGAAGGTGGGTGTGTTAATAGCACACTCATTTGACGTTAGCTGCAGAAGAAGCACCGGCTAACTCCGTGCCAGCAGCCGCGGTAATACGGAGGGTGCGAGCGTTAATCGGAATTACTGGGCGTAAAGCGCATGCAGGTGGTTTGTTAAGTCAGATGTGAAAGCCCGGGGCTCAACCTCGGAATTGCATTTGAAACTGGCAGACTAGAGTACTGTAGAGGGGGGTAGAATTTCAGGTGTAGCGGTGAAATGCGTAGAGATCTGAAGGAATACCGGTGGCGAAGGCGGCCCCCTGGACAGATACTGACACTCAGATGCGAAAGCGTGGGGAGCAAACAGGATTAGATACCCTGGTAGTCCACGCCGTAAACGATGTCTACTTGGAGGTTGTGGCCTTGAGCCGTGGCTTTCGGAGCTAACGCGTTAAGTAGACCGCCTGGGGAGTACGGTCGCAAGATTAAAACTCAAATGAATTGACGGGGGCCCGCACAAGCGGTGGAGCATGTGGTTTAATTCGATGCAACGCGAAGAACCTTACCTACTCTTGACATCCAGAGAACTTTCCAGAGATGGATTGGTGCCTTCGGGAACTCTGAGACAGGTGCTGCATGGCTGTCGTCAGCTCGTGTTGTGAAATGTTGGGTTAAGTCCCGCAACGAGCGCAACCCTTATCCTTGTTTGCCAGCACTTCGGGTGGGAACTCCAGGGAGACTGCCGGTGATAA
>NZ_JCBDGO010000026.1:0-78000 GCF_059834045.1 Vibrio sp. R12-SG2-ISO1 | reverse complement strand
TGAAGTCCCTCGCGGATGGAGCTATTGAGAGTCGCAGATACCAGGTGGCTGCAACTGTTTATTAAAAACACAGCACTGTGCAAAATCGTAAGATGACGTATACGGTGTGACGCCTGCCCGGTGCCGGAAGGTTAATTGATGGGGTTAGACTTCGGTCGAAGCTCTTGATCGAAGCCCCGGTAAACGGCGGCCGTAACTATAACGGTCCTAAGGTAGCGAAATTCCTTGTCGGGTAAGTTCCGACCTGCACGAATGGCGTAATGATGGCCACGCTGTCTCCACCCGAGACTCAGTGAAATTGAAATCGCTGTGAAGATGCAGTGTACCCGCGGCTAGACGGAAAGACCCCGTGAACCTTTACTACAGCTTGGCACTGAACATTGAGCCTACATGTGTAGGATAGGTGGGAGGCTTTGAAGCAGGTACGCCAGTATCTGTGGAGCCGACCTTGAAATACCACCCTTGTATGTTTGATGTTCTAACTTAGCCCCGTTATCCGGGGTGAGGACAGTGCCTGGTGGGTAGTTTGACTGGGGCGGTCTCCTCCCAAAGAGTAACGGAGGAGCACGAAGGTGGGCTAATCACGGTTGGACATCGTGAGGTTAGTGCAATGGCATAAGCCCGCTTGACTGCGAGAATGACAATTCGAGCAGGTGCGAAAGCAGGTCATAGTGATCCGGTGGTTCTGAATGGAAGGGCCATCGCTCAACGGATAAAAGGTACTCCGGGGATAACAGGCTGATACCGCCCAAGAGTTCATATCGACGGCGGTGTTTGGCACCTCGATGTCGGCTCATCACATCCTGGGGCTGAAGTCGGTCCCAAGGGTATGGCTGTTCGCCATTTAAAGTGGTACGCGAGCTGGGTTTAGAACGTCGTGAGACAGTTCGGTCCCTATCTGCCGTGGGCGTTGGAAGATTGAAGGGGGCTGCTCCTAGTACGAGAGGACCGGAGTGGACGAACCTCTGGTGTTCGGGTTGTGATGCCAATCGCATTGCCCGGTAGCTAAGTTCGGAATCGATAACCGCTGAAAGCATCTAAGCGGGAAGCGAGCCCTGAGATGAGTCTTCCCTGATACTTTAAGTATCCTTAAGGGTTGTTCGAGACTAGAACGTTGATAGGCAGGGTGTGTAAGCGCTGTGAGGCGTTGAGCTAACCTGTACTAATTGCCCGTGAGGCTTAACCATACAACACCCAAAGGGTTTTGATGGACTCAATGAAAGAACATTGAATGTGTAAGAACTGAAAACAGCTTTCCGAATTAAAGAATTTGCTTGGCGACCATAGCGATTTGGACCCACCTGATTCCATGCCGAACTCAGAAGTGAAACGAATTAGCGCCGATGGTAGTGTGGGGCTTCCCCATGTGAGAGTAGGACATCGCCAGGCTTTGAACATTATCTGTTTAAAGCACGATTGAGATAAGACTTTAAATAGACCACTGCGGAGTGGTAGTTCAGTTGGTTAGAATACCGGCCTGTCACGCCGGGGGTCGCGGGTTCGAGTCCCGTCCACTCCGCCACTTATTAGAAAGCCTAGTCGAAAGACTGGGCTTTTTTACGTTTAGTGCTTCCAAAACGGGCTGGCTTCGAAGAGAGAGCAAGGCGAGATTAAAGAATAATGTCTCGCACTTCAGGATCTTTGCGTTCTAGGTAGAGTGTCGATTGAATGCGACGAATGGTGCGGCAACATCCACGGATTATCTAGCACCCGCTGCTCTTAGTTTTCTCACACGTGCACCTTCCTCCATCAAACTTGATGTCGTTGTTCAAATCGTGTCGGATACTAGCGTGAATAAAGGGCAAGCCGTTGGTCTACGATAGGCTTTCAGTATCGCGTTTACCTCGCGGCCAATAGGCTCATGTCGTTACTCAGTAACCATGCTTTAAACGCTTTCTTAAGGACAAAAAAAACTGGCCGTGTTGGCCAGTTTTGGTATTGGGCTAATGACCCGCTTTATTCACGCTAGAAACTAGGACTGGATAATACTCAGCGCCTTTTTCGATACTTCCTGCGCTGCCTTGTTGAGGTTTTGTTTCTCCAGTACATCTGCCAAGTATGCGTAGTCGGAAACGTTAGAGCGGACAGATAAGGCTTTCTCAAGATGTTGCTGCGCTTCTTGCCACTGTTCGTTTCTCATTTGCAATTGCGCTAAAGCGCTGTGTGCTTCGGCGTTATTGGCGTCTTTACGCACCATTTCCTCTAGCAGTAGTTTGCTTGGGTGGGTGTCGGACAATTTCATCTCTGGTAGCAAGGTGATCAGTGTGGAGTTCGGGTGCTTTTTCACTGTTTCTTTAATGACGGTGAAGGCTTCGTGATCGGCGTTGCGCGCAATCAACTGTTTCACAAAACACTCTACTAGATGGGCGTCTTGCTTGAGCTTTCTCGGTAGGCTGTTCCAGTGACCAATTAGGCCTTCACTTCCTTTGTTTTCGGCGACATCAACCAATAAGCCGCATTGCGCTCTTTGGATCAAGGTTTGTTGATCTTGTTCGCTAATCAAGCCAAGTTTGCCTAGCTGGGGCGTCAGATCAATCAGTGGCTGCCACTGTTTCAGTTCTACATAGACTTGCTTAAGTAGGTTAACGATCACCACGTTGTTGGGATGCTGGCCCTTGAGAAGATGTAAGGTTTCCAGTGCGCCAGCGTAGTTGGCCTCTCTCACCTGCTGCTTGGCACGTGTTAGCTCCACCGCTAAGGTAGAACCAGGCTGTTTACCTGCGAGCTCAAGGTAGTGATCGGCCTTTTTGTTGTCTCCGAGACCAATCGCCGCTTCTGAGGCAATCAGGTAACAAACCACAGGCATATCATGATAGTTTGCCCAGCGCGTGACCTTTTTTTCTGCGGTTTTAAAGTCGCCCTCAATCAGTTTAATTAAGCCTTCATTCGTCAGTCTGCGAGAGTGGCGCATTTTACGCACGCTAAAGTAATTCCAAGTGGCAAAACTGGCATAGAGCATTTTCTTAACGAGGTACTCAAGAGCAAAGAGGGCGGCCAACGTCGCAATTAAGAAAATCACTAAGGTGGTGACGCTCATTTCAATCGTGGTGTTGGCGATAGAGACTAGGACATAACCTTGTTGCCCCGAGTATTGAGTGCCGACAAACAGCCCCGCACCTAAGATGACAAAGAGGAAAATCAGTCTAAACATTATTTCTCCTCCGTAATCAATGTGGTGACTTCGCGGCGTAGGCGATCGCGAATAACGTCAGACAGCACTTCTTGTGTGTCGAGTTTTACCGGGTAATCGACTTGGATGGTTTGTTGGCCTAGCATGCCTAGGGCTTGATTGAACTCACGAACATTGTTGGCATCTTGGTTGAAGAACGCTTGAGACCAGTCACCTGCCGTGGCAAGCGCTGTGGTGTAGATCTCTTGTTGCTCGACATATACCGCTTTGATGGCGGTTTCTAGCTTCGCTTTAATGTTTTCTTTGAGATAGAAATGTTGCTCGGGAGAGAGCAGTGGGATGACATTGCCATCACGAGTTCGGAACGTAATAAAGTTCTCTGAGAACTCTTGTAACGAGGTCATCAGGTTGTCTTTCCAATCTGCCACGTCTTGCGAGACTTGACGAGCCTCCACCGCTTGCGCCTCTGGAAGAATGGCATTGGCGAGCGGTAAGCTATCGACTTGTTGCTGAAGAGCGGTAAGTCGTAGCACCAAGCCTTCTCGATCCACAAGGGGGACCCCTTTGAGTTTGGTGATGTCATTCGCCATGGATTTGCGCAGAGGTACAAGGCTTGGATCATTCAGTGCTGCGATGCGCTGGTCTGCACTTTCCATCAGTTTAGTGGCGCTGACCGCGTCGTGTTCTAAAAACAGTTTTCGTCCAGCGAGCTTGACGAGGTAGTCAGCCTCAGCCAGTAACCAATCATTGGGGCGACGGCCTTTTACGTCTGCCATGGCGAGCTGTAAGCTCTCGATGCTTTTTTGCTGCTGCTCTAGAACGGTATCTGCGCGATGGCTAAGCTCAGTGGCCTTCGATAAGATTTGCTGTTGGTTCTGATCAAACTGAGCTTGCATGGCCTGTTTGGCTTGGTTGAGCTCTGATTGCAGCGCAGCGATTTGCGCTTGCTGCTGCTGATTCTTCTCTTGGATGTAAAAGGTGAGTCCGCCCCCAATCAGCACCGCGATAACGATGGCGATCGTAGCTAGCTTCACGCCGCGTTTGCCTTGTTTTTCTTCAAGCTCCCCACTTTGAGGCTTGCTATCGACTGGCGCTGTGTCGTCCGGGCTTGGCTCTGATGCGGTTTCAGGTGAAGTCACATCTTGAGATTCAGTGTCCACCGCGCTGTTTTCCTCGGTCATCGCTGCTTTGTTTGGCGCGGTTTTGTTTTCTTCGGGTTCAACATGTCCATTGTTTTTTTTACTTGTCATTATGTTTTGTCCTGTGGTTTTGGCTGGAGAGCGGCCAGTAAGTCCGAATTAGAGGCACTAGGGGTCGTGATGATATCGACAAAGCCCCATTGGCGTGCGTCTTGAGCGATACGCTCACTAGGAACGTATAGCGTTAATCCAAATAGCCAAGCTTGATAGCGCTTGCCGATTTGCGAGACAAGGTGTTCAAGCTGACCCGAGCTAGTAACGACTAGCTGATCAATGTGCTTATTTTGCCAGAGTGGGACGAGCAAATCTGAGCACAAAGCAATGTTTTCACGACGATAGACTTCTCGATACTCCACTAAGGCCCTTCGTGCCTGCAAGGTATCGAAAATCAAGTCTCGGCCACCGTTTCCGCGTAGGATGACAATACGCCTATTGGTGACGTCATGAAGGGGCGCAAGCGCAAGTAGATGCTCGCTATCGCCCACTTGAGGATAGTCTACGTTTTGTTGCGTTTTTGTGCTTAAGATCTGTGCAGTTTTTTGACCAACGGCAATGTATCGCGCTGAATGTGGCCAGTGTTGCTGATGTTGGCGAAGGGTTTGATCGGTAAAGTGCACCGCATGTTGGCTCACGGCAATAATGAGGTCGGCGCGATGTAACGCATGTGCGATATCGCTAAGTTGTCTCCCCGGGTGAAGCGAGATGAGCGGTTGATGCTCACTCGCGACACCGAGGTGTTGCAATTGATGGCAGAGCGATTGGCCTTGCTGACCTGGCCGGGTCACCAATACTGCCATGGCATTACTCTTGTTCTGCGTATAGCTTAGTTAAAATGGTTTTGGCGCCATTATCGAGCAGTTGATTGGCCAGTGTGACTCCCAGTTGCTCCGCTTCGCTTCGAGGACCGCTGATCTCACCACGAACGATGGTGGATCCATCCGGTTCACCGACTAAGGCTCTAAGCCAGATTTGTTCGCCATCCAGCAGTGCATAACTGCCGATAGGAACTTGGCAGCCTCCCTCAAGGGTGAGGTTCATGGCGCGTTCACACAACACGCGGTCGACCGTGTCTGGGTGATTGAGCGGCTCAAGTAACGTGATTAAACGCTCGTCATCAAGGCGACATTCGATGCCGACGGCACCTTGTCCAACCGCGGGTAGGGATTGCTCTGGCTCGATGTAACTCTGAATGCGCTCTTCAAGCTTGAGTCGTTTTAAGCCAGCCGCGGCCAAAATGATCGCATCGTACTCACCTGCATCGAGCTTAGAGAGTCGGGTGCCGACGTTGCCGCGTAGCTCTTTGATCACCAAATCGGGACGATACTCTTTTATCTGACACTGACGACGCAAACTGCATGTACCGACAACTGCGCCTTGTGGTAAATCGTCGATGTTGCTGTACTGATTCGAAACAAACGCATCGCGCGGGTCTTCGCGCTCACAGATGGTGACGAGACCTAAGCCTTGGGGGAATTCCACCGGCACGTCCTTCATTGAGTGCACGGCGAGGTCCGCGCGACCTTCAAGCATCGCCACCTCCAGCTCTTTCACAAACAGGCCTTTTCCGCCGACCTTGGCTAGCGGCGTGTCTAAAATAATGTCGCCTTTCGTGACCATAGTCACCAACTCGACTTCTAGACCAGGGTGAGCGGCTTGAAGGGCGTCTTTCACATAATGAGCTTGCCAAAGAGCAAGGGGGCTTTTGCGCGTTGCAATACGGATCGGAGTCGTTTGAGTCATGATAGAAACAGATAAACCAAATGATGGCTCCATCGTATCACTCTGAGATAAAAATGCTCAATGCAATATGAGTCCTAAGCGGCAATCCTCAATCCGTAGCAAAAAATCATCAAAAAAGTGTGATTGCAATCTCGTTTATGAGCTGCGCTATTGTTACTCATCACGTATCCGGACCACACTGTAGCGCGTAATAAAAAGAGAACGACTCGTCAGTCAAGAGACACAAAATAGTGTTGAATCGATCGTACAATTCTTTACCAGCCCAAAGAAAAGTGTTAAATTGATCACGTTTTGATAGTGCTTTAGAATAATTATTAAACACAGCACGCTGTAGATAATTAACCAAGGAACATCCCTTGCTGGCTTACACCCAATCGCTAATCCATAGACTTGATGATCTCAATCAGCAACGCATTGAACGTGCGTTAGCGCTTATGGATGCGCAGGCCCAGCGTGTTTTCCATCTGATTCCTACTCTTCTGCACTACAACCATCCTTTAATTCCAGGCTACTACGCATCCAAAGTCCCCTACGGTATTCGCAATTTTGAATTGAGTGAACCTCAAAGTCAGTTCGTGTCGGACACTGAGCTTACGATCGGTCAACCGCTCGCCACCGCAGACAACCCAATGATTTTGGGTTTGTACACCATGGGCAGCACCTCTTCAATTGGCCAGAGTACCTCCAGTGATTTAGACATTTGGGTGTGCGTGTCCTCGAAGATGAGTGCTGACGAACGGGACAGCTTGACCAACAAATGTCTCTTGATCACCGAGTGGGCGCTGAGCCGTGGCGTTGAAGCCAACTTCTTCTTGATGGACGAAAGCCGTTTTCGCACCAATAAGTGTGAAGAGATGACCGGGGATAACTGCGGGTCATCGCAGCACCTGTTGTTACTCGATGAGTTTTATCGCAGTGCGGTACGTTTAGCTGGCCAAAGGCTGCTGTGGCAAATCGTGCCACCAGAAATGGAAGAGTGTTACGACGAGTACGTGACGCATCTTTGCAGCCAGAATGTGATTAACTGCTCGGAGTGGATTGATTTTGGTAAATTGAACCGTATCCCGGCAGAAGAGTACTTTGGCTCAAACCTATGGCAACTCTATAAGAGCATCGATTCGCCCTACAAATCGGTATTAAAAGCGATTTTGCTTGAGGCGTACTCGTGGGAGTATCCGCACACCCAGTTGTTGAGCCTTGATACCAAACGCCGTTTTTTCGCGCACAAGCCCGATCTCTATGGGATGGACGCGTACTATTTGATGCTTGAGAAAGTGACGCGCTATTTAGAGCGTATCGGTGATCACACCCGCTTGGATTTGGTTCGTCGTTGTTTCTATCTCAAAACCCATGAAAAACTCTCTCGCCAGCCTGGTGCAGGTTCGGTGGCTTGGCGCCGTGAAGCGCTGTCTGACATGATCCAAAAATGGGACTGGTCACCGAGCGTGATCGCTGAATTGGATGATCGCCGCAACTGGAAAGTCGAGCAAGTGAAAGTGGTACACCACGCCTTGTTAGATGCTTTGATGCAGAGTTACCGAAACCTTATTCAATTTGCACGTCGTAACGACATCACCTCCGCGATTAGCCCGCAAGATATCAGTATCTTGGCGCGCAAGTTGTACGCTGCGTTTGAGGTGTTGCCGGGTAAGGTGACGCTGCTGAATCCGCAAATTTCTCCGGATCTGCATGAACCTGATTTGAGCTTTATTGAGGTACGTCCGGGCAGAACGAACAAAGCGGGATGGTACTTGTATAAACAGCCGTTAGAGGCAGAGAAAATCATCGGTCGTGCGCCACTTGAGCACAACGAATACTTGAGTAAATTGGTGGCTTGGTCCTTCTTTAACGGTTTGATCACGGAATCCACCCGTTTGCACTCTGTGATTCGTGATGCCGAGTTGGACATCGATAAGTTCTACCAAATGGTCAGCGATCTACGCAATACCTTCTCACTGCGCAAGCGTCGCCCTACCATGCAGGCGTTGGCGAGTCCGTGTGAGATCAGCCAGTTGGCCATGTTCATCAACTTTGAAAGTGACCCGACCTCAGAGCTGAGCGGCCGTGCGCTGAAGTTGGATCAAAAGAGCACAGACATCTTTAGCTTTGGCCCAGACCAAACCTGTCTTGTGGGTAGCGTGGACTTGGTCTATCGCAACTCATGGCATGAAGTGCGTACCTTGCACTTCAAAGGGGAGACCGCTATGTTGGATGCGCTCAAAACGGTACTTGGTAAGATGCACCAAGATGCGTTGCCACCGGAGTCGGTGGATGTGTTCTGCTACAGCAAGAACTTGCGCGGTGTGATGCGCAACATGGTCTACCAGTTATTGGCCGAATGCATTGATTTGCGTTTGAAGCCGGTTGAGCAAGAAAAACGTCGTCGTTTCAAAGCGCTTAAGATTGGTCAACAGACCTATGGTTTGTTCTTTGAACGTCGTGGGGTGTCGGTGCAAATGCTGGAAAACTCAGTCGATTTCTATCGCAGCATTTCAACCAACAAACTGAAAGGCTCGCCCTTGTTGATGCTCGATAAAGAGCAAGATTATCAAATGCCAGAGGTCATTGATGGTTTTGCCAGTGAAGGTTTGATTCAGTTCTTCTTTGAAGACACAGACAAAGGCTTCAACATCTATGTGCTGGATGAGTCAAACCAAGTTGAGGTGTATCACCAATTTAGCGGTGAAAAAGATGAGATGATCGCGAGCGTCAATGGCTTCTACTCATCCGTCAAAACCGAAAGCGAATTGGCGTCTAAATTCATTAACTTCAATTTGCCGCAGTATTATCAAATCGTGCATCCTGAAGAGGGCGACTCTTACATCGTCCCTTATCGCAATGATGGCTCAAACTACTCCAAGCCAAGCCGAGTTGTGAACGCTTGAACCAGCAAAGTAAAGAGATAAAAAAAGAGCACCGCGTGCTCTTTTTTTGATTCTGAATGGGTTAAACCCAGTCAATCTCTTCATTGGCGTGCTTTTCACACTCTTCTTTGACCATGGCGATCAACTCTTTGCCAGTTTTTGAGCAGATCCACTGCTGCTCGACCAAGGAGAAATGGAAACCACCGGATTTCGATGCGAGCCAGATTTCTTTCATCGGCTCTTGTCGGTTAATGATGATCTGGCTGCGATCGTCAAATTCCAGTGTCATCACGTTACCTGTGACCTCGTAGTCGATGTCCGCGCCTGAGTCATCAATCATTTCTTCAATGATTTGCATTTGAACATCCACCAACTGATGAAATTCAGTCTCGTTCATCCTATCTATCCTATTGCTTTTCTTGGTTGTGGTGCGATTATAGGGGGCATTGAACAAATAATCACGATAGAACCCATGAAAAAATCAATCCTTGCTCTGTTTCTTCTTTCAGTGTTAGGTCTGGCAGGATGTGGTCAGACGGGCGGTTTGTACATGCCAGAAGAGACGCAAACGAACGAGCAATCCTCCTAATCGCCACGCGTCCATCGCCATTAACGGTGTTCATCGCAATTAAAACGACTATTTAAGGGAAAGTACTTTGGATTACTTCAATTATCAGGACGATGGCCAGCTCTGGGCCGAAAACGTACCGCTTAGTGATGTGGCTGAGCAATTTGGTACGCCACTTTATGTCTACTCTCGAGCGACGTTAGAGCGCCATTGGAATGCCTTCGACAAATCGGTGGGTGAGCACCCTCATTTAGTGTGTTACGCCGTGAAAGCGAACTCCAACCTTGGGGTATTGAATACGTTGGCGCGTCTAGGATCGGGTTTTGATATTGTTTCTGGTGGAGAATTGGAGCGCGTGATTGCTGCCGGTGGCGATCCGAGCAAGGTGGTCTTTTCTGGTGTGGGCAAAACGGCACAAGAGATGAAACGCGCACTTGAGCTTGGCATTAAGTGTTTTAACGTTGAGTCTGAGCCGGAACTTGAGCGCTTGAACCAAGTCGCCGCAGAGATGGGGGTGAAAGCGCCTATTTCACTGCGCATTAACCCGGATGTGGATGCGAATACCCACCCTTACATTTCAACAGGTCTGCGTGACAACAAGTTTGGTATTGCATTTGAACGCGCCCCGGATGTCTACAAGTTTGCGCAAAGCTTGAGCAACTTGGAGATCAAAGGCATCGATTGTCACATTGGCTCACAGCTGACACACATCGACCCATTTATCGACGCGACCGATCGCCTGCTGGCATTGATCGATGACTTAAAAGCGCAAGGCATCAACATTGCGCACCTCGATGTCGGTGGTGGCTTAGGGGTCGTCTATCGTGATGAATTACCACCGCAGCCTTCAGAGTACGCCAAAGCGCTACTTGGTCGCTTGGACAATCATCAAGATTTGGAGCTGATTTTTGAGCCAGGTCGTGCGATTGCCGCGAACGCGGGTGTCTTGCTCACCAAGGTCGAGTTTTTGAAGCACACGGAGCACAAGAACTTTGCCATTATCGATGCGGCGATGAACGATTTGATGCGCCCTGCGCTATACCAAGCGTGGCAAAACATCGTTCCAGTGAAACCTCGCGAAGGGGAAGCGGTGACCTACGATTTGGTCGGACCTATCTGTGAAACCGGTGATTTCTTAGGTAAAGATCGCGCCTTGGTGCTGAAAGAGAACGACCTGCTTGCGGTGCGTTCTGCCGGTGCATATGGCTTTGTGATGTCATCCAACTACAACACTCGCGCTCGTGTGGCGGAAGTGATGGTTGATGGTGATAAGCTGCATTTGGTTCGCCAGCGTGAAGAGCTGTCCAGTTTGTGGGCGCTAGAAAATATTCTTCCGGAGTAATGAAAGGGTTATGCATTTTCACTTTTCCAAGATGCACGGTTTAGGCAACGACTTTATGGTCGTTGACTGTATTACCCAAAACATCTTTTTCTCACCGGATCTGATCCGCCGTTTGGCGGATCGACATACTGGCGTGGGCTTTGACCAACTGTTGGTGGTCGAAGCGCCGTACGATCCAGAAACCGATTTTCACTACCGAATTTTCAATGCCGATGGCAGTGAGGTTGAGCAGTGCGGTAACGGCGCTCGTTGCTTTGCGCGTTTTGTCCGCATGAAAGGTTTGACCAACAAGTACAGCATCAGTGTCAGCACCAAGAAAGGTAAGATGGTCCTCAATATTGAAGAGGACGATCAAGTGACGGTCAACATGGGCGTGCCAGAGTTTGAGCCGAGCAAGATCCCTTTTAAAGCCAAGCAAACCGAGAAAACGTACATCTTACGCGCCGCAGATAAAACGCTATTTTGTGGAGCGGTGAGCATGGGTAACCCTCATGTTGTGACGGTTGTCGATGACGTTCAAACCGCAGATGTGGATAATCTAGGCCCGCTGCTGGAGTCGCACGAGCGCTTTCCTGAACGCGTGAACGCTGGCTTTATGCAAGTGGTTAATCGCCAAGCGATCAACCTACGTGTGTACGAGCGTGGCGCTGGGGAAACGCAGGCGTGCGGCAGTGGCGCATGTGGCGCGGTGGCCGTCGGTATCGTCCAAGGCTTATTGGATGAGAATGTCAAAGTCTCTCTGCCCGGTGGCGAGCTCAACATTCGCTGGAAGGGGCCAGGCAAACCGCTTTACATGACAGGCCCAGCCACACATGTGTTTGACGGCCAGCTGAGCTGCTAGCTCAATCCACACCTCGATAGATAACAAGTAAAGGGATGAATTGTGTCTCAAATTGAAGCGGACGCACTGACCGCGGAAGTGGTTGCCGAGTACCTCAGTGACAACCCGGATTTTTTCGCCCAGCGTCAAGCGCTGGTGGACAGATTGGCTTTGCCTCACCAAGAGCAAGGCGCTGTCTCTCTCGTCCACGTTCAGCTGAACCGCCAACGTCAGCGTATTGAAGAGCTTGAAGAAGAGATCACGACATTGATGTCGCTGGCGAAAAATAACGATCGTACTTTCCATGAATTTATGGATCTGCAAGAGCATATTCTGCGCAGCGATAGCTTAAGCTCGGTGCTCAAATCGATCGAAGACATGGCGATATCTCTGGGCTTAGTGGCGTATATTCGTTTGGTGGGTGTGCAGGGCGGACAGGATAAGTATCGCCTGAGCAAAGAGAGCTATCAACGCTTTGCCACCAACCACCTGAATGGTAAGAGTGCCTATCTTGGCCGTATGCGTTCGTGCGATCGTGAACTTTTGTTTGGGCCGCATAGCCCAGCGCCGGAAATGGGATCTTACGTGGTGATGCCACTGAATAAGACCTCCCTCCAAGGTATCTTGGCCTTTTCCAGCTCCGACGGTGGCCATTTTCAGCCACACATGGATACTCTCTTTTTGCGCCATCTGGCGCTCGTCCTTTCTCACCTGATTGATACCCTGCCTTGGCAGGCGCAAGATAATGAGCGACGCTCCACCACCTCTGCCTAATGGTTTGCAGCAGCCCTTACTACGCTTCTACGATTATTTAAGAAGTGAAAAAGGGCTGAGTTTGCATACTCAACGCAACTACAAACAGCAACTGGAAACCATGGCTGCGCACCTAGCGAGTTTGGGTATAAAAAAGTGGACCCAAGTGGACGCGGGTTGGGTTAGACAGGTGGCCGGTAAAGCAATGCGTGAAGGAATGAAAGGAAGCAGTATTGCGACACGTCTTTCTTGTTTGCGTAGCTTTTTTGACTTTTTAGTGCTGAGAGGTGATCTTGCGGCGAATCCAGCCAAAGGCGTCTCTGCGCCGCGCAAACAGCGGCCACTGCCTAAGAACCTTGATGTCGATGAAGTGGGGCAGCTGCTTGAAGTCAATGAAGATGATCCGTTGGCGATACGCGATCGCGCCATGATGGAGCTGATGTATGGTGCTGGCTTACGTTTGGCTGAAATGATCGCCGTGAATGTCAAAGACGTGGGTCTTTCGGACGGTGAAATTCGTGTCGTCGGTAAGGGAGACAAAGAGCGAAAAGTGCCGTTTTCGGGCATGGCTGCCGATTGGGTGGCGAAATGGCTCAAAGTGCGCGGACATTTAGCGCATCCCGATGAACCTGGGTTATTTGTCTCTAAGCTGGGTGGTCGAATTTCTCATCGCAGCGTACAAAAACGCATGGCGGAGTGGGGGCAGAAGCAGGCCATTGCCAGTCATGTCAGTCCGCATAAATTGCGTCACTCGTTTGCGACGCATGTGCTGGAGTCGAGCAACAATTTGCGTGCCGTGCAGGAGCTCTTGGGACACGAAAACATTTCCACCACCCAAATCTATACGCACCTCGATTTTCAGCACTTGGCGCAGGTCTATGACCAAGCACACCCAAGAGCGCGAAAAAAGGGCAGGCCGAAAAAAGAGGAGGATGAGTGAAATTTTATCGCCATCTCAAACCCATCAAGGCGATGACGTTCGATCTTGATGACACCCTGTATGACAATTGGCCGATCATTCGTACCTTAGAAGCGCGTATGGTCGAGTGGCTACACCATCACCACCCCGCCAGCGCGACGGTGCCACTGAGCTGGTGGCAGAGCCACAAGCGACGCTTGGCCGAGCGCGATCCTTGGTTGCCTAATGATGTCACCAAGTGGCGCTTTCAACAGATAGAGAGTGGCTTGGTGAGACTAGGTTATGACGAGCAACAAGCGCACAGCGCTGCTTCGAGCGCGATTGAGGAAGTGCTGAGACTGCGCAGTGACTTTAGTGTGCCAGAAGAGACCCATCGTGTGTTAACTCGGCTAGCAGCGCAGATGCCGCTGGTGGCCATCACTAACGGTAACGTTGATGTCGAGCGAATCGGCTTATCGGCGTATTTCACCCTGACGCTCAAAGCGGGGCCGGATGGCTACGCAAAACCGCATGGCGAAATGTTTCGCAAAGCGGCGCAGCATTTGGCGCTGGATGCCGGTAGCATTCTTCATGTCGGCGATCATCTCAATAGCGATGTGCAAGGGGCAAAAGCCAGTGGTTTTCAAGCGTGCTGGTTTAATGATACCGCTATCAGCCCAAGACAGGCTCGACATGCGCGGGTGCTGCCTGATGTAGAAATTAACCAATTGTCGGATTTGCTGTTACTGACCGATTAGTGTCACCGTTGTTTCAGTGCTCAAGTGCTCAAGTGCTCAAGTGCTCAAGTGCTCAAGTGCTCAAGTGCGCAATGCATGGCCACTTTTATCCGCTTGAAAGGCCGCTAAGTAGTAGCTGAAAAACTCTCTCATGCGCGTTGCCTCTTGGGGGGCGCCTAACGCGTGCACGATCTCAGCGCCCACCTCATAGGTGCACAGGTGCCCCTTCGCTTGATTGCGTCGCAAGTCGTAGAGAGAAGCGGCTTGAGGCGAGAGCTGCACACAAGGCAGTGAAGCGAGCCACGCACTCTTATTGAGCATTTTGCGCGCTTCTTGCCACGTGCCATCCAACACAATAAACAGCGGCGTTGCACCGTGCGTATCAGCGTCGGCGCTCGCTTGCTGAGGCGTTAGGCTTTGCTCACCTGGGTAAAGCAAAAACGGCCGATAGCGTGGGTTTTGCATCAGCGTTAGCAAGGTGTCGCAAGGCGAGGTTCGTTGCCACGTATGCACGCTACACGTTGACAGAGTGTGACTGAGCAGCCCTCCGGTATTGGTATCGCGCTGCTGCTCGTTTGGGTGCGTCAGCAGGGCGATGTGGGCGTTCAATTCAACGTGTGGTTGACGAGCGCACACACATTGATGTCGCAGTTTACATCGCGGGCAAGGGGCACTACTCATTTTAGTATTAGCCCTTCTTGATGCGGCGTGACCCCATCGGAGAAAAGCTGCACTGGGCTGAGCTCATCGTAATTGGCGACAGGCTCAACGCTGGGGTTAAGCGGGTAGCTGATGCCATTGTGACGCAACACGTGTTGATTGGGCACGGCACCGCCGCCACTGACGAACATCACCAAATCTTGCCATTGACCATGGGCTTGAGTGCCGAGGTTAAATGGGGTTTGCACTAAGGTGATTTTACTGTTGAATCGCCACGCTTGTTGGTGCTGTTCAAAAATCAGCAGTGTACAGCCGCCAGAGCCACACCAGTCGAGTTGTGCCAGAAGTTCCGGTTGACCATCACCATTGAGATCATAGGTCAACCAGCGGTATTTCGTCCCGTTTGGGGCGGTATTGTGCATGGCGAAATAGTCGCGAAGTGCTTTATCGACCTGTGCATCAAACTGAGCTGAAGAAGGAATGTCATCGCCTTGCGGTAGGCGGGTGAGGCTAGAGGCCGTCGCAGCGGACTGCGTGCCCGTTTGCGTCAAGGCCACCTTGGCTTTGTATAACGTTAGCCCGCCATCATTAATCGCATAAATCACGTTGCCAACACGCTCTTTCTTCGCATTCAACTGATGACCATCACGAGTAAAGATACGTTCTGAGAGTAACGGTTGCTGCTGAAGATGAGTCATCACCACTTGCACCTGATCAGGATTAATCTGCTGCCAAAAGCCGTGTTCCACCGAATCGCCGTCGCCATTGTTATAGGCGTAGGTCGTCATGGCGGTATGGTCAGGGCTGAGTGCCATGGTCACGGTGAAGTGCTGTGCTTTGGTCGAGGCCGCGTGATAGTCATCGACCCAGTGTTGGGTGTTGTCTTGGTTAGCAAGCGTGGCGCAGCCTTGATACTGCTTATCACCGATCGTTAGGGTGGAGGTCCAACCATACAGGCTGTCACTCATGCCATCGACGCAACTGCGTTGATTGAGTTCGAGTGAGCCTTCTTGCCAACTGTAACGGCGACGGGTTTGTTCAAGACGCTTGCGCTCGACGGTGAAGGATTGCGCTTCAAAACCCATACGCTGAAAGACCAATTGGTCTGACTCAAAATGGGCAGACCAAGACGGCTCATTACCAAACGCCCGGGTCGGTTTTAGCGCTTGTTGACAGCGTTTAGGATTTTCAGCGCTAAGAAGGTTAATACTCTCAACCACAAACTTGGCGGCGTAATTGGCCGCAAACCCTTGTTGCCCTGTGGGCTCTAGGTGACCGACGATTTCACCATACAAAGGGCTGTAGGGTGAGCGCACCAGTTTCATGCCTTGAGCAAATCGGTCATTGGAGAGATCCAGCCAGTACTGCTGATTGCTGCCGCAAGGGGTGAGGCTGCGCACCTCGTGGCCGAGCACCACTTCACCGCGTAGCATGAAGGTTTGGGTAGGTGTGGGCGTTTCGCTATCGAGCGTCACATGCGCAGGTTGTACACTGCTGGGTGATGGCTGAGAACTGCACGCTTGTAACAACAATATGATGGACAGAGCGACTGGGTTTCGAAGCGCCTTCATGCTATATCTTCCTTAGCGTAAACGTAATGGATTTTATTATGGCATATTGGTTATTTAAAACTGAACCAGACACCTTCTCTATTGACACTCTTCGTACACAAAAGGTGTCGTGTTGGGAAGGTGTTCGCAATTATCAAGCGCGAAATATGATGCGTGATGAGGTGAAGCTGGGCGATTTGGTGATGATTTACCACAGCTCGTGCAAGAAAGTCGGCGTCGCGGGGATTGCGAAGGTCGTCAAAGAGGCGTACCCCGATCACTTTGCCCATGACCCACAAAGCGCCTATTTTGATGCGAAATCGAGCCCAGACAACCCGCGCTGGTTTATGGTCGATATTGAATTTGTGCGTAAAACCGATCGCTTAATTTCGCTTGCGACGATGAAAGCCATGCCTGAGCTGGAAGCGATGCCCCTGGTGAAAAAGGGCAATCGCTTGTCGATCATGCCGGTCACGGAATCTCAATGGCAGGCTATTTTAGCCCGAGAGTCTCGGGCTGACGGGAGCGCTTAAAACAGGTGGTCGTGCAAGTAATGCGCGACGGCATCGTCTGCGTTGCTGCCGATCACTTTGTTATTGGGCAGCGCGTTTTTCACTTTCTGGTGAGAGGTCGCCATGACCAATCCCTTGCCTGCCATCGAGAGCATTTCCACGTCGTTCATGCCATCACCGAAGGCGATGCAGTTGTCGAGTGTCAGGTTAAGCGACTCGGCCACGACTTTCAGCGCTTCGCCTTTTGACACGTCTGCTGCCATCACTTCCAGACACCAAGGGGTGGAGAAAGCAATACTTAAGCTATCGCCAAATTTGGCGCGAAGTTGGGTTTCAAATTCCACCAAACGGTCATGATCTTTGTCTGGGTGGGTACAAAAAATCTTGGCAATACCCTCGGTTGGCGCGGCATTGGCGCTAAAACGTTGATAACCAAAGCCGGATTCACTGTGGAATTTGGCCAACTCTTCGTCATCGCGATCAAGCAACCACTCTTCATTGCGGTACATGTGGATAAAGAGGTTGGGATCTTGCTTGATCACATCGATCACGGCTTGCACCTGATCACTGGGAATATTTTTGCTGTACATCAACTGATCATGCTGATCGTGAACACGCGCGCCATTTGAGGTGATCATGTACGCTGGGATGCCAGCAATTTCACGAATGCCCGCGACATCAACATGGTGGCGTCCAGTGGCGAAGATAAAGGTGTAACCTTTGGCGTGTAGGTCCTTCAATGTTTGTTTGGAGAACGCGCTCAGCTGGTGGTTGGGTGCCAGTAGCGTGCCATCGAGATCAGAAGCGACAATGCGAAAAGGCGTGTCGGTACGTGTGTCGGTCATATCACCCTCTTAATGATTGGTTGCCGTGTGCCATATAGGAGGGCCAACATGTTGTTGGCCAATGGGCAAGAGTGCTTATTCTACGTCATGCATGGCAAGAAAAAGAGGGTAATTTTCTCTGTTGCCCTTTTCCTGTTTTCACACTGCCCATTGACCTGTTTCTGAGAGAGTGCATTGCGAGCTTACACGCTGCCATGTTGGTCAAAGAAGGCCAAAATCTCATCTAGGGTGCGGTTGCGGTATTCATCGCGTTCAAACAGCAGTTCATGGCGCGCTCCGTCAATGGTCACCAGTTTGCTGCGAGGGTTGGTTTTGATGAGTTTACGAGCGAGCTGAGTTTGCGCGTCGTTGGCGACAATCTGATCGTCGCCCGCCTGCAAAATCAGCAGCGGAGTTTTCAGGTGGCGGGTCATCAACAAACACTGTTTGCACGCCATTAGACTCTGCCAGACCCAGCGGGTGCTGGCGCCGCCAATTCTCAGTTGTGGCATCTCATCGTAGAGATTACGAAACCACTGGTAGCGCGCCTCACTTTGGCTGAGAAAGTTGCCCTCAAACGGTTTGGGATAATACGCCACTTGGCCGGGGGCAAATCTAGGAGTGGGGTAGACGGCGGTGAGGAACTGGCCAATCATGGGCGCGAAAGGCTTGAGGTAGGGCGCAATATTGACGCCAAACATCGGCGCGCTCAGCGCGGCGGCGTGGAAAAAGGCCTCTTTGTTCTCAATACCTTGGGTCTGTAAGTAACGTGTCACCACATTGCCACCCATTGAGTGGCCGAGAATAAAGCGCTCGTTATAACGCTCTAAGTTAAAGTGCGTCACCATGCTATCTAAATCAAGGACGTAGTCGTCAAACTCCTGCACGAAGCCCATCTCAGTGTCATCGATTAACCGGTCTGATAACCCCTGCCCGCGGTGATCGTAAGAGTAAACATCAAAGCCTTGCTGATAGAGATCGTAAAACAGCTCTTGGTATTTGATTGCGCACTCAATGCGACCATTCACCACCACCACGGCTTTGTTGTGATGCTCTGACGTCAATGCGGCCCAATAGAGCTTCTTTTTATCGCGCATGGCCAAGTAGCCTTCTTGGCGGCTCTGCCATAATTGCGCAATATCGGCATGGATCGCTTGCTCAAAATTTGTCTCTTGAGTATAACGAGGTCTGATGGGTGAAGGAGAAGGATTCATGGTATGGAGACCTATTGCTGCACCAAAGTAGAAACGCAATTATGTTGGGCAAACGCACGTTAGTCGAGAGGAAAACAAAATGGATATGCACTTATGGTTGGCTTATGTGCTGACGGCGATTGTGTTTAGCTTAGCCCCTGGCTCAGGCACAGTGAACTCGATCAGTAATGGTCTTAGCTATGGCACGCGTAAGTCACTTGCGGCCATTGCGGGCTTGCAGCTTGGCCTCGCCATTCATATCACCTTAGTCGGGGCGGGCATTGGTGCGATTGTCGCTCAGTCTGCTCTGGCGTTTAGCATCATCAAATGGGTTGGTGTGGTATATCTGGTGTGGCTAGGCATTCAAAAATGGCGTGATAAATCAACGCTTGCCACTGCCGAGGTCAGCGCGGCACTGACCAGTGGTCAGCTGCTTCGCAATGCCACTTTAATTAATCTCACCAATCCTAAATCTATCGTGTTTTTGGTCGCTTTGTTTCCTCAGTTTATCGATCCTAAGGGCGATCAGCTGACTCAGCTGTTGGTTTTGGGGGCGACGACAGTGGCGATCGATTCTGTCGTGATGCTGGGATACACCAGTTTGGCAGCTCAAATGGGAAAATTTATTCGTTCCGGTCATGTTATGAGTAAAATCAATAAGCTATTTGGTTCCATGTTTGTCGGTTGTGGGGCATTATTGGCCACTGCCAAAGCATAATGGACACCCGTTAGGTCGTAGTCATGCGTGACACGTATGTGGCCCGCCAGCCAATTTTTAACGTTAAAAGACAAACCGTCGGTTACGAGTTGTTGTTTCGTGATGGAGAAAACAACGCGTATCCGGCGCACATTAACTCCAATCGAGCGACTTATCGCTTGATTGTGGAGAACTTCCTCTCGCTCGGCACCAACCCGTCGCTTGCGAAGTCGCGCTGCTTTATCAATTTCCCTTACCAGAGTCTCATCCGCCGTTTGCCCGAATCGCTGCCCAAAGAGCAGATTGTGGTCGAAGTGCTGGAAACCTGCGAGCCAACCGATGAGCTGTTTGATGCCATTAAAGATCTTAGCCGCCAAGGGTATGTGATCGCACTGGATGATTTTGTTTATACCCCGCAGTGGAAACGCTTTTTGCCGTATGTGCAGATCATCAAGTTGGATGTGTTGGCATTGGGTTTGGAGGCGGCGTGTCAAATCGTCAAAGAACAAAAAAATCGTGGTATTAAACGGCAATATTTAGCAGAAAAAGTAGAGACAGAGGCGGAATACGTCGCCGCGCGCTCGGCAGGTTTTAGCTTGTTTCAAGGCTACTTTTTCAGTAAGCCGATTCTCTCCCGGCAGAAATACGTCACACCGGAACACTTGATTGCAATGGAGCTGCTCAAAGAGGTGTGCCAGCCTCGTGTTGATTTTGACAAGGTCGAAGCGATCGTCGCGAAAGACATCGCGTTGTCTTATCAATTGCTGCGGTTCGTCAATACCATGTCGGAGCGGCTGTCGGTCACCATCTCTTCATTTCGCCAAGCCTTGGTTTACCTCGGTGAGGATAAGCTGCGTGTCTTTGTCTCGTTGGCGGTGGCGTCATACATCTCGACCAACAAACCCGCAGAGCTGTATAACTTGTCGTTGCAGCGCGCGCAATTCTGCTTACTGATGTCGTATGACAACCCGTTCCAGCCTTATCGCGATCAAGCCTTCTTAATTGGTTTATTCTCAGTTTTGGATGCGCTGCTGGACTTACCGCTTGAGGATCTGGTGAGTCAGTTGCCACTCAATCGGGCGATTAAATTGGCCCTATTGGAGCGCCAAGGCCCTTACGGCGACTTATTGCAGCTCGAAGAGTGCTACGAACGCTGCGATTGGCACGGTATGCAGCAAGTGTGTAAAAAACTCAACCTCAGCGTGGATGACGTCATGCCGCGTATCAACGAAGCGCAGCGCTGGAGCCAAGACGTTAACCGTCTAGTGTAAAGCGCCTAATGTCAGGCGCCTAGTGCCAGGCGCGTCCATTGACAGCGCGCGACCTTGTTTGAAACTTTTATGACATCGCCACTCTCCCTCTTGATCTTCCTCTCCTGATAGATAAATATATTCGCATATCCATATATGAGAATGTAGACAATGTTACCTCACCAATTCTTCAAGTTGTTGTCGGACGAGACTCGCGTTCGTTGCTTAATGCTGATCGTGCGCGAAGAGTGTTTGTGTGTCGGTGAGTTAACCGAGGCGCTGCAAGAGAGCCAACCGAAAATTTCTCGTCATCTTGCGTTGCTACGCTCAAACGGCATTTTGGTCGATGTACGTCAGGGCCAGTGGGTCTTTTATCGACTGGCCGCCGATTTGCCGGGATGGATGAACAAATTGATCGATGATCTGGTGGCTTCAAACTGCTTAAAGACGCAGTACCAACAAGATCAGCAAAGGTTACACGCGATTCAGGCTCGCCCTGTGTGCTGTGTGTAGCGGTCTAAATGAATGATGAAACAGATTGCCAATTGAGAGAGAGTGCAACATGACAATTAAAGTAGGGATTAACGGATTTGGTCGTATCGGCCGTTTGGCGCTGCGCGCTGCGTTTGATTGGGATGAGTTAGAATTTGTTCAAATCAACGATGTGGCGGGCGATACTGCGACGTTAGCGCACTTGCTAGAGTTCGACTCCGTGCAAGGCCGTTGGCACCATGAAGTGGGCGTTGAGGGCGATAGCATGATCATCAAGGGTCAGCGTATCAAGACCACTCAATCGCGCGACATCGATGCCGTTGATTGGTCAGGATGTGATGTCGTGATTGAATCAACGGGCGTGCATCGCAAAACGTCATTTTTGAACCAATACCTTGCGCAAGGCGTGAAGCGTGTTGTGGTCTCTGCGCCTGTCAAAGAAGAGGGTGTGGCGAACATCGTGGTGGGCGTGAACGATCATATTTTCGACCCTGAGGTCCATCAAATAGTGACGGCAGCGTCATGTACCACCAACTGTATTGCCCCAGTGGTGAAAGTCATTCATGAAAAACTGGGTATTGAGCAATCTTCGTTCACGACCATTCATGATTTGACCAACACGCAAACCATTTTGGATGCGCCGCATAAAGATTTACGCCGCGCGCGCGCGTGTGGGATGAGCCTAATCCCAACCACTACCGGATCGGCGAAAGCGATCGTCGAAATCTTCCCAGAGTTAGAAGGCAAGATTAACGGTCACGCCGTACGTGTGCCACTGGCCAACGCCTCGCTCACCGACATTATTTTCGATGTCAGCCGAGAGACCACCGCTGAAGAAGTGAATGCGCTACTTAAAGAAGCGTCACAAGGCGAATTACAAGGCATTTTGGGCTTTGAAGAGCGTCCACTGGTGTCAATCGACTACAAGGGTGACCAACGCTCAACCATCGTAGATGCACTCTCGACTATGGTCGTTGGTGGCCGCATGGTCAAAATCTACGCTTGGTATGACAATGAAATGGGTTACGCCACTCGCACTGCTGAGTTGGTACGCAAAGTCGGTTTGGCATAAGGAGGATTGATCATGACACACCCAACATGGCAACTGGATTTAGAACAAGGTGCGTTGGTGCTGACGCCGTGTCCAGGTACAAAAGACGCAGACCTTGATGCCTCGCTTGAACAGCTCAAAGCACAAGGTGTTGAAGCGATCGTCACTGCGCTCGACGATGCGGAATTAGCCAGTAAAGATGTCGCGGCGTTGGGCGAAAAAACCCAAGCGCTCGGTATGCAGTGGTTTCAAATTGAAATAGAAGACGACTGCGCCCCTGGCAGTGAATTTGCGGCTAAGTGGCAACTCGCCAGCCCAACGCTGCACCGTATTGTCGATAATGGCGGCAAAGTAGCGATGCACTGCATGGGCGGTTCGGGTCGTACCGGTCTATTCGCTGCCCATCTGTTGCTGGAAAAAAACTGGCCACTAGAGACCATCATTAAAGAAGTGCAGGCGCTGCGCCCGGGCGCATTCACTAAGCCTGTGCAAGTGGATTACATTCAATCCGTAGCTGGCTAACAGTCGCTGGCTAACAACCGAAGAGCGCTTTTGGACTATGGCAACTCAAAAGCGCTCAAGCATCGCGATAGGTGAATTATGTTCGCTAACCTGAGCAAAAGCGTCCGCCAATACATGTTGGTCACGTTTAATTACTGGAATTTCACCATCACCGATGGCGCACTGCGTATGTTGGTGGTGCTTTACTTTCATGATCTGGGCTACAGCACGCTCGAAATTGCCTCATTATTCTTGTTTTACGAGTTCTTTGGCGTTGTCACCAACTTGGTCGGCGGCTGGCTCGGTGCGCGTTTGGGCCTCAACAAGACCATGAATCTAGGGCTGGCGCTGCAAATCGGCGCGTTATTAATGTTGGCAGTGCCGAACGTTTGGCTGACCATCCCTTGGGTGATGGCGGCGCAGGCGTTATCGGGTATTGCTAAAGATCTGAACAAGATGAGCGCGAAAAGTTCGATCAAAACGTTAGTGCCGGATGAGCAGCAAGGTGCGCTGTATAAATGGGTCGCGATTTTAACCGGCTCCAAAAATGCCCTTAAAGGGGCGGGCTTTTTTATCGGTGGTTTACTGCTTTCGCTGGTGGGCTTTAAGTCTGCAGTATTGCTGATGGCAGGCGTGCTGACCTTGGTCTTTATTGGTAGTGTGCTGAGCTTAGACAGTGGTATGGGCAAAGCCAAAAACAAACCCAAGTTTACGCAGATTTTCTCTAAATCTGAGTCCATCAACATCCTCTCGGCAGCGCGCCTATTCTTGTTTGGCGCTCGTGATGTGTGGTTTGTGGTCGCCTTACCTATCTACCTAGGTTCTGTTTTTGGTTGGCAGCATTTGTGGGTGGGGGGATTTCTCGCTGCCTGGACCATCGCTTACGGCATAGTGCAAGGCTTGGCGCCGAAGATCACCGGCAAAGCTCAGGGCCGCGTGCCTGATGGTCATGCGGCGTTAGTCTGGGCGGGAGCATTAGCCGTCGTGACGGCGGCTATCGCCTATGCCGTCCAGATCGGTTGGCAACCGGAATGGGTGATTGTTGGTGGCTTAATGGTGTTTGGCGCGATATTCGCGGTCAACTCGTCACTGCACTCTTACCTGATTGTCAGTTATGCCAAGGGCGATGGTGTTTCACTGGATGTGGGCTTCTACTATATGGCCAATGCGATGGGGCGTTTGATCGGCACCATTCTTTCTGGCTGGGTATTTCAGGTGGCGGGCTTGGCGGCCTGCTTGTGGGTGTCG
This sequence comes from Vibrio sp. R12-SG2-ISO1, assembly GCF_059834045.1. NCBI lineage: Bacteria > Pseudomonadati > Pseudomonadota > Gammaproteobacteria > Vibrionales > Vibrionaceae > Vibrio > Vibrio sp. R12-SG2-ISO1. The sequence goes on along the minus strand of NZ_JCBDGO010000026.1, from coordinate 53,971 downwards.
TTTGCGTTTTTGGCTCTAACGACGCTGATCTCATTGAAATTACCAAAAGTGAAACAGCCTGCCATTGCTTAATCGCTTGGTAGGAGTCTTCACAAAGCGCTGACGAAGTTTTCCCTTTTGTCAGCGCTTTTCTTGTTATAGTCGAGAGATCCCAGACAAGAGATCCATCCTATGCGCCAACGAGTCCTCTTTTTTGATTTGCTTCGCTGTGTTGCGGCTGTCGCTGTGATTGCCATTCATGTGCTCGCTCCTTACCGGCACGAATTGGGCGTTATCCCTTTTGAGCAATGGTGGACAGCGGTGACAGTCAACGGCGTGACGCGCTGGGCCGTTCCTGTGTTCATTTTGATCAGTGGCGCCTTGATGCTGAGCGATACTCGCCCGTTTGATTTGCGCTATTACGTTCAGCGCCGTTTGGGTAAGGTGCTGATTCCGTTTGTCGTATGGTCGATTTTTTATGCCTATCTTTCAGGGTGGAGCGCGCAAGGTTTTGATGCGCAGACGGTCAAAGCGGTCTTGCTAGGTAGCGCCCAGCATGAAACTTACTATCACCTTGGCTTCTTCTATTACTTTATTCCGCTCTATTTTGTCATTCCTGTTTTTCAGTATGTGGTGAAGCAGTATGGCGATGGCGCGTTGTGGGCGTATGTCGCCATCTGGCTGCTTACCACGACCTTATATCTATTTCGAATTGATGGGCCATGGAGCCACGAGCTTTGGCTCTATAGTGGGTACTTACCTCTTGGCTACTTGCTCTATCAAAGAGTACCGCTCAACCGAACCTTGTTAGGGGTGAGCATGCTGCTTGGTGGTGTGGCCTTGTGGGTGACGGTGCACATGGTGGTGACGTACAGTGTTGCGTCGGGCGAATACACGGTCGGTCGCTGGCTCTCCTATAAAACCCTCAATGTGGTGTTGGCTGCCAGTATGGTGTTCATGCTGTGTCGAGGGCTGGGAGAACGCTTATCACCGCAGGTGGCAAAAGGGGTAGGCGTGGTGAGCAAGCACAGTTTGGGGATCTACTTGTTGCATCCTATTTTTTTGTGGCCAATGAAAGAGTACGGTTGGTATCAAGGCCATCCTGCCTGGGTGATCCCATTGTGGATATTGCTTAGCGGCGCGGGCGCACTGCTCATGAGTCATTGCCTTTCTCTATCGAGTAAAACGCGCTGGCTACTCCCCTAACGCTGGCGTGCGAAGTGAAGAAAGGTGTCGCCCTGATAGGTCAGGGTGCCTTTGTCCCCTGGGTTTAGTGCGTGGTAGTAGTGGACGCCGACTTGAAATTCTCGCTTAGGCCCAAGCCGACCTTTTTGCACATAAATCCAGTATTCCAAATCATCTTCGCCGGGGGCGGCATGCTCAACCGGCACACTCTGTTTATCGAGTATCGTGACCTGCGCGCTCTGCTCCTGCGAGCCTTCGCCTTGCATGTGTTGGCGATAAAAGCGAACAAACAGTGCGCCGCTGATCAGCACAAACAGCACAATCGCGACAAATAGAGTAATAGGCATACTACGGGCTCCTCAGAAGTACCGCGTTAGTGTAATCCGCTTCAGGCGGGGATGTCAGATCCAGCCCACATATCTTAGTGACGTTTCAGTGGATTTCTCACATTTCTCGAGCGATATCACAGGCGGTGATGCCGTGTCCGTTCATGTTAGTTACTTGTTGATTCCTTTACACAAATTTACTCGAAACTGTGAAAAATTTGCCAAAACTGGATAGCGCATTGATTGAATTCTCCCTAAACTAACGGAGACGGAGGGAAATTATGTCTGATATTGAGAGTGTCATTACGAGAACTCGTAAAATCGAGAAGCTCCTTCGGACACAATATCACGCAGAGGGGAAAGGCTTGCATCAGCTTGTTACAAGTTGCGAAGAGCGTTTACCTCATGATGTGATTGGCAAGCTGCGTTATATCGCGACGATTCGGAACAAAGTGGTACACGAATACGATTACCAGCTTGAAGACCCAGCGAGTTTTCTCAACACGTGTGATGAGTGTGAAAAAGAACTGATCCCGCGAAGCAGTCGGTTTATTTGGCGAACGGCGATTGTGCTGATGACCATGGCGACCTTAGCGGCGCTGTTCTTCTATTATGCACATTGGGATGTTTTAACTAAGCACCTTGGTTAAAAGGCCATTAATCGATGTTTTGTGATTTGCGGATAAACAGCGCAGGTGTCGATAAGGTCGCCATAGATAGGTGGTAAAACAGGCAAAAACAAAAAAGGGACGCTACGGCGTCCCTTTTTTGTTTTTTACAATTCAGACTAGTACAACATCGGCAGTGTCATTAGGCCAACAACAACCGCGATCATTACAAGTCCTTGTTTTTGTGAAGAAGTAATCATAACACTGCTCCTTAATAGTGATGCTTAACTCTATGCCTTTTAGAATAGCAATAGTTTTGGGGGTTTATCAAGCTATTTCATCCCTATAGAGAAAAATCGCCGTTAATTTTCTGTTAAAACTGCTGATTTTTGCCTGTTTTTATCCGTTGAATGTTTGTTTTTTGTGTTGGTTTTTATTTGTTCTCGTGTGTGACTTTTTATTTTAACTTGTTGTATTTTAATCCTTTTATTCTTGTGTATTTGTTCTGTTTTTCTGGTTTTTGTGTTTTATGGGGCTTATTTTTGGCTGGTGGAATTATTTTGGTTAAAGTCGTAGTTTTGTCGTTATGATTATCATTTTTTGTCGTGAATGAGAGGGTGAAGGGTGGCAGCGCACAGTCTAGAAAAGAGATAATTTGTAAAGACGGTTTTTTGTATTCCAAGATTTTCGTTTAAGTTATTAATATAGTTGGATTTATTTCTGTTTTTCTTCTCTGTTCTCTTGGTTTTTGCTTGGAAATGATCGTTTCATTGTTACATCACTCAATAGGGGCTGAGTTCGTCTATTTTTCAGATTGTTCCTACAAGCTGGCGTTTGGCATTGCTTGGTTGCGTTAAGCTTGAGCGCCTTGCAGAGAAAATCGTTGAGAAGCCTAATCAAGATCGAAGTTTTGATGGCGCGATCTGGACATCCGCTATCCCCCGCCTACACTGGCACCTCAGTTTAAAAGAGGTGAACACATGTGGAGCTGGCTGTCGGTCGCATTATCGAGCTTTATTAGTATCTCTGCCGATGAAAGCAATAACCCTAGACAAGCGGCATTGTTTAAAACAATGTCGTTGTTGATGTTGGTCGTCTTATTATGGAGTGATGGCGGCGCTACGCCAGTCATTGCTGGATGGATTACGTTGGGCCTTCTGGTTTCCGTCGCGGCAGATAGTCTCTATTTGCTCGGCCGGTGGCCAAAGTGGTGTTTTGCTGCGTTTATTGCCGCCCAACTTTGCTATAGCACATCATTTTGGTTACAGCTCTCGGGAGAGATGGTGTGGTGGTTACCGGCCATGCTGCTTGCTATCGGGATTGTTTCCTTCTTCCTTTTGTTACCGAAATTGGACCAACTGATTTTCCCGGTTGTTGTCATGGGCAGCGTGTTATTGCAGCTCAACTGGGCGGCGGGTGAAGTGTGGTTGTCTCAGCACTCGCTCTCCTCAGCGCTGGGTTTTGTTGGGACGCTCGTGCTGACGGTCTCCGCGGCGCTGCTTGCCCTGCATGATTATCGTCATCCAGTGAAAGGGGGGCGTTACCTGATTTCGGGCAGTTATATTTTGGCTCACTCTCTGATTACTGCGGCGATGATCCTCTAGCGTCAACGGGCTGTAACATTGAGGTTACCGCTTTACTGCCAATTTGATCGCGACATTGTTATACTTCGCCGACTTTTTATTTGGAGGTGAGTCATGGACATTTTATCTGCCGCGACCATGCTGTTTTTGATCATGGATCCGCTGGGCAATTTGCCGATTGTATTGTCGATTCTTAAGCACTTAGAGCCGAAACGTCGTCGTCGCGTCCTGATTCGTGAATTGCTGTTCGCGTTAGCGATTTTGCTGCTGTTCCTGTTTGCCGGTAAGGGCATCATGAACTTCCTTCACGTGCAGCCAGAAACCTTGAGTATCTCCGGCGGTATTATCCTCTTTATCATCGCAATCAAGATGATCTTCCCTAGTGCGGGTAGCATTACTGGCTTGGCGGCAGGGGAAGAGCCGTTTATTGTTCCGATGGCCATCCCTATGATTGCTGGCCCATCGGTGATCGCGGCGATTTTGCTGCTCTCTAGCCAACACCCTGACAAACTGCTGCAACTGTCGGGAGCGGTGATGCTCGCTTGGGGCGCGACCTTCTTTATCTTGATGTTCTATAACTTCTTCCACCGAATTTTGGGTGAGCGCGGTTTGAAAGCCGTTGAACGCCTGATGGGGCTGTTGCTGATCATGATTTCAACTCAGATGTTCTTAGATGGTGTTAAAGGCTATCTGGGGTAACTCGCGCAACATTAAGACGACTTCGCTGTAACGACACACGCCGCCCATTGGGCGGCGTGTGTCGTTAAAGAAGATGATATCTGAAAACGCTATCAGGAGTTTTGCATGTATTTTTGACGAATATGCAGTAAGGCAAACACGCCAAAAAAGAGAAAAGACCACTTCTCCCAAGCGCTGAGGTTGTAGGGCTTAGCGAACGCGCGAATAAAAATCGCAGATTGGATCCCGTGCATGATCAGCATAAAGGCAAACATCGCGTACAGGGCATAAGCGGTGTTGCCTGGGAAGGGGGCGATGAGGTTCCACACCAGCACCAACCACACTAGGCTAAATAGGGCTTTTCCGGCCAGAATAAATAGCGGCATCGATCTCGTCCTTTTGTTCTCTGCTTGTTAGTTCTCGGTGTGCTGTCGCTCATACAGACGGTAACACACTTGACCGGCCACCTTTTCGCGGTGCAGGTGCCAATGAGCTGGAATGCAATCGAGCACCAACTCCTTCTCTGTTTCAATATAGATCATCGCATCGTCGGCCAACCAACCGTTTTGTTCAAGCAGGGTCACCACTTCATTCAACAAACCTTGGCGAAACGGCGGATCGATGAAGACAACATGGTGCGGTGTGCCGGGTTGGCGAAGGTACGCCAAGCTGTCGCCGTTGTGCACTTTGAGAGTGTCAGCCTTTAGCGCTTCAGCGTTCGCTTTCAGCTGCTTGAAAGCGGTAGGGTTGAGTTCAATCAGTGTCACCTCATCCGCCTGACGAGAAGCCGCCTCAAACCCTAAGCTGCCAGAGCCTGCGAACAGATCCAGACATTTGGCTCTTGGCACGTCGCGCGCGATCCAGTTAAACAAGGTTTCCTTGACGCGATCGGTGGTGGGGCGCAACCCTTGGGCATCGTGGACAGGCAGCTTTCGCCCGCGCCAAATACCGCCAATGATACGAACAAAGCCTGTGGATGGCTTATTTTGTGATGTGTTTTGCTGGCGACGTCTTACCATAGATTTTTTGACCGCTAATAAAGTGATACTATATCCAGTCGCTCAAGCAATGAGCGCGGTAATATAGCCCAATTTTCAGTAAGGACAGAGTGTAACGCATCATCTGAATGCAGGGAAAGCGTCACTCGGTCGTTAGCGTGCATTTATACAGGGTATGCAGCCTGTAATGCACGCGAAGTTAATAGTTACTATCTAGGAATGCTCCAGATGTCGGAAAAAAAGAAGCGCGGTTTACTCTCTTGGTTAGGTTTTGGTGACGAAGAGCAGACACAAGCCGAGAGCCGTGAATCAGCACAACAACAAGAAGCGCAGCCTGTCGAGTCGCCCGCCCAAGAGACACAACCTGATGCCGAGGTGTCGCCAGAGCCTCGTGAGTCAGCCAATGAGCCAGTCAGTGAGGCAGATGTCGCCCCTGAGGTTGACGTTACACCTGAGGTGGTGGCCCCTCGTGTGGTTGAACAAGAGAAACCGACCGAGAGCTTTTTCGCACGTTTAAAGCGTAGCCTTGCACGCACCAAAGCCAACATCGGTGCGGGCTTTTTTGGTTTGTTCAAAGGTAAGCAGATTGATGACGAGCTATTTGAAGAGCTTGAAGAGCAGCTCTTGATTGCTGATGTCGGCATGGATACCACAGTCAAAATCATTGATTCATTGACAGAAAAAGCCACTCGTCAGCAATTAAAAGATGGCGAAGCGTTGTACGATCTGCTGAAAGACGAAATGGCGGATATCTTGGCCAAAGTCGAGCAGCCATTGGTGGTGGACAGCAGTAAAACGCCGTACGTGATTTTGATGGTCGGCGTGAATGGCGTTGGTAAAACCACGACGATCGGCAAATTGGCCAAGCAGTTCCAAGCACAAGGCAAGAGTGTCATGCTGGCCGCTGGGGATACCTTCCGTGCTGCAGCCGTTGAGCAGCTGCAAGTATGGGGGGAGCGCAATAGCGTGCCCGTGGTCGCGCAGCACACCGGCGCAGACAGCGCCTCGGTCATCTATGATGCGATTGAATCTGCCAAAGCGAAAGGCGTGGATGTCGTCATTGCCGACACCGCAGGTCGCTTGCAAAACAAAGCCAACTTGATGGAAGAGCTGCGCAAAATTGTGCGTGTCATGAAGAAAATCGATGATTCAGCGCCGCATGAAATTATGCTCACCCTAGATGCCGGTACTGGGCAAAACGCGATCAGCCAAGCCAAGCTATTTAGCGATGTGGCGCCATTAACCGGCATCACGCTGACTAAGTTGGATGGCACGGCCAAAGGTGGCGTTATTTTTGCGCTTGCGGATCAGTTCCAAATCCCGATTCGTTACATCGGTGTCGGGGAAGGCATTGACGATTTGCGCCCATTTGAAACACAAGAATTTATCAACGCACTGTTTAGCCGCGAAGATTAAGCTGACTGAGACCTGTGAGAGGACGTTCGGGTGATAAAATTTCAGCAAGTGAGTAAGGCGTACCGAGGCGGTCGTCAAGCGCTGCAAAAAGTAGACTTTCATTTGCGCCGAGGGGAGATGGCCTTTTTAGGTGGCCACTCCGGTGCAGGGAAAAGCACACTGTTAAAATTGATTTGTGCCATTGAACGTCCAACGGATGGAAAAATCAGTTTCAATGAGCATGACATCACTCGAATTCCAAGCAAAGACATTCCATTTTTACGCCGCAACATTGGCATTGTGTTTCAAGATCATCGTTTATTGATGGATCGCAGTGTCTTCGACAATGTGGCCTTGCCGATGCGTATTGAATCCATCTCGGAAAACGAAATTAAGCGCCGCGTCTCGGCGGCCTTAGACAAAACGGGATTACTGGATAAAGCCAAGTGCCTGCCGAGTCAACTCTCTGGTGGTGAGCAGCAGCGCGTCGGGATTGCTCGAGCCGTGGTCAATCGTCCGACGTTATTACTGGCGGATGAGCCGACCGGCAACCTCGACCCTGATCTCTCCAACCGAGTGGTGCGACTTTTTGAAGAGTTCAATCGTGCAGGCGTCACCATATTGCTTGCCACTCACGACGTCGGGCTGGTCAACACTCGGCCGCAATATCGCCATTTGGAACTGAATCAAGGTTTTTTGAGTGAGGTCGAAGATTATGGCCGCGAATAAGCGAGTGAAGACAAAGCAAGGCCGCGCGAGCCAGAATCGAGTCCAGCGTGATGGCTTTTTGTCGGTGCACTTTAAGCAGGCGCGGTTAGCGTTTGCGGCGCTCTGGTTTCGACCACTGGCCAACTTTTTGACCCTAGCGGTGATCTCCATGGCGCTTACCATGCCCTCCGCGCTCTATTTGCTCGGTAAAAACATTGCCGCAGCCTCTAGTGACGTGACCAGCCCTTCGCAAGTGAGTGCTTACATTAAGCAGCAGACGCCAGAGCCGAAGGTGATGGTGCTGAAAGATCAGTTAGAGAGCCGAACTGAAGTCGCCAAAGTCGATTACATCTCGCCGCAGCAAGGCCTAGAAGACTTTAGCCAGTACTCTGGCTTTGAACAGGCGATCTCATTGCTCGATAACTACGCGCTGCCGGGCGTGCTTATTATTACCCCAAGCAGTGACGACCAAGCGATGATCAAACGCCTTGCGGCTGAGGTTGCAGAGCAAGAAGACATCGCCGATGTGCGTTTGGACGAAGATTGGCTGACAAAGCTCGATGCGATTAAGACACTGGTCACCGGGATCATCATTACGCTGTCTGTACTGATGCTCTGCTCCGTGTTTTTGATTGTTGGTAACACGCTGCGTTTCAATGTGTTGGCAAATAAAGAAGAGATCCAAACCATGAAGTTGATTGGTGCGACAGACAGCTTTATTTTGCGTCCTTATCTCTACTCGGGGATGTGGTTTGGTTTACTCGGCGCATTGAGCGCATGGATCCTGACGGCCATCATTACCATCGTCCTTAATCACAGCGTAGAGCAATTAGCGCTGCTCTATGACAGCCGTTTTCGTCTTATCGGGCTCAGTTGGGATGAGTCGCTTTTACTGATCATGCTTGGCATCTTTCTAGGCTGCTTGGCGGCGAAAGTGTCGGCGCGGCGCCACTTAAAAGAAATTGAACCTGTTTAACAGGGCGTGGTCATAATAATGAAAAAAGTATACGGTAGCGTATACTTTCTATTGTGCCTGAGCGTGCTTTATGCATAATGGCAAATCCCAGCTTGAAACTTGTTCATTTTGAGTTCAAGATTGTTGGGTTAAATTACACTCCAGATCAGAGATTGATGAGGATTTGAATGACTAACCAAGCGTATCCAATGGCGGTAGTAACTCAAGATAGCTTAGACAGCTACATCCGCTCCGTAAACAGCTACCCAATGCTGACCGCGGACGAAGAGCGTGAACTTGCCGAACGACTACACTATGACGGTGAAATTGAAGCCGCTAAAGGATTGATCCTTTCGCACCTTCGTTTCGTTGTGCATGTGGCTCGTGGTTATTCTGGTTACGGCCTACCTATGGCCGACTTAGTTCAAGAAGGCAACATCGGTTTGATGAAAGCGGTCAAACGCTTCAATCCCGAAGTCGGTGTACGTCTTGTCTCGTTCGCCGTGCACTGGATCAAAGCGGAGATCCATGAATACGTACTTCGCAACTGGCGTATCGTCAAGATCGCCACGACCAAAGCGCAGCGCAAACTCTTTTTCAACCTGCGTAAGTCGAAGAAACGCTTAGGCTGGTTCAACAACGGCGAGGTGGAAACCGTCGCAAGAGAGTTGGGTGTTGAGCCTTCAGAAGTGCGTGAGATGGAATCTCGTCTCGCTGCGCAAGACGCGACATTTGAGTTGTCTAGTGATGACGATGACACCGGTACATCTTACTCGGCTCCGATGCTTTACCTTGAAGATAAAGCCTCTGACGTTGCAGAAAATATCGAAGCGGCCAACTGGGAAGCTCATACCAACAATCGCTTGAGCCTAGCGCTTTCAAGTCTTGATGAGCGTAGCCAACATATCGTTCGCTCTCGCTGGTTAGATGACAACAAAGCGACGTTGCAAGAGTTAGCTGATACCTACAGCGTATCTGCTGAGCGTATTCGCCAGCTTGAGAAAAACGCGATGAAGAAGCTCAAAGCCGCAGTCGGCGAGTTTTAATCCGCTAACGCAAAGCGCGAAACACAAACATGAAGAAGCCGAGGTCTTGTGACCTCGGCTTTTTGTTTGGATCGTATAAAGCATTTTATATTAACCAGTTGGCGATCATTTCAACGCTCGCCCCTGTGTATAACTCTGTGGGGAATTTCTTTGCTAGATGTCAGAAAGCAGGGTGAATAAAGGCTTAATGGCGGGTTTTTCTATGGGGATATGTTTTGAATCACTCACAGAATAGTTATGATCATCACTACATATTGTGGATCTTTTTTAATTCAAACACTTTATCAACGCAATCCACAACTTTATCCACAGATGATGTCATTTTGATCGCTGGTGGATAACCTTATTAACCGACAGTACTTGTCCTCCGTTGGATAGGTTACAATGAGCGCAGACAATAAAAGCATAAAGAGAAAGTAAATGGACCAGTTTCAGCACATCGATGTTGCCTCTGCGCAGCAAATGATTGAGCAGCAAGGCGCCCGCCTAGTGGATATTCGTGATCCACAATCCTTTGCCGTCGCGCATGCTACGCATGCGTATCATCTGACCAACGACACCATGGTGGCCTTTATGGACGAGGTGGAGTTTGACCAGCCGGTTTTGGTGATGTGTTATCACGGGATCAGCAGCCAAGGTGCGGCGCAATATTTAGTGAACCAAGGGTTTGAGCAGGTATACAGTGTGGATGGTGGTTTTGAAGCCTGGCATCGCGCTGGGCTACCTACCGTGCAGACGGCTTAACCCCAATCTTTCAGGATAACCTAATGGTAAGAGTGACCACCATCAAGAACCCCAGAATGGGCCAAGCTTTTGTTGATTACATGGCGGCTCGTAGAGTCACCGTTGGCATGATGCGCGATGAGGAGAGTGACGATTTTGTCTTATTCCTCAAAGAAAGTGAGCATTATGATCTGGTGATGCAGGAGCTTGAGCAATTTCTGGCTAACCCGAATGCAGATAAGTACCACGCTGCGTCGTGGGAGGTGGCGGATACCCGAGTCAATCCTTTCCAGTACCGTTCACCCAGTTTCATCGCGATGATCAAAGCGAAAGCCGGGCCGATCACTTTAGCCGTCATGCTGCTATGTGTGGTGATTTTTGTGCTTCAGCAGATAGGTCAAGGGCGAGCGATTTTCCTCGCGCTTCACTTCCCTGCGGACGCTAGCCAGCAATGGCAGCTCTGGCGCTGGCTCAGTCATGCGGTGTTGCATTTTTCGGCGTTGCACATCGTGTTCAATTTACTTTGGTGGTGGCAACTTGGCGGTGATATAGAGCAGCGACTGGGTCAAGGGAAGCTGTTGCAACTGTTTGTCCTGTCGGCGGCACTCTCAGGCGCTGGGCAGTATTGGGTTGAAGGCGCCAACTTTGGCGGCCTCTCTGGTGTGGTGTACGCGTTGGTTGGATACATCTGGATGATGGGCTACAAGGCGCCCGCGCTCGGTTTGATGATGCCAAAACAGGTGATTGGGTTTATGTTGGTTTGGTTGGTGCTTGGCTTTATGCAGCCCTTTATGGCCATTGCCAATACCGCTCACTTGGTGGGGCTGTTGTCTGGGGTTGGCTTAGGGTTACTCGATGCGAGTAAAGCCAAATACCAAGGGTAGGTAGGCTAAAAAATAGAAAACGCCGCGTTAGCGGCGTTGACAGACCTATCGAGATTGACGGGTGCACGTTTACTGGTAGAGATATTTAGTAAACAGCAGATCCGCGATGACGGTTTTTCCGGTTTCCGGCAGTAAAATCGAGTTGAGCTCCTCGACTAGGCTTTTACGCAAGTCTTCGCGTCCTGCCAGCGAGGTGATGGTGTCTTTTGACTGCTGCCCGAGCAACTCGATCACGGCATCACGAATCAAAGGCTGATGCAGCTCAATCACCGCCAAATCGGCTTGATTAGCAACCATGATGTCAATGCGCACCTGAACGTAGCCCAAATCTTTACCCTTGGTATAAAAATTCGTGGTGAGATCCGGTTCCAGCGTGAAATACGCCAGTTGAGGCCCGCCTTCCTTTTCTGCCAAGGAGGGGAGGCTAACGAGCAGACTCGCAGCAACAAAAAGCTGCGCTAGGTAACGTTTCATCATAGTGGGCGATTTTCTTTCTTCTTTTCACGATATTCGAAAGGTCAGAGTCTTGTTACAATGTTGCCTCTGTCTGTGATTAAAAGAGGCGTTGAACACTCGATACCGTGGTTAACGTTGTTATTTAAGCTTTATTTTACGATATAAAGCTGACTATTGAATACTAGTATGAATCCATCAACTTCGCATTGTTTGTCTGCCCTACGAGAGGTCGAATGGCATGATCCCGACCAGTTTAGCTTTCCAACGCCGATCGCCAAAGATTGGTTGTTAGAACAGGGCTCATTGTCACGTTTATTGGAATCGTATTGCCAAACCTTAAGTGTCGATTTGCTGCACAACCGCATTGTGTCCTCGGAACGTTTGAATGCCCAAGAGATCGCCTTGTTGAGCCACGAAGCGTGTTTGTTACGTAAAGTGGTATTGAAAGGCGATGAGACCGCTTGGGTGCTAGGGCGGACCTTAATTCCTCAATCCTCACTGCAAGAGCAGCATGTTGATTTGACCGCGCAAGGCGAGATCCCACTTGGACTGACCGTCTTTAGCGCCGACAACGTCAAACGTGATGCACTGCAAGTTGGCTGGGCACAGGTCGAGGGAGGCCGTTTATTGGCGCGCCGCTCCCGATTGTGGATGAACCATAAACCCATGCTGGTTGCCGAGCTGTTTCTGCCTACCGCCCCGATTTACACTAAGGAGAGTGTGCAATGAGCGCTTCAAAAGCCATCGCCTATTGGCAACTGATGCGAATGGACAAACCGATAGGGACGCTACTGCTGCTTTGGCCGACACTATGGGCATTGATCATTGCCGGGCAAGGGCGCCCTGATCCTATGGTGCTGATTGTCTTTGTTCTGGGCGTCATCTTTATGCGCGCCGCAGGGTGCGTGATTAATGACTTTGCCGACCGTCGTGTTGATGGTCATGTTAAGCGCACGCAGCAGCGTCCGTTACCGTCTGGGCGCGTGTCGGCGAAAGAAGCGGTCGGTCTGTTTCTTATCTTGGCCGTGGCCTCATTTCTATTAGTGTTGACCATGAATCCGCTCACCATCCAACTGTCGTTTGTTGGGCTGTTTTTGGCGTTCATCTATCCATTTATGAAGCGCTATACCCATCTACCTCAGCTGTTTCTTGGCTTAGCGTTCAGTTGGTCCATTCCAATGGCTTGGGCTGCGCAGGCGAATACCTTGCCGATGATGGCGTGGTTTATTTTTGCCATTAACGCGCTGTGGACGATTGCTTATGACACGCAATACGCCATGGTTGATCGCGACGATGATTTGAAGATAGGCATTAAGTCGACTGCGATTCTCTTTGGTCGCCGTGATAAAACCATCATTGGCGCGCTGCAACTGATCACGCTAGCGATGCTGATTTATGTGGGTGTCTACTATGCGCTTGGTGCGAGTTACTACTGGAGCTTACTGGTGGTTGGGGCGCTGTTTGTTTTTCAGCAGCATTTGATTCGTCATCGTGAGCGAGACTTGTGCTTTCGCGCCTTCCTCAATAACAACTATGTGGGGTTGAGTGTCGCGATAGGACTGGCGATCGCGTTTTGGTAACCGTTTCGTCACTCTCCTATTTCGAGAGCTAAGGGTCTCTAGATACGAGAGGAGAGATAAGACAAAGGGCACGATCATCGTGCCCTTTGTGGTTTATCGCGTCGCATCCACCGATTGATAAATGCTTTCTTGAATGGTCAAGCGCACTTCAGGGTAGAGCATCGAGTAGAGCAGTGATGCGTAGGCTTGGCTCTTGTCTAAATCGCAGTTGCCTTCGACATCGAGGTAGCCTTGCTGCTTGAGCGTCGTGAATAACGCCGCAAACACCCCTTTATCGAAGAACTCAGGTGCGTTAATGCCATGCAGTCGACCAAGGCGCTGTGCAATGTCTTGGCTCTGCTGCTCCAAATCGCTCTTGCCAAGTTCTGGGTTGGCCACCAACAAGTTGAGCGCAATTGCGTAGCGCTGCAATGTCTCGCTGATGGTGCGACCAAGCAGGACCAGCACTTGGCTGTTGGCTTGGTTGATGGAGACCTGCTCTTTGTGGTCAATGTTCACCAGGCCTTGGCGCGCAATCTCTTCGATGTAGGACTCGGTGAGTTCATCGAGTCGAGACTCCTCAATACTCAAAAACAGCTCTTGCTTTAAGAATGGGTACACCAAGGCAACGTTTTGTTTTATCTGCTCTAGGCTCATCGCTTGGTGACGCACCAACATTTGGGCAATCAATGAAGGTAAGGCAAGCAGATGGATGATGTTGTTGCGATAGTAGGTCATCAAAATCGATTGGTTGCGATCGAGTGACACAATCTCGCCCATCGAGTCGGTTTCTAGCACAAACTTATCCAGTGTTTCGGCGTGTTGTACTAACGCTTCTGCGCTCTCTGTCGGTACCGTGTAGGTCGATGAGTAAGGCACATTGCGCAAAAGCGAGAGATAACAATCGATTTGGCTGACGAGATTATCGCGCGATAACGCTCGCTGCCTTGATGCGAGCAGCGCCGTGGCACACAAGGTCAGCGCATTGGTCGCGGCCGCATCGTTAATGTGGGTCATCATTTTGGTTGCTAGTGTATTGACCACTGGGTTGAGCCACTGTGGCCTAGAAGCGCCCATCGGATCGATATCTTTCGTCCACTCCGGTGCCTGCTCATTGAGGAACTGGTTGAGTGGGATCGGCTCACCAAAGTTGACGTAGCCTTGGCCGAAGTTACGCAGTTTACGGATGGTGCGCAGCACTAAGCTCGCGTTTTCCTTCTCTTTGCGCTTGCCGCGCAGCTCTTTAGCGTACGTCCCCACTTCCATCACATGCTCGTAGCCGATGTAGACAGGCACGAGTGTCACCGGACGATTGAGTCCACGTAGCATCGCTTGGATGGTCATCGCAAGCATACCGGTTTTGGCTTGCAGCAAACGTCCGGTGCGCGAACGCCCGCCCTCAGAGAAGTACTCAACCGAGTAGCCTTTGGCAAACAGTTCAGCAAGGTACTCGCGGAAAATCGTCGAGTAAAGTTTGTTGCCTTTAAAACTGCGGCGAATAAAGAAGGCGCCGCCGCGACGGAAAATCGGTCCGGCGGGGAAAAAGTTCAGGTTGATACCAGCCGCGATGTGCGGCGGTACCATGCCCTCGTGATACAACACGTAAGAGAGCAATAGGTAATCCATATGGCTACGATGGCATGGCACGTAGACGATCTCGTGGCCATCTTGAGCGAGCTTGCGCACCGCTGCGGCATTGTTGATGTTTAAGCCTTGATAGATACGGTTCCACAGCCAGCCCAAAATGCGATCGCCGCTTTTGACCAAGGAGTACGAAAAGTCAGCTGCGATTTCATCCATAATGTCATGTGCCGCTTTGCGCGCTTTTTCAATGGAAATGTCTTTGGCTTTCGCTTCATCCTCAATCGCTTTCTCAATCGCTTTGGATTTGAGTAAGCGTTGAAATAGTGCTTGGCGACTCGGTAAGTTTGGCCCAGAGGCGGCCAGTTTCTGACGCGAGAAATGAATGCGCGCCACACGAGCGAGTTTGTGTGCAATCGATGAATCGGTCCCATGCGCATCCGCCATATAGCGTAGAGAGACCACAGGGCTGATGCGTACTAAACAATCTCGACCAGAAAATAGCACTGCTTTGGCTTTTTGTGGGCCATTTAGCGACTGCAAATAAGGCTTGTGTGAAGACTCTCGTCCTGGTTTTCGTCCCCACAGCACGGTGGCAGGGATCATCTGAACGTCAAGTTCGCTATCGAATTTGTGCAGTTCGAGCAGCTCAGAAAATAGAGCCACGGATTCGCGAGGCACATCATCGTCTCGGCTCACCACTGTATTGCGCGCCGAGGTGAATACGTAGCGATGGAAACATTTGCCGTTGATTTCGAGCGGCGTTAACGGATCCGGCAAGCCAAGTCTTTGCGTCTGCTTTTGCAGGGCGAGCAAGTCAACACTTGAGCGGTATGGCAATGCGTAGATAATCGGTTTGTCGACATCGATATTGTGATCAGCAATCGGATCGGAAGGAATCGCCGTCCCTTTGACTAAGACTGACAGTGGCAGCTTTAACAAAGATCGCGAGAAAGAGTGTCCAGAAGACATAAAGGTTCTTAGCCTCAAAAATCAAAAGTATGCCAAAGCGCATTTCCACTTCTGTCACGGCCGTTGGGTGTGAGCGTTTAACGTCTCTCACCGAGCCTCCTGAGAAGTGGAAATAAGCCCAAGCGGGTTTTCAGCTGGCAAGGATAGCAGAAACTGGTCAAACCTTTTAACGATAATTGAGCATGAAAGCATCAATGTGAGGTAAATAGCTTAAGCCTGACCAGAAAATAAAATCCGTTATTAGTCCTTTCCTTTTTCTCAATACTGGATATACTCACAGTTAACTGTATAAAAAGACAGGTGACTTATGAAGCCCTTAACGCCGCGCCAACAACAAGTTTTTGACCTCATCAAAAGTAAAATTGATGAGACCGGAATGCCACCAACCCGCGCTGAAATTGCCCGTGAGCTCGGTTTTCGCTCTGCCAATGCAGCGGAAGAGCACTTGAAAGCGCTCGCACGTAAGCAAGTGATTGAAATCATTCCCGGTGCCTCAAGAGGTATTCGTGTGTTGTTGAACGATGCCGCTAATGACGACGAAGGGCTGCCACTGATTGGTCAAGTCGCTGCGGGTGAGCCTATCTTGGCTCAGGAACATGTTGAGGCACACTACCAAGTGGACCCGAGTATGTTTAAGCCACAGGCTGACTTCCTACTGCGCGTTCACGGTGAGAGTATGAAAGACATCGGCATTATGGATGGCGATCTACTGGCGGTGCATAAGACACAAGACGTTCGTGATGGCCAAGTGATTGTCGCGCGTGTCGATGATGACGTGACGGTAAAGCGTTTGGAACGTAAAGGGTCAACGGTACTGCTTCACGCTGAAAATGAAGAATTTTCGCCAATCAAGGTCGATTTAACTAGCCAAAGCCTGGCAATTGAAGGCCTAGCGGTTGGCATCATTCGCAATACTGACTGGATGTAATTCGACGTCGAGTCCGCTGAGTCAGTCTTGCCTTTGAGAGCAACATCAAGATGCGTTCGCTCGCGCTTGATGTTGCAATTGATATTCATTATCATATTTTCATTCGCGATAGAGAGATAATGAACATGGCTTCCCGGCACCACAACGCGCATTCGCGCTATCAAATCCCCGCCAATCTTTTGCAGCCCTTGTGGCTTCGTAGTCGTGAAAGCCTTGTCGATAATGGCTTGGTTTACGATCCTATCGCTGCTAACGCGTGCCGACATTGTGAGTTAGCGCCAGAGTGTCTATCGGGCGATATTCCTCAAAAACAGCTGCTCCATGCGACCATTACACAGCTGTGTGATCAGCAAGTGAAACACTTTATCCAACATAACCCAGACGGCTGGATCATCAATGTCGGCGCTGGGCTGGATACTCGGTTCTACCGAGTGGACAATGGCCGTTGCCATTGGCTTGAACTGGATGTCACCGAAAATCTGTTGTGGCGGCAAAAGCTGTTTCATCGCAGTGAGCGCTACCACCATTTATGCGGCAGTGTCACTGATTTGAGTTGGATGTCGTCTCTACCTATCGAGGAAAAATCGCCAGTGATGATTGTGTGCGAATGTGCACTGCTTGATGGCACTGAACGACAAATTGCCCGCTTCATTCAAGCCATGGGGTGTCACTTTGACAGTGCCAGAGCGTGCTTGGTGTTGGCCGGAGACCTAACCCCCACTGCATTGGGGCAGAAAATGGGTTCATCACATTACGCGCATGGTTATAAGTCGGCCGATGAGACGGTTAGACGCATACTGCCTTGGGCAAGTTCAGTGAAACTCTTTTCGCCTTTAGATCAGCACTGTCATCGTTGGAAGCTGTGGCAGCGATGGCTGAGAAAAATTCATCGCCTCAAGCATCGTTTAACGCCCGTGGTGGTTCAGCTGCGCTGGTGATAGGGGTACACTGGACACATCGTCCTTAAGTGAATTCCACCCGTGCAGATCCTTGATACTCTTTCCAATCTCTCTCTTCACAAAAAAGTCTTGTGGCTCGCCATTCCTATGGTGCTGTCCAACATCACTGTGCCTCTGTTGGGGCTGGTAGATGCCGCGGTTATTGGTCATTTAGAACATGCGTGGTATTTAGGCGGTGTCGCGCTAGGTACCACCATGATCAGTGTGACTTTCTGGTTGCTCGGGTTTCTGCGCATGGCCACCACAGGTTTAGCGGCCCAAGCGTATGGCGGGAAGTCAGGGCATGGGTTGGCGCTTGTGTTGACGCAAGGGCTCGCGATGGCGTGGCTTTTTGCGCTGCTGTTTCTCATCGTGCATGCTTCAGTGGCCGATATCGTCTTTCAGTTCAGTGAGGCCAGCGAGCAAGTCAAATTTTATGGTGAACAATACTTTTCCATCCGTGTTTGGAGCGCGCCTGCGGCGTTAGCCAATTTTGTGCTGCTTGGCTGGCTGCTGGGTACACAAAACGCAAAAGCGCCCATGTGGATGGTGGTGATCACCAACGCGACCAATATTGCACTCGATCTGCTGTTTGTGATCGGGTTGGAGTGGCAAGTCGAAGGGGCGGCTTGGGCGTCGGTATTGGCCGATTACACCGGTATGAGTTTTGGTTTTTTCTGCGTATGGCGAACATGGCACCAGCAGAACCTACCGCCTATTGGTGATGTGTTGCGTGCCACCACCCGTGGGCTAAGCCGTTTTATCAGACTGAATCGAGATATCTTCCTTCGCTCGCTCTGCCTACAAGCGGTGTTTACCTTTATGACCTTTCAAGGCGCAAACTATGGCGATGAGATTGTCGCGGCCAATGCCGTCTTGATGAGTTTCTTGATGATGATCTCGTACGCAATGGATGGCTTTGCCTATGCAATGGAGGCAATGGTCGGTAAGGCCATCGGCGCAAAAGATCGTCATCAACTGACGCAGTCATTGCTGGGCACCTTTTTCTGGAGTCTGATCATTTGCTCCGTACTGACGTTGGTGTTTGCCCAACTGGGATCGCCCTTGATCGCAATGATCACGGATATTGAGTCCGTCCAGCAGCAAGCGCTGCACTTTCTTCCTTGGCTGGTAGCCATGCCGTTGGTTTCTATGTGGTGTTTTCTACTCGACGGTATTTTTGTCGGCGCGACGAAAGGAAGAGAAATGAGAAACAGCATGTTTGTCGCCACCTGTGGGTTCTTCATTCTATTCTGGCTGTTTGAGGCGTTGCAAAACCACGCGCTTTGGTTATCGATGCTCTGTTTTATGGCCGCGCGAGGCATGGCATTAGGGTGGATTTTGTATCGCCAGTGGCGAGCGGGCGCGTTCTTTCCTGAGTCGATTTGAGGGCATGGCTGCGAAGAAAAAACACGGCGCCAATCAGAGCCTGATGCCGTGTCGAATGAGATGAAAGTCGCGAGTAAGGGTTAAAACAAGCGATTCAAACCATTGAGGGCGGCGACGCGGTAGGCCTCCGCCATGGTTGGGTAGTTAAAGGTGGTATTGACGAAATACTCGATGGTATTCGCTTCGCCTTTTTGTTCCATGATGGCTTGCCCGATATGGATGATCTCAGCCGCTCGCTCACCAAAACAGTGAATGCCTAAAATCTCTTTAGTTTCACGGTGGAAAAGGATCTTCAAACTGCCAATATCTTTGCCTGCAATCTGGGCGCGAGCCAAATGTTTGAACGACGAGCGTCCAACCTCATAAGGGACTTTCGCCGCTGTCAGTTCTTGTTCAGTTTTCCCCACAGAGCTGATTTCAGGGATGGTGTAAATGCCGGTTGGGATATCATCAATCAAGTAGCCATCCGCTTGACCTTTGGTAATGGCCTGCGCCACAAATCGGCCTTGGTCATACGCCGCACTGGCCAAACTTGGATAGCCAATCACATCACCGACCGCATAGATGTGCTCAACTGGCGTGCGGTAGTTGGTGTCCACTTTCAACTGACCGCGCGAGTCGGCTTCAAGCCCTACCGCGCTTAAGTTGAGCTTGTCGGTATTGCCGGTGCGGCCGTTGGCGTAGAGCAAACAGTCGGCGCGCATTTTCTTACCCGATTGGAGGTGGACGATCACGCCGTCTTCAGTGCCCTCGATCTTCTCGTAGGTTTCATCGTTGCGAATCACCACGCCGCTATTCCAGAAGTGGTAGGAGAGTGCGTCAGACACTTCGTTGTCCAAAAAGGACAGCAAGCGATCACGTGTATTGATGAGATCGGTTTTCACCCCAAGGCCACGGAAGATAGAGGCGTATTCACAGCCGATCACGCCTGCGCCGTAAATGATGATGTGGCGCGGGTCGTGTTTCAGGCTCAAAATAGAATCGCTGTCGTAAATACGCTCGTGGAGGAAATCGACATCCGCCGGTTGATAGGGGCGTGAGCCAGTCGCAATCACAAATCTGTCGGCGCTGTAGGTCTCTTCGGTGCCATCGCTTTGCATCACCGCGATGGTGTATTTATCCACAAATCGCGCCGTACCAAAAATCAACGAGCATTGGTTGCGATCATAAAATCCCTGGCGCAATCGAGTTTGTTTGTCGATGACTGACTTAGCATGACCAAGAATGTTGGAAAAGGTCGAGTGTAAGCTGCTGTTATTGTGGCAAAACAGCGGGTTGTTGTTGAATTCAATGATTCGGCTCACCGCGTGACGCAGCGCTTTGGAGGGGATGGTGCCCCAGTGTGTACACCCGCCACCGACACTGCTCTCTTTCTCTACTATCGCGACGTTGAGCCCCGCTTTGGTCAATCCCATAGCCGCCCCTTCACCACCAGGGCCACTACCTATTACGATCACATCAAAGTGGTTGCTCTGAGCCATAGTTTTATCCTTGTTATAGAGTGTTAACATTGCTGTAGCGAGATTTTAACTGATTCCAAGAAGCAAAGAAAAAAAAGCGACTGAGAGAGTCGATGAGATCACGAGAATAAGTGCGTGAAGTGAATCTTCGGCCTGGCGCACAGGATAGACGAGCAAGTGAGAGGGAATTTTGCCTTCAATTAAGCGGGCGTGTTTTAATAGCGATTCTTCACTAAACAACGAATTGAGGTTATCTCCGTAAGCCAATCGTTGTATATTGACTGGCATTGAGGTTAAACACAGATACCAACGATGAAATCCATGGGAATACGCGCACAACAAAAAGAGAAAACTCGTCGCTCATTGATTGATGCGGCCTTCAGTCAATTAAGTGCTGATCGCAGTTTCTCGAACCTGAGCTTGCGAGAAGTGGCACGAGAGGCCGGGATTGCACCGACGTCTTTTTATCGCCACTTCAAAGACATGGATGAGTTGGGATTGACCATGGTCGATGAAGGCGGCTTGTTGCTGCGTCAATTGATGCGCCAAGCGCGGCAGAGAATCGTCAAAGAAGGCAGTGTGATTCGCACCTCGGTCGAGACGTTTATGGAGTTTATCGCAAGTAGCCCCAACGTGTTTCGTTTGCTACTGCGTGAGCGCTCCGGAACGTCTTTTGAGTTTCGTACTGCGGTTGCCCGTGAGATGCAACACTTCTGCGCCGAATTGACCGAGTATTTAATCAGCTCAGGCATGTCTCGTGAAGAGGCGTTTACCCAGGCACAAGCGTCCGTGACGCTGGTATTTAGCTCTGGGGCCGAAGCGTTAGATCTAGACAGACGTGAACGCGATGAACTGGCCGAGCGTCTGATAATGCAGTTGCGAATGATAGCCAAAGGGGCTTATTGGTATCGCAAAGAACGTGAACGTAACCGATTAAAAGGTGGGATAAACTAATGTCGAACGAAACAAACCCAGTCGATCGTGGTTCTGAAAAGAAAACCCTCATTTTGGCATTAATCGCAGGTATGTGCGGTGATGCCATGTTGTCTTGGTTGACGATGAGTGAGGTCGCTTTCTCTATCTTTCCATTGATCGCTTTGGTGCTCTCCTTACAGGCCTTATACCAAGAGTATCTCCGTCATCCGGTATCTGAGGATATTCCTCTTGTCGGGCTCGCGTGCTTTTTCGTCGGTGCGTTTGGTCACTCCGCATTTGTGAAAGCGCAATACCCAGAGGCCGGTTCAAACTTCTTTTCGATCATCGTCTCACTCTTGTTGCTGCTGTGGATCGGTAAAAAGCTCGGCTACATTGGCGCCGAGCGATAAGTACGCGACCACACATTCCTAAACAACAAACGAGCCCTAAGGCTCGTTTGTTCATTTAAGGGGCTAGTCTTTTTTCTCAAGCATCACACCCGCTTCCATATGGTGGGTAAATCGAACCTTTAATCCGCCAAAGTCTATAGAGTTATATTTTTTAAAGTTAAATACCTGATTTTATTTGTTTTTTGTAATCGTATTGTCCGGTGAAGTCCAAAGCTGTACAATAGAAACTCGACGCTTGCCGTACCCCACGCCGTACCCAGAGCCGTACCCAGAAATGCAGAGGTTTTCCAACGATGACGAAACGAATCAGTACCAATGCAACGTTGCAAGCATTGAAGCCACAGGATAAGGAATACTCGATCCCCGATAAGAAGGTCGAAGGATTGAACATTCGAGTTCGTCCAACAGGCACAATGACTTGGATCTTTCGTTTTCAAGTAGGGAAGAAACACGAAAAAATCTCTATGGGTCGATACATTAAGATCAAACCAGAGCGCGGGATGACATTGGATCAGGCGCGAAAGGAAGCGGGTCGTTATCGTAGTTGGCTGGAGAATGGTAAGAACCCAAAGGTTGAGTTGGATATCGAGAAACGAGCACAAGATGAGGCGAAGAGCTTTGACGATGCGTTTATTAGTTTCGATGAAAAACGTCTTTCAAAACAGCTTCGTGGTGACCAGTCGAGGACCATTTACTATCGAGATATCAAGCCGATTCTCGGTAGCATCAAATTGGCTGATTTGAGCATATATGACCTCAACCGGGTCTTTGATGCGAAGGTCGATAAAGACGGTAAGCGTATGGCGGGGGCTATCGGGGTTTGCCATAAAATCATCAATCAAGTGATTAACCATGCCCTAGCGCTAAATATGCTTGATACTCATCCTGCACCACAGCTGAAAGCAAAAGACGTTGGCGGCGGCTCAAAAGTGACAAAACGTAATTTAAGCTTTTCAGAGTTAAAGGTTCTGTTAACGAGTATGCCGTCATGGCGTACAGATCCCTCTAACATTCGTTTAATGCAGTTCTTACTTGGCTGTGGACAGCGAATTAGTGCTGTACTAGAAATGCGTTGGAGTGAGTTAGATTTTGAAGAGGGAACTTGGCTGTTACCAGCCAGCTCAGAAGAACGACACACTAAAAGCCAAGATGCTCGTAAAGTGCCTTTAAGTGGCTATCTGCTGACCCTTCTAAAAGAGCAGCGTGACAGCGTGCCAAGTAAGTGGAAGTTGGTATGGCCTCAGCTAACTGTCGATAAAGTGCAAGAACCTGCGGCAGTACGGGCATTGATCAAACGTAATCTACCTATCGATTTTGAGCGCTTTTCACCTCACGACTTGCGCCGTACCTTTATCAGTCGTTGTAGTGAAATGGGGTTAGATATCGTAGCGATTGAAAAGACAGTCGGCCACCAGCTCCCAGGTATGCTCAGAGTCTATAACCATCATGATTATATCGATGAGCAATTGAAGGTTCTGGAAGCATGGGGTAACAAGTTGCAATCGCTAATGGAAGCGAACGTCCACCCGTTACCTTCAGCTAAGATGGCCTAGCTTTTGCCCTAAAGTAGAGTAATGCATAGAGCAAGGGAAGAGTCTGTGAGAAGTGCGTATCACCTGGTTAATATTTAGCTGATGCGCGCCGAGCCTTTTCTCTATACTGTTTTTGCTTCCATGCCTTCATCATTTTGTGCATGACATCTGTATGACTGAGCCATTCTTTGTATTCTGTCTTCTTTTTCTCGTCTCTTTCACTTGGGTTTCTGACTTGGCCTTTGTTAAAGGTAAATAAGGTATCCAAGTTCGCGATGTTGATGTTGTAATTTTGAGAGGTTGTTAGAGGTGGTGGTAGGTGTGGTAACCACTCTAGTTGGGAGGAAATATAGTTAGAGGTCCAATTATTTTGTTGCTTATTCTTTGGGTCGATCCAGGAGTAATCAGGGCGAAGATCTGATGCAATATACAACCACTTTTCTTTGAGAGTAAGCATTAGTTCTTCTTTGGAACGAGCTGTGACATTCCATTGATCAAAGAAATCTTTAATGAGCGGTAAAGCCTCTGAGCGATGCATCGGTAGTGGATTTAACTTTAAGCTTTTGTAATAGTTTGATCTCTTTGAATCAATATAATAAAGACAGTCATCAAGTCTACGCGCGTACCTCAGCCCTGACTCTCTTCCATCGATCTTCAATGCTCTAGGTGTAGCCAATCTAAGCATTGACCAAACGAAATAGACTACCCTATCGTCATTTTTATCTATCCAGTCAAACGACTTTTCAGGTACTAAGCTGTCCAACGCTGCTGTATTTAATCTGTTTACCAAGCCTATAACATCTAGATCTTTACGCATAAAAACCATCGATATTTTATGTTGTAGCTCTCTCTTGTCCTGACAATCTAACCCCATAATCCTGTCGAAATTTTTACCAAGATAGCCCCAGTAAAACTTTAAGTACCTTTCATCGTTAGCCCTGAAAAGGCCAATTTTAGTAAGTGCTTGTTCGCTTGTTATCATCCCTATTCTTCTCTAATAAGTAGTTTTAATGATTGTTTTTCGTATTTTAAATACATTTTAACTGTATTCATAAATTATCAAATATCGTAGTAAAAAAGTTCCAAGATAAAAAGTAATTTGTGATTTTAACTAATCTTTGAGGGCTTATACTGCTATTTTCCAAGGTAATAGCCAACTTTCTATGGTTTTTTGTTAATGTATAAATTCTTTTTCTATTCTTGAAAAAGGTATTCATTTGATTTGATTTTTATAAACTTGTGACAGTGTGATGGTGGTAGTGCAGCTGATTATGAATGAAGGCTATCAACTCAAATGAACATGAGTATGTTGTTCTAGAAGCAGTAAGACAGACAATGTTGGAGAGAATGATTGAACTATGCAGCTTGTCGTTGGGAGAGAAGGCACGATGGATTGTGGTTATGTTGTACTCACTATGGAGGATGCAAAGTTCATTACCGTGCTCTCAATGGTTTGTCATTTAACTTGTGAGTGAATCGGATTCTATAGAGGCGGTCTTGTATAGATGTTTTACAGTTTAGCGCCCCTGCTTTGATGATTACCTAGCATTTTTTCTCCCCGGTTGGGCTAGAACCATATACGTGGCGATTTTTTGTGTTGTCTGTTTGGTTAGTATTATTAGGCATCTGATATAGCATCATCCAACCCTACACGCTCACTCAACTCGCATAACTAAAAATAACGGTATCGACCTATCTATGAACCTAAACACAGGAGTAGATAGAAATGAAGGTACGTTCTAGAAAAAACAAAAATCTGAGACTAACCGATAAAAAAACCTTTAGAGGTCATCCTATTCAAACAGCTCATGGTGCACTCTGTATTCCGTATCTAGATAGAATCTATGACACTATCGAGCAGGCTCTGGATGCCTACCCGCGTACAATGGCGTTACGAGTTGATCTTCGATTTCCTAAGCTTAGAAATGGACAAGAGAAATGCGGAGCAATCACTGATTTTATCCGCTCGCTGCAATCTCAGATTGAATATGATGGTCGAAGAAAAGAAAGACATGGACAACGAGTCCATTCTTGTACCGTGAGGTATGTATGGGTAAGAGAGTGTTGCTCTTCACTGAATGACCATTACCACTTATTGCTGCTCTTCAACAAAGATCGTTTTAACTGGTTAGGTAAAGCGAGAAAACAGCGAGAGAACTTACTTTCTATGATCATAGATGCTTGGGCGAAAGTCACAGGGGTGGAGTATGATGAAGCCAATGGTTTGGTTTACGTATCCAAAGATCGCTCAGGGGCTCCAGTAGTTCATCGTCTAGATTCCAACTCAAAGTACTTCAATCAACAGTTTGATGATCTATTTGAGCATGGAAGCTATCTTGCAAAAGAAAAAACCAAGCACTTCGGCAACCACCAACGAAACTTTGGCACGAGCCGGAAGTAAATTTAAAGTGACGTTACGGGCAGTTCCAGTGGTTTATCGTTATTTCCACTGGAACTAGTTGCGATAGGTCATCATTAGTTTGGTTACAGTCACAACTCACCTTAAAAAATACAGCGCGAGTAATGCCTATGTCATTCACACACAAAAGGCATTACTCATGGCGAATAGAACCCACCTCCCAAGTATTACCCTTGATAGAACTTTTGAAGATTACCCTCTGTATTACAGCGACAAGGGGTTGTACGAGTCAGCACTGACTTCGATGGTTGATGTCTTTGAATTGGCTCTCAGTCAGTTTGAAGTCGCTCTCGTTACACGTTTTGACTTATATCTGCCTAAAGATCATCAAGATGCAAAGTTTTGCATCCTGAACGATTACTTTGAAATCCTGAAAGAGAAGCTGAACGCCGATTCGTTGCACTACGTGTGGCGTAAGCGAGAGGATAACCGTTCGCACCAATATCGAGTGGTTTTGTTTACTGATTATAAGCAGAATTTTGGTGATGCCATTTACATGGAGAAAAGTAATGAAATTGTGGGGCATCTGAAAACAGCTTGGGGAGAAGCGATTAAAAAGCACTACCAAGGTAATGAGCGCTCCATGGTCCAACTGAATGACCGAGGGAACTATAGCCTGGGTACACGCTGTAAGAGCACTGACACTAACATAAAGAACAGTGTCTTTAAACGGATGAGCAACCTTGCTGAAGCATGGAAAGAAGAGCGTTACTTCTTTGGCTCTAGTGCAGATTAGACACGACTGCATTTTTTTACAGTAGCGGCTTATCTCATGGGTATATACAAAGCAGGAGACGATTCCCAATGAGATTTCTAAGACTTAAAGACGTAATGGCGATTACAGGGCTAGGCCGATCCACTATCTACAAGTTCATGGCAGATGAAACCGAATTTCCGAAGAGTGTACCACTCGGTGGACGTGCCGTGGCTTGGGTAGAAAGTGAAATCGAGGAATGGATGGAGCAACGTCTAGCACTGCGAGATAGCCAAGAATCCTTTCAGTAACACAAGCATCAAATCACATCATCAACAGGGCGCTGACTAAGCAAAGTCATGCGCCCTTTTTCAATTAGAGAGAGATAAAAAATGAGTTATTCAATTTACGTAGACGGCGCAGCCCCAAACAATCAACAAGTATGTATGCGAGGTGGCATCGGGCTGGTGGTCATGGATGAAGACAATGAGATTGTTCATGAAGAAGGTATCACTATTGACCGAGAGACGGACTGTGCGGAGCTGGAGTTACTGGCGTTTATCGAAGGGCTGGAGTATGCCGAAGATGGTGATGTTATCTATTCAGATAATGATTATTGCGTGAAAGGTTTCAACATCTGGATGGATGATTGGAAGGACCGAGGTTGGCGTAAAGCGAATAAAAAGCCAGTTAAGCATCGTCAGCTCTGGAAGCAAGTCGATGAACTGCGTTCTAGAAAGTATGTCGAGGTACTTAAAGTCAAAGCACACTCTGGTATCGAAGGGAATGAGAGAGCTGATTTGTTAGCGGTTGAAGCCGCGGCGTTATAAGGTCAGTGGCACGCAGCTTGTGGGATGTACACCACAAGCTGTCATTCTTATTTATCATTAATATTGCTGGCTTCGACAGTTTCTCTTAACGTTTCGGTATTGCCCGAGGAACGAGCTATCTCTAATGCTCAACGAAAAGTTTAGAATGCCCATTATCAAGTTGGGTAACCCATTTCTACCTTCGCCTGATGAAGTCTCAGAGTTTTTGGGACTCCCTGTTTCTCCCAGAGAGAAAATAAAGTGGTTAAATGCGTCAGTGGTAAAGAGTAATCTGCCGACAGACCGCACGTTGGATAATATTAGTAAGGAGGGAATACGATGGAAATCGATACGTCAGTTTGCTTGGCAACTGGCGAGAGTGTTTGTTCGTAAAGGGTGGAGCTTTAACGTTTCTCTCCCCGATGGTGGTCTTCATAAAGCAGACTTATCTTTTTGGTGGTCTCACACTCTTAGAGGCGTTCAGCAAGGGTTGTCTTCGACTTCTGGTGAGTTGAATGTAGAGCTCTTGGTTAGCTATA
This sequence comes from Vibrio sp. R12-SG2-ISO1, assembly GCF_059834045.1. Taxonomy (NCBI): domain Bacteria; kingdom Pseudomonadati; phylum Pseudomonadota; class Gammaproteobacteria; order Vibrionales; family Vibrionaceae; genus Vibrio; species Vibrio sp. R12-SG2-ISO1. Next base: position 26,302 of record NZ_JCBDGO010000026.1, on the reverse strand, counting down.
TCGATAGGCGCTGCGTCGCTTATCAAAGACAGTTGGCTTTTATGCAGAATGCTCCCGGTATCAATGAAAACAACCAAAATGAGTTAATTTCAGGTTATTACCTACCAGTCCTCGACTTTACGTTGCTTAGTGAGCAAGAAAAAGCGCTAGTAAAAAACTGGCTCAAATCCCCCAGTGAGCTTGCCTCAAAAGAAACTGAGCAGGCGATGCTTTGTTTCTGTCATGATTTTTGGTTGTCCTTAATGTCGGTCATTGATGCCATGTTTCTTGAAGATTGGGATAAACACTATGCAGAATACACTCCGAGTGTTCATGCGCAGCAGTACGGGGTGTTCGGACAGGTTTTTAATAGAGAAGAAAGAACATTTCTTGGCAAGTTTTTTGGCCTAATAAAAGCGCAAACTAATCAAACTTACGCGCAGTTGTCAGAGTATGTTGTCTTACCCGTTAGTGAGTATGAACGAAATGGTCTGTTGAAGCGCGATGTCCAACAAGCACGCTTTAAAGAGTGGCGTAGCGGAAAAAGTCTCCCCTCTGTAGAAGCCTTAAGTACGTTTTTTGCCAATATGGACGCAGGGCGTCAAGGTGCGGACTTACTGATATATGCATTGTTCATGAGAGCGCTCGATAAGGTGGGTAGTAGTTCTCTACCTGACATCTACACGACAAGTCGTTACCAGCGTTACTTCCAACATTACGCTCCCTAGGCTGCGCTATGGCAGCCTAGGTTTGCTTCTATTTTTTGCTTGGCGGGTTGTTGGTGCGCCCACCACCTGAAGGATTCGATGTGCCATTTTTGGTCGGCCATAGTGGACTATTGTTTCCTGATAGCTGTTTATTTCCCATGAGTAGCTCCTTTTATTGAGGTTGTCGACGAACTTTCGTCGACAACCATCATGCATGAATACAGGGATTCACAGGGAGGTGGGAAAGAGCGAAAGTTATTAGGAGTGACTAAGTGCTTTTTCGTTGGTGTCCAATATGGATATGTGTGTTATCAGCTTCAGTAAGCCCTTATGTAATGCTTGGTACTCCGATAGAGTTAACTCGCTTTTTTACAGATAACATATACCTTCAAACAGATGCGTTAAGGCAAAAAAAGAATGGGGAGCAATCACGCTCCCCGATTTCGTTTGTAATCGTTGCGGGTGGTCTTACTTCTCTTTGATAGCTTCACAGCCTTTAGGCACTGTGATGGTCGATGCCTCCTTACCTGCCTCTTGCGCCGCTTTCACATCCATTTTGTATTGAGTGCACTTACCCGCACTGACATTGACGGCTCCCGAATCTGTGGATGGGTTACCACCCAGTGTTCCACCAGCAAATGCGGAAGAGGTCGAGAAAACTAACGCTGTCGCGATGAGTAGAGTTGACTTGTTCATAGTTGATCCTTACGAGTTGATTTAGTGTGTTACTGAGGGATAGAGAGTTAGAAGGTGTACACAAAGGTGCCAACGCTGGAGGTGACTTCGATCTCTTTCACGCTGTCCACGGTGCAGTTGTTGCTGTATCCGGTATAGGTTTCACCGAACTTCAATTGAACGTTTCTAGATAGTTCAGAGGTCGTGCCTGCGGGTAGGAGGCAGTTGCCTCGATTGATGACCACGCCGGTTATTACCGTGCTGTCGGTGATAGCTTGAATATCAAAGACCAGTGTTCCCCAGTGAGGGTTGGTGGATATCGATACTTCAACATCGGCGGTAACGGTTTGCGCTGCATCTTGCTCGCTGCAAGCCGTAATACTGAATAGCAATAGGGTCATCATGATGGTTCGAATTAGAGTGTTCATGGGTATCTCTCCGTATTGGTGAGTTAAATTTGGGATGCACGGATTTCAGCATGTTCACGCATGAACTGCTCAAGATTGAAATCAGTGGGATAGGTAAAAGAAAACGTCGACACACTGGCCTCATCAATTAGAGGTAGGGCTAGGGTGCGTATCGTAGGTTGACCGGATAATCGAAAAAGCAGCAAGAGCGCGTCACACTGAACCGAGAGTCCCAGTGGTTCAATGAACGCTTTCTCTTGCTGCAAAACTTGACTTGATATCTTGAGCATGCGGTTGTGCAGTAATGCCGTATGTACCGCATTCAACACTTGCCGCTGCTCATTACTCCATTCACAAATGTTGGGCAATGCCACATGGACTTTAGCTAACCATGCTTGCTCTTTTGAATTCTCGGAACCCTTGTGGAGTAAGGGTTTGTCTCTCTCCGAAGAGCGACCTTGCCCATAATTCAGCTCATCAGGAACCAGCGGTAGTAAGTACTTGTTGGTCAGTTGCCAATGGAGCATTTCCTGTTTGTTGAGCTTCAGTAATTGCTCTGAGGTTTTCCGATAAACATGGGGCATGCTCGTCGAATCACACTCCACGTTAAATACGTCCACAATGATGTCATCGAGGTAGCGTTTAATGCTGCGCGTGGTGCGGTGGATATCGAGTAGGGCTAACTGCTGCTGCAACTCCCTAACGGTGACCCATCGATGTTGAGGAATAAGCATCAGCGTGTGCAGCAAAGCGGATAACCCTTCAATGCTGGTTTTATTGCTCATGACTACGCTCTCAATACATCAAAGCTCCACACCGGAGTCGGACATTTAATGTCGGGAGAATAGATGTGGGTCAGACACATAATGTCCAACGGTGAAAACAGCATCAATCGGCTTCACCAAAGCGTGAGCCGATTAACATTAACGCGGCTTATGCTTGTCACTGAGCTCGGCAATCGCTGCCAATAATCCAATCAGTAGTACCACCAGAAAACCTAACATCGTTAGAGATCCGATTGCCCCAAAGAAAGGAGAGAGGGTAAACAGGGTGATAAGAGCGGTGACAAGTTTGATGGTTTGTAGAAGAAGGGAAGTCATGAGTTATTGCGGGGTGACGGCTATCTCGTTGTAGGCGTCCGTATCGACATAGGCAAGAAAGTTATTCTCCCATAGGCGATACAGCTCTTTGGCATCACGGCTACCTTGTATTGGTAGCCAGCCACGATAGGCCACAAAGAACTGTCCAACGCGAAAATCAAAATCCAAGTTGCGCTCTAGCTCTGGATAGTAGTTCCCCATGTAAGCAAAGTCGGTGATGTATTCGATGCTCCATTCTCCTGTTGAGGTATGGCAAATTGCAATCTCAACTGGATGGAAGCCGCCTTCCTCCGCGCTGTAACTTTTATCGCGGAAGTTAAACACCAGGTAACGGCTGGTGGTTAGTGCTTCATTACTCAGCAAATGAGCGGTGAGCTGTACATTTAACAGCTTATGCAGTTTCTTTGACACAGGTAGTGTGGAGGCAATGAAGGTTAATTGGGACATAGTGAGTCCTCCTTGTTTCAGGATTCAAATAAGAAATAACAGAGTAGGAATTAGTGGAACGTACCGACCATTGTCAGTTGCACGTCATCAAAAACGTTTCTGGATAGATGGCGAGCAAAGGCTTTCATCCATACTGAGAGCAGCTCTTGTACTTCTGGGTGGGATAAATCCGTGCTCCCTACATCGGGCTGATAGCACCAGCGATTAGCCAGGTGAAAGTACAGCTCAGGTTCAACGGTTGTACTGTTGTCATCGGGGTAAGAGAAGCTGGCAAAGAACACCACCAGCCAAGGGCTTGATACAGATTCTCGTTTTAGCTGCACTTCAATGGGGTGCAAGCCTTGTCGATGTCGGTAGTAACTCATTTGGCGGCAGTTCAATACGAGTCGTTCAGCGTTCTCTGGGAGAGTGTATCGATTCATAAGTGCTTCCAGTGACGCATGTAATGCATCGTCAATGCACAGCTCTCCGTAATGTTGTTCAATCATAACCACCCCCTTTCAGCAAATGAGGTACAGGTATCGCCTGTCACGATATGGTCTAATACACGTACATCCACCAGCGCTAAAGCGTCCTTGAGTCTTTCGGTTATGCGTCTATCGGCTTGAGACGGCGTTGAGTCTCCAGATGGATGGTTGTGCGCGAATATTACCGCCGCGGCGTTCACTTCTAACACCGCTTTCACCACTTCTCGCGGGTAGACGCTGGCCGCATCCACCGTTCCTTGAAACAGCTCTTTAAACTCAATCAGTCGGTTTTGGCTATCCAGCAACAATAAGGCAAACATTTCACGCTCATGGCTACCTAGCTTATAGCGGACATACTCTTTGGTGGCATCTGGGTTGGTTAGGGCATCACCACGCACGTAGCGTGTTGCCAGTATCTCAGCTGCATGCTCTAGGATTTCATTTTCCTGATAGCGTTGCTGCTTTTGGTAATCGGAAGTTTTGGGATTCATTTCAGGCTCCTGTCGGAATCAGTGATGGGTATTCACATTGATGACATATGCCTGAAAATTTTTAGATTGAGGATGAGATGTAAGTGGAACTTAGGTTGTGAGCAGTTTTGTGAGGTGTTGGCCACAACCGATCACTCCCCTAACTCTTTACATAACCGATTACCGAAAAGTTTGCGACTTTAAGCAAATCAAAGTCTCTTAAATAATATGCAATTAAGCTCAAGAATATCTAATCAAAACCGCCACATCGCTATCCTTTACGATACAATACCTCGCAACAAATCTTGGTTCTGACTCTAGAGCCAAGTTCATCTATTGAGAAGTATTTATCATCATGGCCAGTTCCCCAACAAAGAAACCATCTCCAGCAAAGAAAAAAGCCCCAGCGAAAAAGAAAGGCTTTGAAGAAACCCTTTGGGATACCGCAAACCAACTGCGTGGCAGTGTCGAATCATCAGAGTACAAGCACGTCGTATTGAGCCTTGTGTTCCTAAAATTCATCAGCGATAAGTTCGAAACTCGCCGCAAAAAGATGATCGATGATGGCCAAGACGCCTTTGTTGAAATGAAAGAGTTCTACCAGCAAGACAATATCTTCTACCTAGAAGAGACCTCTCGTTGGTCGTTCGTGAAAAAACACGCCAAGCAAGACAACATCGCGGTTGTGATCGATACCGCTCTAGCGAACATTGAAAAAGTTAACCCAAGCTTGAAAGGTGCACTCCCAGACAACTATTTCTCTCGCCAAGACCTTGAAGTGAAAAAACTTGCTTCACTGATTGATACCATTGAAAACATCGACACGCTCGCCAACGAATGCGACATGAGCGAAGAAGATCTCGTCGGCCGTGTGTATGAGTATTTCCTTGGTAAGTTCGCTGCTACTGAAGGTAAAGGCGGTGGTGAGTTCTATACGCCCAAGTCAGTAGTAACCTTACTTACCGAAATGCTAGAGCCGTTCCAAGGAAAAATTTATGACCCTGCCTGTGGCTCGGGCGGTATGTTTGTTCAGTCTTTGAAGTTTGTAAAACAGCATGAAGGTCGCACCAAAGACATTGCGATTTATGGTCAAGAGCTGACCTCAACTACCTACAAACTGGCGAAGATGAACTTAGCGATTCGCGGCTTATCGGGTAACTTGGGTGAGCGCCCAGCCGATACCTTTTTTGCTGATCAGCATCCAGACCTAAAAGCCGATTACATTATGGCTAACCCGCCATTTAACATCAGCAAATGGCGTGATGAAAACGAACTCACCAAAGATCCGCGTTTTTCTGGCTACCGCACTCCGCCAACGGGCAATGCCAACTACGGCTGGATTTTGCACATGCTTTCTAAGCTGAGCGAAACGGGCACCGCAGGTTTTGTGTTAGCTAATGGTTCGATGAGCTCGAACACTTCTGGAGAAGGCGAGATTCGCCAGCAGCTTATCGAGAACGATGCGGTGGAATGTATGATTGCGTTGCCAGGCCAGCTGTTTTACTCCACCCAAATTCCGGTGTGTGTGTGGTTTATCACTAAGAATAAACGCACCAATGTCGCAAAAGGCTACCGCAACCGCGAACAAGAAACGCTATTTATCGATGCGCGCAACATGGGCAGCATGACCAGTCGTGTGCACAAAGAGCTGACCCAAGAGGATATTGCCCTCATTGCCGACACTTACCACGCATGGCGCAGTGATGACGCTGAACTGAAAGCACGGGTAGAACGCGGTGAATGCAAGGTAGATAAGTACCAAGATGTGGCGGGTTTTTGTAAGCAAGCTAGCATTGACGACATCAAGGCGCATGATTTTGTGTTGACGCCGGGTAGATATGTGGGCGCTGAGGAAGAAGAGGATGATGGTGTTCCGTTTGCTGAAAAGATGGCAACCCTGACTTCTATACTGGGTGAACAGTTTGCAGAGTCGGCAACGCTAGAGGCCGAGATCAAAAAGAACCTAGCGGGGTTGGGTTATGAGCTCTGAGTGGACAGAAGAAACGCTTGGTGACCTAATATCCCGAGATGAGGCACATTTACAAACAGGGCCTTTTGGTACTGCCTTAAAAGCATCTGAGTATTCAGAAAATGGTGTTCCTCTAATTTCGGTAAGGGAAATTAGAGAAGGCTTTCTACAGATTGTAAAAGACACACCTCGTGTATGTGAGGCAACTACACAAAGACTTCCTAAATTTTTATTGAAACAAGGTGATATCGTCTTTGGGAGGAAAGGAGCTGTTGACCGCAATGCTGTAATCCGCTTTGAACAGGAAGGATGGTTCCTTGGCTCAGATGGTATTCGACTCAGATTATCACACAAGTACGATAGTCTTTTTTTTAGTTATCTAATGCGCTCTTCAGTAACTCGAGCTTGGCTTATGAAAAATAGTGAAGGTACAACAATGCTTTCGCTGAACCAGAAGACACTTGCGAGAGTACCTGTTAAATATCCGCCTATCGAAATACAAAAGCGAGTATCTACTCAGTTGCGAACACTCGACGATAAGATAACGCTAAACATCAAAACCAACCAAACCCTAGAACAAATGGCACAAGCCATCTTCAAGTCATGGTTTGTCGATTTCGATCCAGTCAAAGCCAAAATGAATGGCGAACAGCCAGAGGGAATGGATGCGGCGACTGCCTCGCTATTCCCAGAAAAGCTAGATAGCGAAACGGGTATTCCTGAAGGTTGGAAGCTATCGGAGATTGGTGATGAAGTTGCTGTTGTTGGTGGTGGCACACCATCTAAGAAGAACGAGGATTTCTGGGTTGATGGTCACATCCATTGGACTTCTCCTAAAGATCTCTCAGGTGTCCAAGATAAGGTTCTACTAGATACGGCCAGTAAGTTAACCGAGGCTGGCTTGAAGAAAGTGAGTTCTGGTTTATTGCCTGTTGATACCGTTCTTTTGTCCTCACGTGCTCCTGTTGGCTATCTTGCACTGGCTAAGGTTCCACTTGCTATAAACCAAGGCTATATCGCAATGAAGTGCGAAAAAACGCTCCCGCCAGAATTTGTGCTTCAGTGGTGTGTTCATCGAATGGATGAAATCAAGCAACGTGCAAGTGGCAGTACCTTTGCTGAGATTAGTAAGAAAAACTTCAAGCCAATTTCTGTTGTGGTTCCAAGTGAAGATGTGCTCAGTGCTTATCAAAAATTGGTGAAGCCGCTTTATGATGTAATCACCTCTAATGTTCGTCAAAGTGAGCAGCTTTCGAACCTCCGTGACACGTTGCTCCCTAAATTGTTAGCAGGTGAAGTTGATCTAACCGTTGATGAGGAAAGCCAGTAATGAGTGCGCATCCTGATTATTCAAAATTGGAAGAACGTCTAAAAGAGGTTTTCCAATCTGTTAGCAAGTACAAGTCTGCTGAAGGTGGTATTTTGGATTCTAAGTTTGAGTCCCAAGCTAAAAGTATGCCTTGGCAATCTCTTCTAGAGTTGGAACTCGCTGCGTACTTGATTGACTTGAAACTAGATGTCTACTCCGCAGATGAAGGCCCAGACTTTCAGCTTAAGAAATTATCAGGAAACGATAGCATCTGGTTAGAAGCGGTGGGTCCAACAAATGGTAATGACGCACCAAATAAAGATGTACAGGTTGAGCGAAAAAGCAGAACCTGCATGATTTCGGCTTCTTTGAGAGATCCAGACTACGAAAGACGGTTGACTGGTGTGTTGGCTGAAAAAGCTCGGAAATATAGTGGCTATTTAGAGCGTGGGGTTGTTGCGCCTAACGACGATTGCTTAATCGTAGTGTCTACGGATCAAATTAATACTCATTATTTGCCCTTCGAACATCAGCGTTTTTTATCAGTGTTATTTAACGAATCACCAGTTATTGAAATCAATCGACATGGTCATAGTCGTAGACAGGCTATGTCGTTAGCGACCAAAAAAGGAGAGCCTATCAGTTGTAGTTTCTTCGAAGATAACTCCTTTATATCCGGAGTGGTCTACAAAGATCGAGGTGACTTCATTTTCTTCTCCCCTGAATGTCGAGCTGGTGTATCACTCAAAGACTGGATTGCAGATCTTGGGGTCAAAAGCACTTCTTCTAAATTGCTTTCCGGCGAAATCGAGTTAGGCCAATCGGTTGAGGTGCCAGAGTGAGTTCGTATTTACCCCACAAATTGGCGCTCAAATAAAGCGGTGGATAAACAATACATCGGGTGAAGTGGGCCAGCAGTAATGGACACTTAGCAGCAACCAAACATTAAGCACAGTAATAGAGATCACGGATGAGCATGACATTCACAGAAGCCAAACTTGAACAAGCCATTATTGAATTATTGGGTGAGCAGGGCTACCCGCATAGTGTCGGTGAAGACATTGCCCGTGATGACCAAGAGCAAGTGCTGATTCTTGATGACTTGCGAGCGTACCTTGCCAAACAATATCAAGCCGATGAGATAACTGACGGTGAGATTGAGCAAATCATCCACCAGCTTGCTCGCCTACCCGCGAGTGATCTCTATCAGAGTAACAAAACCTTCTGTAACTGGCTGGCGAACGGCTTTTTGTTTAAGCGTGAAGATCGCTCAAAGAAAGATCTCTATATTGAACTGATCAACACGCAACATTTGGCGCAAGCGTTGCGGCTGATGTTTGTCCCGCTTCTTGAGGATAAAAGACCATCGGCAGAACAAAAGGTCGCAGAAGGGGAGATTAACTACTTTCCACCTCAAGATACCAATATCTACAAAATCGTGAATCAGCTTGAAATCTTGGGCATTTCGCCAGAGAACGGCGAACAATTGCGTATTCCCGATGGCCTGCTGTATGTGAACGGTTTGCCGTTGGTGCTGTTTGAGTTCAAAAGTGCGGTTCGCGAGGAGGAGGCTAACCTCTTTGACGCTTGGAAGCAGATCCATATTCGTTACAAGCGTGATATTCCCAAGCTGTTTGTGTTTAACGCCCTGACGATCATCAGCGATGGTGTGAACAACAAAATGGGTAACGCCTTTGCCCCCTATGAGTTCTACTACGCTTGGCGTAAGGTGACGGGCAACGAATCGACCGAGAAACAGGGTATTAACTCACTCTACACCATGATTACGGGCCTGTTTAACAAGGTGCGCTTACTCGATGTGGTGAAGAATTTTGTCTTCTTTCCTGATACCTCGAAGAAAGAAATCAAAGTGTGTTGCCGTTACCCGCAATACTATGCGGCGCGCAAGCTTTACTACAACATCGACAAAGAACGTAAGCCATACGGTAGCGGTAAAGGCGGGACATACTTTGGTGCGACAGGCTGTGGTAAGAGTTTTACTATGCAGTTTTTGTCGCGCCTATTGATGAAAAGTGTCGACTTTGAAAGCCCGACCATCGTCCTGATTACCGACCGAACCGACCTTGATAATCAATTATCAGAACAGTTTTGTAATGCTAGTGATTATATTGGTGATGAAAAGGTGGTGTCTGTCACTAGCCGCAATGACCTGCGTGAACAACTGCAAGGCATAAAGAGTGGCGGTGTATTCCTAACCACCATCCATAAGTTTACCGAAGACATCGAGCTGCTGTCTGAGCGTACCAACATCATCTGTATTTCGGACGAGGCCCACCGCTCGCAAGTTAACCTCGATAAAAAGGTCACCCTGCAATACAAAGATGGCATTGCAGTGGATGTCAAAGAGAGCTATGGCTTTGCCAAATACCTGCATGACTCGCTACCCAGTGCCACTTATGTTGGTTTCACAGGTACACCGATTGACGCCACCTTAGATGTGTTTGGTAACCCAGTAGACAGTTACACCATGACCGAAGCGGTGAACGATGAAATCACCGTGCGCATCGTATATGAAGGTCGAGCCGCCAAAGTTATTCTGGATAACAGCAAGCTAGAAGAGGTTGAAAAATACTACCAAGCGTGTGCCGAGCAGGGGGCCAGCGAGCATCAAATTGAAGAGAGCAAAAAAGCGTCAGCCAATATGAATGCCATCTTGGGCGATCCCGACCGCCTAGAGGCGTTAGCCAAAGACTTTGTGGACCATTATGAGCAGCGTGTCTCTGAGGGCTCAACAGTAAAAGGCAAGGCGATGTTTGTGTGTGCCAGTCGTGACATTGCCTACGACTTCTACAAGCAAGTAAAACTGCTGCGCTCAGAGTGGTTTGAAGTGAAGAAATGCCTAGAGGGAGAGAGCCTAACCGAGCAAGAAGCGAAAGAGTTAATGCCGCTGGCTATGGTGCAAATGGTGATGACCCGAGGCAGCAATGATGAAGACGAACTCTACACTCTTTTGGGTACCAAAGATTATCGTAAGTCGCTTGATGAGCAGTTTAAGAACCCGAAATCCAACTTTAAAATCGCTATCGTCGTCGATATGTGGCTGACGGGTTTTGATGTCCCTGAGCTCGATACTATCTACATCGATAAGCCGCTACAAAAACACAATCTGATTCAAACCATTTCACGAGTAAACCGCAAGTTTGAAGGTAAAGACAAAGGCTTGGTAGTCGACTACATCGGGATTAAATCGCGCATGAACCAAGCGCTGGCCATGTATTCCAAAGCCGATGAAAGCAACTTTGAAGATGTGGCGCTGTCGGTCATCGAAGTGAAAAACCACCTCGACCTTTTGGGGCAGATGTTCCACAGCTTTGACAGCTCAGGGTACTTTACTGGCGAGCCTCGCTTACAGCTAGAGTGCTTAAATAATGCCGCTGAGTTTGTCTTGGTCAACAAAAAGAACGAGCAACGTTTTATGGGCTTAGTGAAACGCCTAAAAGCGGCTTACGATGTCTGTTGTGGCAGTGAGTCTCTGTCCAAGCGAGAGCGTGATTTTATCCACTTCTACATCGCTGTGCGCTCTATCATCTATAAGCTGACCAAAGGGGACGCGCCAGACACGGCACAAATGAATAAGCATGTACGTGAGCTGGTGGCCGAAGCGCTGCGAGCGGAAGGCGTAGAAGAAATCTTCACGATTGGGGAGGAACAAGCCGAAGCCATCGACATTTTCGATGATGACTACATGAACCGTGTGCTAAAGCTCAAACTGCCTCATACCAAGATTCAGCTACTGCAAAAGCTGCTTGGTAAAGCGATTGGTGATTTCAAAAAAGTGAACCAGCTAAAGGGTGTCGATTTTTCAAAGCGCTTACAGTCTTTAGTTGAGCAGTACAACGAACGCCGAGAGAGTAGTGAGTTCCCCGGAGAAGAGTTTGAACCCTTTGTTGATGACTTACACGATGAACTTATTCAGAAGATGAAAGATCTGATGGATGAGATGACCTCGGAGCTAACCTCTTTTGAAGATCTCGGTATCGATCTGGAAGAAAAAGCCTTCCTCGATATCTTAGAGCACATGCGCACTAAGTATGACTTCGACTATGAAGATGACAAGATGCTTGAACTCGCCAAAGAGATGAAAGTCATTGTCGATAATGTCGCCCAATATCCCGACTGGGCAGGTCGCGATGATATTAAAGCCAAACTAAAAGTGGATTTGATTCTCCTGCTGCACAAGTACGGTTTTCCACCCATCGCAAATGATGATGTGTACAAAGGCGTGCTAGAGCAGGCAGAGAATTATAAGAGAGGGAGAGAGTAAGCGGTGTTGTCATCGAACGAAGTTCACAAAATACTCGTTTCAATTGGGTGTCGTATTGAAGAAGGAAAGAAGGAACCGAGCTACGCATATGAGCACTACTTAGGTGAGAATAAGTACTTGTATGTAAAGCGCAAAAAAGATCACGACGTCAAAGCTAGCCCATTGGTTGTTTCCCCAGATTGTAAAAACTTGCGGCACTTAATCGATAAGGTGGATGGCGTTAACGCCGACTGGTCAAAACCCACCAAAAGTACCAGCTATCGGCGCTTTCCTAAGTTCAATGACAATGAGTCTCCTTACGGGTACGCGCTGAATGTCAGGGACCAAGAAGCGATTGAAAGACTCTTGGAAATTCTTGGTGCTGAGATAAACGATGAGCGTAATGTTGGGGAAGTGAAAATGTCAGAGTATTTACTAACTTGGAACCCGAAGCATTTCAATGCAGGTGGTGACGGGAGTGCAAGCGGCCAATTGGATTATAAAGTTGGGCAAGTGGTTCAATGGTCTTGTCACAGCAAGAAGCCCCAGGTTGGTGACACCGTCTACTTAATTCGCTTGGGTACAGAACCCAGAGGAATTATTGCTAAAGGTAGAGTGACCAAAGAAAACTACGCGGACTCTGACTGGAAGGACTCTGAAAAGCAGAAAGCATATATCGAATTTCAGGTAGAAGACATTAGGCACTCTTGCGAAGAAGGCTTGTTGCCAATGTTGCTTCTTAAGTCAGCAATGTCAGATCAACAATGGAGCCCGCAAGTCTCCGGTATTCAGGTCAAGTCTGAGAATGCAAAGCTATTGGCTGAGCTATGGGAGGCAGGCAAGAACAGGCATGCATTGACGCAGTTTCTATCTTGGGATAAGCAAAATCATTTTAACCCCAATGGTTGGTATAAAGACTATCAAGATACTTGTGATCTAGCTAAGCAGATTAAAGAAGGAAAAGCCATATCGGAAGAGGATGTGCACAAGCTGTGGTATGAGAAAGCCAATGGCATTGCGAGTGTTGGTCAAGGTTTTATGTACCAACGAGAGCTAAGTGAAAACACTCATTACTTGAAAGGCTTAACCGAAGAAATCATTAAGTCTCCCTCGAAAGCAACTTATGACAGCATTATTCAAAATTGGCGTACAGACGGTAAATTTGACCGTGTGTTGTGGACGGTGATTCATAGGCTATTTGGTGCGGCATCTCCAGAGAAATACACTAGCATCGCGGGTAGAGAATACTTGGGCACTGTTATTGATTGTCTGAAGAAGCATTTTCAAATATCTATCGAACCAACAGGAAATTGGGTAGCTGATAATCACAAGCTGATTGAAGCCGTCGAAGCTATGATTCCGGGTGGTTGGGATGTTCATACGCGAAACATCCATTTGTGGAATTTGTACGAATGGGCAACCCAAAGTAGCAACAAGGCTGTAGACGAAGATCAGGTCAAAGAAGAAGGGGAGGTATACAGCATGGACAAGGAGCCAACCTCAACCGAAGAGCCTAAAAACGTTATTTTTTTTGGTCCCCCAGGTACGGGTAAAACCTACAACCTTCAGCAACTTCAAGCTGAGTATACGAGCCAGACAGAAAGTGTGGATGCTTCTCTTTGGCTACAAGAAAAAATAGCGCCACTGAACTGGATGCAAGTGTTAGTCCTGTCACTTCTTAGCTTAGGCAACCAGGCGAAAGTGGCTGATATCGTAGCTAGCAAATATTTCCAGACCAAAGCGAAGGTGAACAACCGAGACGGGAACTTAAGCCAAACGGCTTGGAGTTACTTACAAAAGTTTACTGTACCTGAGTCAACAACCGTTAATTACAAAGGCCGTGGTGAACCTGCTGTATTTGATAAAACCAGCGATTCTGTTTGGCAGCTTCTTGATGACAAGGTAGAACTGGTGGATGAACTAGTGGCTCTGCATAAAGAGTTAGAAAATGGACCACCACCAGGATCGATTGTGAAGCGGTATTCAACGACAACGTTCCACCAATCCTACGGCTACGAAGAGTTTATCGAAGGGCTTAAAGCCACAACGGATGAAGAGGGCAATGTTCACTACTCAGTTGAACCAGGAGAGTTTTTAAAGCTCTGTCGCCGAGCCGAGCAGGATCCTGACTCTCGATATGCCATGTTTATCGATGAAATAAATCGTGGCAACATCTCGAAGATCTTCGGTGAACTGATCTCGCTAGTAGAGACTGATAAGCGTGCACAGGGGGCCAACCCTATGTCAGTCAACCTTGCCTATAGCGGTAAACCCTTTAGCGTACCCTCGAATGTCGACATCATCGGTGCAATGAACACCGCAGATCGCTCTATTGCTCTAATGGATACGGCATTACGTAGACGTTTCGAGTTTATCGAAATGATGCCTGAGCCCCGCTTGTTTGAGTCTGATGGTTTAATTGATATTGGCAATGGCCAACAAATTGATCTGGGTGAGCTATTACAGACTCTCAATGATCGTATTGAAGCTTTGTATGACAGGGAGCATACGCTAGGTCATGCGTTCTTCTTTTCTGCTTATAACGCCGCTAAAACTGGGGACTATGATAAGGCATTGGCAAACCTCACTAAGGCATTTGTGGGTAAAATTGTCCCTTTGCTCCAAGAATACTTTCATGATGATTGGAGTAAGATTTGTCTCGTATTGGGGGACAATCAAAAGTTAGGTAGTGACGGAAAAGAACTAGAGGTGTTGCAATTTGTACGCCGAAACAAAATTGAATATCAAGATCTGTTTGGCAACCAATATGAGCCCGATGGATATACGTCAGATGAGTACCGCTATTCATTATCTGGTCAAAATGACGCGGTTTGGACCAATGGTGAAAGTTACCTTGCGATCTACAAGCCACAGTGGAGCGAGAAGCTTGCAGCACAGGTGAAGGATGAGAGCTAACAAAGAGATCTCTCTATTCGAGTTTTCTTATCTGGTCAGTGAGTCTAGTGATGTATGCAGAGAGGAGAGTTATGTAGAACCTATTTCTCCAGCTGCCTTTGTCTTTCTCAAGCAGATAGCGCTAGGCTCGCAAGAAGATAATAAGCTGTTTCGGCTTTGTAGAAAGTCGGGAGTGGAAGCTTTGCAAGTGCGTAACCATGCGGGCGTTATTTTAACTCCTGATGGCACACATATTGAAGTATTGCCGAAAATTGGTCGAACCTTGCCTAGCGCGACAGCAGCTAGAAAGTCATTGCTGGTTATGCTCCGTGCTCTTAACGGCTTTTCACACATTCAAACATCAAGCGCTCTAATTCATGAAGAGAAAATGCCGCTGCTTGAGGTGTTCATTGGTCAGTTTATCGAATCAGTGTTAAACCTCGTCAAGAAGGGGGTGAAAAGCGACTACGTGCAAACACTGGATAACCTCAAGTATCAGAAAGGCAAGCTCGTTGCAGCAGGGCAGCTGCGCAAGAACCTAGTGACAAAACACAAATTTTATTGCGAGTACCAAGATTATTTGGTCGATAGGCCAGCCAATAGGCTTATCCATTCTGCATTGAATACTGTTGCCAGGTTTTCTCGCAGTACTAAACACAAGAAGCAATTACACGAGCTCTTTTTTATATTCGAAGACGTTCCGTTAAGCCGCGATTATAAAAGCGATCTATCGAGGTTAAGACTCGATAGAGGAATGAGTCACTACCATGTACCAATTGCCTGGGCCACATTGATACTGAATGGCTTTTCTCCACAAACAATGAAAGGCAGCAACCAGGCTATCTCTCTTCTCTTCCCTATGGAGAGAGTTTTCGAAGATTACGTTGCTAAGGTATTGAAGCAGCAGGTACCTGCTAATTTGGTTGTTAGAAGCCAGGTGAAACGTAAAAGCTTGGTTGAACATAAACAAGCCAGTTGGTTTAAGTTGCAACCAGATTTGCTGCTTGAAAAGGAAGGGAGTGTTGTCAGTATATTGGATACCAAGTGGAAGCTTCTGGACCAAACAAAAGACAACGGTTCTGATAAGTACGGCCTATCGCAAAACGACTTTTACCAGATGTTTGCCTATGGGCAGCACTATTTCGATGGTAAAACCGATACAAGGGATATGTTTCTAATCTACCCTGCACACGATGGCTTTGAGGCCCCAATAGAACAGAGCTTCAACTTTGTTGCGTGTGGTGGCAATAAGCTCAAATTATGGATCGTACCGTTTGTAATTGCGGAGGGAGAAAAAGGTGGAGTGAACTGGCCTAAGGAATGCCGAATTTTGTCGAACTAAACACACTTATCGCTCCGCCGAGCAGGTCTCAAAAAGCTTCCAATATGATTATGAACTGGACTTTCAAGATTTTCTTGAGAGAACGGTTGATGAAGGTGCCACCGAAAACTTCTCATACTCCAATAATGGGGTGAGAAAAGCAGGGCGACGACTACGTAAGAAAGAGGGCGACTTTAAAGCCAAAATGTTGAATGATGAAAGAAGAAGGATAGCTAATCTCTTATGAGCAACAACGATCTTATTCTCTACAGCACCGATGACGGGCAAGCTCAGTTTGTATTACGCGAACTGGGTGGTCAGGTATGGCTAACTCAACTTGAGCTCGCTGAGTTATATCAAACGTCAAAGCAGAATATTAGCAAACATATTAAAGCAGTGATCGCAGATGGGGAGCTGGCTGAAGGGGCAGTTGTCAACTCTAAGTTTACAACTGCGACAGATGGCAAACGCTATCTAACACAGCTTTATGCATTACCCATGATTATCGCGGTAGGTTACCGAGTTCGCTCATCACGAGGCACTCAGTTCCGTCAGTGGGCTACACGAACTTTGGGTGAATATATGACCAAAGGCTTTGTGATGGATGATGAACGTCTGAAAGAGCCTGGACTGGATTATTTTGATGAGTTGCTTGAACGTATCCGCGATATCCGCTCATCAGAAAAGCGTTTCTATCAGAAAGTAAGGGATTTGTTTACTCTAGCTGAAGACTATAATGCCAACGAGCAAGCAACTCGAGACCTGTTTGCCCAGGTCCAGAATAAACTTTTTTATGCCGTCTGCGGAAAAACAGCAGCAGAGATTGTTGTTGAGCGTGCAGATCCGCAATTACCCAATATGGGACTGACCAGCTTTAAAGGGGAACGAGTACGCAAAGCGGATGTAGTAATCGCAAAGAATTACTTACAGCAGGATGAGCTGAATAAGCTGAACCGACTTGTCACTATGTTCCTCGATTTTGCCGAGTTTCGTGCTCAAGACAAACAACATACCTACCTGGTCGATTGGCAGGAATTTATGACCAAGTTTCTGACCTTTAACGATCAGTCTGTTTTGACTAATGCAGGTAGCATTAGCCACAAAGCAATGGAGCAATTGGTACATCAACGTTATGGGGAGTTTGATGGTGCACGTAAAAAACAAGAAGCCATTAGTACCGATGACGAAGAGCTTAAAGCACTAGAGACATTAGAAAAGAAACTATCGAGTACGAAGAAATAGATTAGCCTTTTCTGTCGAGTAGGCAGAGTATAAAAATGCTGTAATGTGCAGCTTTTCGTTGACTATTTAGATAAAGCTGTATGTTGGCATTTGGATTGTTCCTGAAGCTTTATGGTGATATTGACCGTTTGGATAGAAGTCGATTTTGGCTTCAGTCGTTTGCAGTAGGTATAAGAAGCTTTAATGCAGATAGGCTCAACCCTTCGTTATGACTGGCTCGAGTTTTAGAGCGTTTTACTTGTCCCCGTACCCCGAGCCGTACCCAGTGCTTGTTTTTATATTCCTAAAAATAAACAAACCCTTTATTTAATGCGCTCTAGCATCACGCCCGCTTCCATATGGTGGGTGTAAGGGAATTGGTCAAACAGGGCGAATCGAGTGATTTTGTGCGTTTGCGATAACACGTCCAAATTCTCTTTGAGCGTATCAGGGTTGCATGAGATGTAGACGATGCGTTGATAGTTTTGCACCATCTTACAGGTATCGATATCCATGCCTGAGCGAGGCGGATCGACAAAAATGGTGTTGCAGTTATAGCTGCTTAAATCCACATTGGCGTCTTTTAAGCGGCGGAATTCTCGTTTGCCTTCGATCGCTTGAGTAAACTCCTCGGCTGACAATCTGAGGATCTGTACGTTGTCTATGTTGTTGGCGGCGATGTTGTACTGCGCAGACTCAACGGAAGGTTTGGCGAGTTCGGTCGCTAACACACGGTCGAAGTTTTTTGCCAGTGCCAGTGAAAAGTTGCCGTTACCGCAGTAGAGCTCAAGCAGATCGCCTTGGCTCTCTTGGGTGCAGTCGACGGCCCATTCCAGCATTTTTTCTGCCACTTTGCCGTTAGGCTGCGTAAAGCTGTTTTCGACCTGCTGATAAACGTAAGGCTGGCCGTTCACATCCAGTTTCTCTACCACGTAATCTCTATCGAGCACGATTTTCATTTTACGCGCACGGCCAATCAGGTTGAGGTTGAACCCTTCGTCATTTAAGCGTTGTTTCAGCGCTTTTGCTTCCACTGTCCAGACATCATCGAGCTGACGATGGTATAGCAGCGAGACCAAGATTTCGCCGCTCAGTGTTGAGAGAAAATCGACTTGAAAGAGCTTGCGGCGCAGTGTGTCGTTATCTTTCATTGCTTCGAGAAGCAGCGGCATTAAGTCATTGATAAGACGACTGGCCGCCGGAAACTGATCGACGCGGTACTTTTCACGAGTCTCTTGGTTAAACATGATGTAATAGAGATCATCCCCTTCGTGCCACACGCGAAATTCGGCGCGCATGCGATAGTGCTGCTCTGGAGATTTGAACACTTCCAACTCCGGCGCCTCGTAACAGGAAAACATCTCGGTCAAACGAGAGATTTTGTCATCGAGTTGCTGCTGGTAGTGCTGCGGGTTTACATCAAGAGTCGCCATGAATAGTACCTTTGGGGTGATTACCTGGGTGGTGTTTGCCATTTAAGAGCGCAGATTTTATTCAATCCCCGTCTGATGTCCAGTCTTGGTCGCGAAACGGGCGCAATGCGCACTGTAAAACTATAGCTTATAGCCATCTATCACTAGACAAATACCGTCAGGCTCAATACTATGCCTTCAAGCTGGTGCTATCTAGATGTATAGATGGCTGAAAAGGGAATCTGGTGCAAATCCAGAACTGACGCGCAGCGGTAAAAGAGAACGACCCCTCAACACGACACTGCACCACGGGAGGTGTGGGAAGTCGAGGCAGTAGGCCAACAGCTCTTAAGTCCGAATACCTGCCAGCAGCTGAGTTCCATCAACGGCATCCGCCAGAACTCAGTAGGATTTACGCGATTTAGGAACAATATAATGAACAAATCTATTCTAGCGATAGCAGTGGCATCGCTACTTCCTGCTACCTCGAGTTTGGCCCAAGAAGTCGCCGCTGATGAAACCATGGTGGTGACGGCGAATCGTTTTGAGCAAGTTGATGGTGCCGTATTAGCCCAAACGGTAGTCGTCACCAAAGAAGACATTTCCAAACTTCAGGCAAATAGCTTAGTGGATGTTTTTCGAACTCTACCCAGTGTTGAGGTTGCCCAGTATGGTGGACGTGGTCAAAACGCGTCATTCTTCGTTCGTGGAGGCAGCTCATCTCAAGTTTTAGTGCTAATGGATGGTACTCGAATGCCGAGAGCTATGATGGGAGGTGTGGATTTCAACTCTTTACCTGTCAATTCCATTGAAAGAATTGAGTTTATACGTGGTGCCCGTGCCTCAATCTACGGTTCAGAGGCAATCTCGGGTGTCATCAACATCATTACCAAAGCTGACGTAAATGAAAACGCAGTGAAATTATATGGCGGCTTTGGAACAAATAATCACTATGTCACTTCTTTAGCAGCTCTGCATAAAATCGATGAAAACCAACATATAAAAGCCGTGGTTGGATATGAGAAAAATGACGGCTTTAATGTTAAACCTGTAGCCGGGGTTAACGATGGCGATGAGCATGGTTTTGAGTCATATAATGTCAATGTTGGCTATCAAAACAAATTGACTGACACCGTCCGTGCTTTCGTCAATGTCGTTGCTTATGACAACGAAGGAGAGTATGACAATAGTTATGCCGCGTCTCAATGGGGTCCTGCTACCCATGAAAAGAAAATGGGTCGAGTTGAGTTTCGTTCAGTTAATACAAATCTTGCTTATGATAAGGGTAATCTAAGCTCCTCTCTGGATCTGACATATGCAGAGCAGGATAACTACGATTATGTTGTGGGTGAGAGTAAGAAAAGCGGCGCAATTGTTTCAATTAACCAAGTTAATGCTGCATGGCTAAACTCTTATCGTGTTAATGAACAATTTTCTGTGGGTGGCGGCTTAGATTATCGCCGTGAAAAGTTGGACGAGGGTTACACTGGATTTGGCTATTATCAGCCAGAAGAAAACCCGCGTGAGAACTATGGTATCAGCATCATTGGTCAATACACATTAGACAGTTGGACTTTGGAAGCGAGTGCTAGAAATGACGACAATAGTCAGTATGGCAATAACACGACTTGGCAAGCGGCGGTGGGTAAGGTTTTTCTTGAAAATTACGAAATCAAAGCAAGTCATGGGACTGCTTTTAGAGCGCCGACCTTTCTAGATTTGTATTACCCAGGTTATGAAGCGCCTAACCTAAAGGCAGAAGACTCTGAAAATACAGAACTAACGTTGGAAGGTTCTCACTCTTACTTAGATTGGTCTGTGACAGGTTACATCAATAAAATTAACAACATGTTGATGTGGCAAGGATCGGGCATGACCAACATCGGTGAAGCAGAAATTAAAGGTATTGAACTGGGGTTAGGCTTTGACACCTCAATCGTTACGCACCAGTTTTACTTAGATTGGAAAGATCCAGTAGATAAGTCAAATGGTAAAGAACAACAGTTAGCGTACCGTTCTAAACAGGGCGCGAAGTGGAACGCTTTTGCTGAATTTGGTGATTGGATCTTTGGTTCTCAGTACCTGTATCAAGGTGAGCGTTTTAATGGCGATACACGATTAGCTAGCTACAGCCTCTGGAACTTTACGGCTGAATATGCAGTTTCGCCAGATCTCAAGTTAAAAGGTAAGCTGAGCAACGCATTTGATAAAGAGTATGAAATGTACAGTGGTTACGCGACACCAGGGCGTGAATACTTCGTGTCCGCCTCTTACCAATTCTAATTAACCCCCTAAACCGCCCTCGGGCGGTTTTTTCTTATTGGGCATATCAATGAAAAAGAAAGTCGTTATAAGTTGGTCGTCAGGCAAAGACTCTACTCTAGTCCTAGAGCGTTTGATTGACAGTTCCGAGTATGAAGTTGTAGCTCTCTATACGACCTATGTCAAAGACGAAGTCCCTTTTCAAGCGACGCCGCTGTCTGTCGTCCGGATGCAAGCACAATTGCTCGGTTTACCGCTGATTGAGATTGCTTTGCCAGAGGTGTTCCCAAGTAACGAGATCTATCAGCAAAGCATCGTTGACGGCTTACGCAAGAGTGGGTTAGCAATAGACGCTGTCGCATTCGGCGATATGTTTTGCAATGGTATCGCAGACTATCGGCGAAGCTATATTGAACCTGCTGGATGGGAGTGTGTCTTCCCTCTCCTTGGAGAGAGCAGTCAAGCGTTGGCCAACGAGATCATCGACAGAGGGATACAAACCTTAGTGGTCACAACGGATGCCGAGCAACTTATCCCGGACTACTGCGGCCTTTGGTACAACTCAGCATTCCTACAATCACTACCCGCAACGGTGGATCCGTGTGGAGAAAATGGTGAATTTCATACATTGGTGACACAAACAAGAAGCTATCAAGGTGAGATAGCGCTGGCGTTGACGCACCAAGAGCACGGAGAGCGCTTCTCACATCAACGTTATCAAGCCTCGATATTGCCAATCGATGCAGAGCGAGTATGATCAGCGCATCTTATTGTGTGGAAGTCGCTTGTGTTCTCTCAGCCAAATGTTCTAATTTTTGATTCCGGTGTTGGTGGGCTTTCTGTCTATCAAGAAATCGAGGCGATCCTTCCCCAATTCAACTACTACTACGTTTTTGATAACGAAGCGTACCCTTACGGTGAGCTAGAACACAGTGTGTTGATCGATCGCGTAAAGCAAATTGTGTCGCAATGCGTCGAGCGGTTTCGCATCGATCTAGTGGTGATTGCATGCAATACGGCGAGCACCATTGTGCTCCCTACACTTCGTGCCCAGCATACTATTCCTATCGTTGGCGTTGTGCCGGCGATTAAGCCGGCGTCAAACATGGCCAATAAAGCCGTCGGGTTGATTGCGACGCCAGCGACGGTGACGCGAGAATATACCCATGACCTCATTCGCAACTTTTCTCAGAGTAAACCTGTCGAAATGCTAGGCTCGACAAGGCTGGTGGATATGGCTGAAGAAAAGCTACGTGGGCAAACGGTAGTACTGGAAGAGTTAGAGGAAGTGCTGCTGCCAATCAAAGGTCACATTGATGTTGCTGTACTAGGCTGTACCCACTTTCCGCTCATCAAAGATGAGATCCAACAGGTGCTCGGTGATGGGGTTATCCTAGTGGACTCCGGTCAAGCCATTGCGAGACGCGTAAAACAGCTGCTGGGTAATGAATTAGAAGCGAGTGAGAAGGGCAAGCGGGAGATTTACTCCAGCGCTCCCCCTTGGCAGGAAGAAGCGCTGAACAGAAAACTGCAGAACTTAGGGTTTACTCCTGTTCAGAGTTCTCCGATTGAGATTTTGGATCGTTAGCAATCCTCACCTTTAAGGTACGCTGAAGATAGTCTTTATCATTCAGCGCATCGATTGCGGTTTGCGCGTCGTTGGTGGCCATTACCACAAAACCGAAGCCACGGCGCTTTCCTGTCCTTTTATCCTTCATTAATCGAACGGCAAATACCTCACCATGTTGAGCAAACAACTCTTTGACGTGAGATTCGTTTGCTTTGTATGGAAGGTTACCAACATATAAGGTCTTGGTGGATGGATCGCTGACTGGTTCTGGCTCTGAATCGGTATTCGAAAATTTAAAAACAAAAGCGCAAGCAAAAACACCGATAACAAAAGTCAACGCAGAAGATAGCTCTTTTCCTTGTGATTCAATAAAGAGAAAGAGCATGCCACCCAATACCGCCAAGGCTACCATCAGAATGGTTGATTTATTTGAACTCATATTGGAATACAACTTTTTGGTTGAGAATAAGAAAATCTATTATTAACAAAATAGATACAGGCATATTACGTATAAGGTTATTGTTTTTCCAACCTATTGATGTGACGTGTCTCAAATGTTGAAATTTTATTCTATTTTCATCGGTTTGATTTAAATTTGAGCAAACAGAAAATAAATTGAAAATAGTGCTTGTCTTCCTTTCAGACCTCCCTATAATGCCGCCTCACCGACACGGAGTGAGACGAAAGTCACAAACCAAATCGGATTCAGAAAAATTAAGCGAATAAAAAAGCTTGACTCTGAAAACGGGAAGCGTAAGATACGCACCCCTAGCAGCGAGACGCAAAAGCGACATCGCACTAGACGCTCTTTAACAATATAAACCTATCAATCTGTGTGGGCACTCGTTGATGATAATCCAATTAGATACCTTCAGTATCAAATTAGGTTTCAATGAACTGAGTGACCATTTGAATGACTTTCCTTTGTTAAAGGATCGGCATTCAAACACAGTCAATTCAAGTTTTCTAGGAACTAGCTTCTAGTCACTAGGAACTTATCAGTATTCATTGAGCCGACAAAATCTTAAATTGAAGAGTTTGATCATGGCTCAGATTGAACGCTGGCGGCAGGCCTAACACATGCAAGTCGAGCGGAAACGACTTAACTGAACCTTCGGGGAACGTTAAGGGCGTCGAGCGGCGGACGGGTGAGTAATGCCTGGGAAATTGCCCTGATGTGGGGGATAACCATTGGAAACGATGGCTAATACCGCATAATAGCTTCGGCTCAAAGAGGGGGACCTTCGGGCCTCTCGCGTCAGGATATGCCCAGGTGGGATTAGCTAGTTGGTGAGGTAAGGGCTCACCAAGGCGACGATCCCTAGCTGGTCTGAGAGGATGATCAGCCACACTGGAACTGAGACACGGTCCAGACTCCTACGGGAGGCAGCAGTGGGGAATATTGCACAATGGGCGCAAGCCTGATGCAGCCATGCCGCGTGTATGAAGAAGGCCTTCGGGTTGTAAAGTACTTTCAGCAGTGAGGAAGGCAGGTACGTTAATAGCGTGCTTGTTTGACGTTAGCTGCAGAAGAAGCACCGGCTAACTCCGTGCCAGCAGCCGCGGTAATACGGAGGGTGCGAGCGTTAATCGGAATTACTGGGCGTAAAGCGCATGCAGGTGGTTTGTTAAGTCAGATGTGAAAGCCCGGGGCTCAACCTCGGAATTGCATTTGAAACTGGCAGACTAGAGTACTGTAGAGGGGGGTAGAATTTCAGGTGTAGCGGTGAAATGCGTAGAGATCTGAAGGAATACCGGTGGCGAAGGCGGCCCCCTGGACAGATACTGACACTCAGATGCGAAAGCGTGGGGAGCAAACAGGATTAGATACCCTGGTAGTCCACGCCGTAAACGATGTCTACTTGGAGGTTGTGGCCTTGAGCCGTGGCTTTCGGAGCTAACGCGTTAAGTAGACCGCCTGGGGAGTACGGTCGCAAGATTAAAACTCAAATGAATTGACGGGGGCCCGCACAAGCGGTGGAGCATGTGGTTTAATTCGATGCAACGCGAAGAACCTTACCTACTCTTGACATCTACAGAACTTAGCAGAGATGCTTTGGTGCCTTCGGGAACTGTAAGACAGGTGCTGCATGGCTGTCGTCAGCTCGTGTTGTGAAATGTTGGGTTAAGTCCCGCAACGAGCGCAACCCTTATCCTTGTTTGCCAGCACTTCGGGTGGGAACTCCAGGGAGACTGCCGGTGATAAACCGGAGGAAGGTGGGGACGACGTCAAGTCATCATGGCCCTTACGAGTAGGGCTACACACGTGCTACAATGGCGCATACAGAGGGCGGCGAACTTGCGAGAGTAAGCGAATCCCAAAAAGTGCGTCGTAGTCCGGATTGGAGTCTGCAACTCGACTCCATGAAGTCGGAATCGCTAGTAATCGTGGATCAGAATGCCACGGTGAATACGTTCCCGGGCCTTGTACACACCGCCCGTCACACCATGGGAGTGGGCTGCAAAAGAAGTGGGTAGTTTAACCTTCGGGAGGACGCTCACCACTTTGTGG
Organism: Vibrio sp. R12-SG2-ISO1; assembly: GCF_059834045.1. NCBI lineage: Bacteria > Pseudomonadati > Pseudomonadota > Gammaproteobacteria > Vibrionales > Vibrionaceae > Vibrio > Vibrio sp. R12-SG2-ISO1. Next base: position 1,315 of record NZ_JCBDGO010000026.1, on the reverse strand, counting down.
TTCATGACTGGGGTGAAGTCGTAACAAGGTAGCGCTAGGGGAACCTGGCGCTGGATCACCTCCTTATACGATATGATAGTTTGTTCGCTTTATGGCAATAAGTATTATGAGTGTCCACACAGATTGATAGGTTTATAACGAGATCGTGGGGCTATAGCCAGATAGAAGAGTATTGCCTGGCAGGCAAGGTCATCGTTCAATCCCGGTTAGCTCCACACTGTCCCGTTCGTCTAGAGGCCTAGGACACCGCCCTTTCACGGCGGTAACAGGGGTTCGACTCCCCTACGGGATACCATCTTTAAGCGCACTTCTTTTAATAAGAAAGACGATAGTGCTTTTAAAAATGGTTACTTCTTTGAAGTGATTTGCTCTTTAACAATTTGGAAAGCTGACAAAACAACAATTTATTGTTGTTTGTAAAGTTCTCAAAGTATTCATATCTATGAATACACAAAAACACATTCAAGTGTTCTTGGGAATAAGTTATCTAGGAACTAGACACTAGTCTCTAGGCACTTATTCATATTTGAGTCCGGCAAAATCGAGTCTGCATCATGTTTAAATAATTGCAGACAACTTTGGTTGCTTAGTTTGTTTTCACTTTTCAAAGTGAAAGTAAATGAGCCAATAAGACCCTTTGGGGTTGTATGGTTAAGTGACTAAGCGTACACGGTGGATGCCTTGGCAGTCAGAGGCGATGAAGGACGTATTAACTTGCGATAAGCCCAGATTAGGTAGTAAAAACCACTTGAGTCTGGGATTTCCGAATGGGGAAACCCACCTGCATAAGCAGGTATCGTTATGTGAATACATAGCATAACGAGGCGAACCGGGGGAACTGAAACATCTAAGTACCCCGAGGAAAAGAAATCAACCGAGATTCCGAAAGTAGCGGCGAGCGAAATTGGACTAGCCCTTAAGCTTTATATGCGTTAGACGAACGGTCTGGAAAGTCCGGCAATAAAGGGTGATAGCCCCGTAGTTGACAACGCACATTCAGTGAAATCGAGTAGGGCGGGACACGTGATATCCTGTCTGAATATGGGGGGACCATCCTCCAAGGCTAAATACTACTGACTGACCGATAGTGAACCAGTACCGTGAGGGAAAGGCGAAAAGAACCCCTGTGAGGGGAGTGAAATAGAACCTGAAACCGTGTACGTACAAGCAGTAGGAGCACCTTCGTGGTGTGACTGCGTACCTTTTGTATAATGGGTCAGCGACTTATATTCAGTGGCAAGGTTAACCATCTAGGGGAGCCGTAGGGAAACCGAGTCTTAACTGGGCGCTCAGTCTCTGGATATAGACCCGAAAC
>NZ_JCBDGO010000025.1:0-66271 GCF_059834045.1 Vibrio sp. R12-SG2-ISO1 | reverse complement strand
TACGCACTTTGGTATCAGTAGATTGGTGGCCTTATTCGTTAATGTTTAGCCGCTACTGATGCCTAAATGGATTATCCGATTCTTGTACGTAATCACTATCCAACGATTTCTGAGCTTTGAGCACCTCAACTGACGCTAATTCCCATGAGTGACCAAGACATTAATCGCTTTTAAGTACGATACCGCCTTCATCAAATCCATGGCAGACAACCTTAAACAAATTCGACGTTTATCGAGTCAGCTAAGTCAATATAGCGCCTTTTCTTTGGCACATTTCTCCCGGGGCGATCCTAGTAACCGACGTTATCCCGCTGCTTTTGTTGGTTCAACTGCGAAGATTTGAGTTTAGATTTTTCGCGCAAGTTTGCTTATTAGGCTAATTGGTGGTTTGTATTTACCTCAAGAAAATTAGTTATAGTGCCTAATATCTGCTGACATGGATATGAATAATGGCGTGTGGTATTGAGGATTTGTAACGCTTCCCTTTGGGGATTACTTTCTTTGACTGATCGCAAACTTGATGATCACCAGATGAGTTAACTCGGATAACTTTCAGATACTTATCATCAAATTTGGTGTGTACGTACACGTCACAAAAGCCTTGAACACCAGATTTGTTTAACTGCTTTAGCACTTGTTTCTTGATCTTTTTTGCTACAGTGTAACGCTCTGCGTCATCAGCAAAAGCTGAGAATGCGTGAAAGAAACAAAAGAGGAAGATTAGTAAAGATTTCATGTGGTCACCTCCTCTACCACCTTACTTATTGCAAGGTGGCGTGGTGAGACTAGATGACCGTTTTACGACGAGGCACTTTAATTATCATGCGAAAGCCATACGTTAATGGGCTTTCTTTCCGGATTTCGATTTAAACCCTTGGTGTGGAAATACATTTCTAATGCGTTGCTGGACCTTTTTAGGAACTTGCTTAGAGAACACAAGTTTAGTCCCGGTACGTTGTTGATACACTTTCAACTCCCCATCAAAAGGCGTTCTTTCCGCAATCTCTAAGACATTGTGGCGAAAGCTTGGTGGGAAATGGCCTTTCTCGCTTTCTAATTTACCGTTTACGAACTTCGCTTTCAAAATCGGTCTATCGACGGCGACTAACCAAAAAGTAACGACCGCAGCAATGACAATCACATACAACATACAACCCCCTTAATCTAACAGCTTACTTAAATCTTCTTTCAAGCTACTGACCGTCTTACTCGCTTTTTCGCTGCGCGATGCCTCGGTGAGTAAGTATTCGATAGCGTCTGATAAGGTACACCCCAGCTCATTGGCGCGATAAGACAGCTTCTCCCATACACGATAATCAAGATCGATGGACTTCTTCTTGGTGTGGATTTGTTCTGCATTGAAGTGACGCTTTCTTTTGGCTCGGATCGCTTGCTTTAACTTGATGTCCAACTCAGGCGACATGTGCTTGTCTATCCATTCGAGAACTTTTACTGGCTCGTGCTGGATTTGCTGAAGAGACTTAACAGCGGTCTCGGCTTCACTTCGATCTACATAGCGTGTAATCGACTCACCGGCCTTCCACTTGTTGATGAGATAAGTCCACTTCCATCCGCATTCCAAGTTTTCCAATTGTTGATATTTCATGTCAGCCGTTCCCTAGTCGTTCTTCCCCTAACCGTTTGAGTGACAGCGTAACTCACAACGCGCTGAGTTGAAAGTGATTTGTGAGCAAATTAAGAGCAAGATCAATGACACAATACGTTATTGCCCGTTATGCCCCCCGATGTGTAACTTATACATGTTCCCCCTATATAAGCCAGGCAGTTTTCTATATAATTCCACTCCATTTTTTAATAAAACAATTGGATTTCAATGAAGCAAGAAAGCTGGCGCACCGTGACCCCACACTATGATCATTTTGACGCAGTGTTGGCTCAATTCTCGACTCTACCGCAAGTGAGTTTTCTCGATATTCAAACGCGCCTTAAGCAGACATTGAACACGTTTTGCAAACTGGAACACTATCGTTGCCTAGTGCTTAATGCACCGGATAATGCACACTACCGAAGCCTGCTGAAGCAATCCCTTCACAAGATTGATGAGTCCAAACAGGTTCTATGCTCTGAGTCCATTGACGCATCCTCACTTTTGGGTCACTACAGTTGCAATGAATCTGGTGACGTTGTCACACAGATAAAAGGTCAACTTCAACAAGCCACTGACGACGGAATCGTCATTATCTCTGCCAACTTGCTACTAGCTCACCCTGTTCATTGGCCAGCAATCAAGTCCGCGATAATGGGAGAGTCTTACCCGCTGATCAATAGCAACCCCGCGCGCCCTGCGAATCAAGCCCCTACGGCAGTAGCCCAAGCGAAACTCATCGTATTGGGCGATCAACACCAACTCACTGAGCTCGAATACCTAGAACCAGAGCTTTTTAGCCGCCTGGCGATGTACAGCGAGGTGGAGCTAGATGTTGCTCTCAACCAAGCGTCCATCGAACGTTACTTGGGTTATCTCTCCTGGTTATCGACACAGTACCAACTTCCAAGCTTGGAGGTAGATGCGGTTAAGCGCGTCATGGTTGCCGGTGCAAGGCACACGGAAGACCAAAGCTTTATGCCACTTGATGTGAGTTGGTATCAATCGATTATTAAAGAGGCACTGCTATTTTCTAACAGCGATGTCATCACTGCCAACGACATAGACAGTGCGATTGATGCTAAGTACCAGCGTGAGTCATATCTTTGCGAGCGCGCCCTGTCGGACATCACCGAGGGACAAGTCGTGATTGAAACGCAAGGTGAGTGTGTTGGCCAAGTGAACGGACTCACTGTGATTGATGTCCCAGGACACCCGCTCTCATATGGTGAGCCGGCGCGTATCTCTTGCGTGATTCATTTTGGTGATGGCGACATCTCTGATGTAGAGCGAAAGGCCGAGCTAGGCGGCAATTTACACGCGAAAGGCATGATGATCATGCAAGCGTTCGTCAGCAGCGCACTCAATCTCGATGAACCACTGCCATATTCCGCGTCTGTCGTGTTTGAGCAGTCGTACAGCGAAGTGGATGGTGACAGTGCGACTCTCGCTGAGCTCTGCTCTTTTGTCAGTGCCCTTTCCGAGTACCCTATTAATCAGCAAATTGCCGTAACGGGTGCGGTCGACCAGTTTGGCCGTGTTCAGGCGGTCGGTGGATTAAACGAGAAAATCGAAGGTTTTTATCACGTCTGTAAGCACCAGGGATTCACCGGGCATCAAGGCGTCATTTTACCTAAGACGAATTTAAAACACTTAGCGCTTCACAAAGACGTCATAGAAAGTATCAAGAATAATGAGTTCCATATTTGGTCGGTGTCTACGGTTGATGAGGCCATCCCGTTGATCATGGGTAAGCCCTTCCGAGGAGACGACGAGTCGAGCGTTATTAGCAAAATCGCTGAGCGTATAGAGAGCTTTGAGCGCCATGACCAACCCCTAAGCTTAATGGACAAGATCAAGAGTTGGCTTAGCTAAAGCTTTCTTTTCGTCACATTTTTACTGATCGGAGTTGTTTAGCGTACACGTGTTCACTAACATGCTGCTATCAAAATTTGGAGTAATTGATAATGCAAAACAAACGAGATTCTTATAACCGCGAAGATTTACTGGCATCAAGTCAAGGTGAGCTGTTCGGACCGGGCTACCCTCAGCTTCCTGCACCGAACATGCTAATGATGGATCGCGTCACTAAGATGTCTGAAACAGAAGGTGATTTTGGTAAAGGTTTGATTCTGGCAGAGCTTGATATTACTCCTGACCTTTGGTTCTTTGATTGCCACTTCCCTGGTGACCCAGTGATGCCAGGCTGTCTTGGTCTTGATGCGATGTGGCAATTGGTTGGTTTCTTCCTCGGCTGGGTTGGCGGTAAAGGCAAAGGCCGTGCACTTGGCGTGGGTGAAGTGAAATTCACCGGTCAAATTCTCCCAACAGCGAAGAAAGTGACGTACGAAATTCACATGAAGCGCGTTGTTAACCGTAAGCTTGTTATGGGTCTAGCGGATGGTCGCGTACTTGTCGACGGTAAAGAGATTTACGTAGCGAAAGATCTTAAAGTTGGTCTTTTCCAAGATACGTCTGCTTTCTAACATTCTAAATCTTTTCTCTAGCGACTCACTCGAGTCGCTTTTTTGTGCTCAATCTGGTTAGTTATAGTGCACTAAATATCTACGATAAAGCCCCTTTCGGGGCTTAGTTCCTTGCAGTATGTGGGTTAAGAGTTATTTATAGAGACCTGACTGCTTGTCGTCCCTGGCATCACGCCAACCACCGAGCCAATACGACCGAGCATCCATCTGCTGATACGGGCAGGCTTCCATTGAGCGGCCATTAAGCCCCGCTTTGTACCCTTGAGATTGAGCTCGCTCTAAGCGGTCACGCTTTTGTCTCTTCATAGTGTCGTCCTCATACATACGGTGTTTCTTAACGTACTACTATTAACTTTTCATGGAGTTTTTGTGATTCCACGATTAAGAATCGTCGATCATCGGCACTTTAACAAGGTATAAAAAAAGCACAGCGTCAAAATTGTGAGGCTGTGCTCTAGTTTACAATTTAACCTACTTTCTACGGAACCCTAGGAATGAAAGTAGCATTAAAGCAAAGAAACCTAGTGAAGCGCCTTGACGGTCGACTTTGTCGGATTCAGACGCTGGGCGTTTCTCTATATCTCGCTCGGCATAAGTATCGCTCGAGAGAGGCACTAATTTCACTGCGACGATTTCACTGCCACTTTCGCAAGAAGAGGCTATAGAGTAGCTAGAAAAGCCACCAGCACAATAATAGGCCGTGCCGGAAATGACACCAGCATCATTGATATCAGTCGCATCCAGTATTCTGTATTCATTGTTAAAACTTGGATCGCTTGATGTGTAGGTCAAATCATCTAGGTAATAACTGGATGTAATCGGTGTACTGTTACTGGCATCTAATGTCGTGATAAAAGCACGTTGCGCCCTTGGTTTACCGTTGTATTCTCGATGCGTTTCAAAATCGACTGCGCCCACGACTAAGTCATCATTATTGATGCCGCCCGCTTTTCCGTTTGCGCCATAGAATAGGACACTATCATTAAAAATCGTCGCTTTGGGTGACGATACATCGCCCACGTAGAACAGGCCATTAGAGTAGGAGCCGTTGACCACCACGTCTCTCATTTTGTAAGTGCCGACGGCTTTTCCGTTGTTATTCACAGCGGAAACGACCGAGTTCAAGTAATTGCTAATATTTCTATCGCCAGAGTCAAAACCCGAAACAAACTGACTCGACCAACTACCCGAACTGTTACGCGAGAAGACCGCGGCTCTAAGGTATTCGTCGGAGTCACTGTTATAACCAACAGCGTAAATAGAACCGTTAATTAAAGCGATATCTCTTGCCGCACCTTGGGGTTGAATACGATCATTTGAAGCAGCACCAATCCATCCAATCTGTTTTGCTGTACCATTTTCCCAAATTGTAGCTTTAGATGTGTAATCTACCGAGTTCGATGCCAAGCTCGAAACACTACCCACGACGTAATTAATACTATCATTACTCAGAGACTTCCAAGCACGTGAGCTCGCTCCGTCTTCAAAAATAGAGCTTCCAAAAAATGCGGTATTGCGTCTGTCACCCGTTTGATAGTTACCAACGGCTTCCTCAGTATCCGTAATCGCGTTAACGATAACGTTCCCTTCTGATGCAAATAGTTGTGTGCCTTCGAGAAAGCTGACTGAATTCCAGATATCACCATCTTGCTCTTTTTTATACCCATAGGTGTACTGGTTGGTCGCCCAGTTCTCGCACAACGTATCCGCATACCCTAGATAGTTGTAACAATAGTTTCTAAAGTTAGACCAAATATCATCACCGGAATCAATGTAATCAAAACCAAAACGAGTCAAGAACGGCGACTCATAGCGGTACTCAAAACCTTCGTTGTATTGCTTACCCTCGTAGGCAATTTTATGTTCCGTCTCGTGAGTGAGTAGACAGTCATCTGCCTCCCAACAATCTACGCCGGATGCTGATGGCTGGATTGCAACACCGAAACTCTTCGCAGAATTACCATCTGAATAATGAAATACCTGATACAACGCCGCATTAGCACTAAATGCCGCCGATACCGTGGCGGCAATCATGGATATTTTGAAGATCTTACTACTCATCGTATTGTTTAACTTTCCTGTTGCATTGCCTCGAGCTCTTCCCAACGCTCGAAAGCAACGTCTAACTCTTGCTCTGTATGAGCGAGCTTATCTAAAATCGTTTGTGTTTGCTCAGTCGGTTTGGCGAAGAAATTTGGGTCATTCACCTGCCCTTGTAGCGCTTCAATTTGCGCCTCGAGCTCTTCCAACTTAGCGGGTAAGGCTTCTAATTCTCGCTGCAGTTTATAAGATAACTTCTTCGGCTTTGCCTTAGTGACTGCAGATTTGGGAGTTTCCTCAACTTGTTTGACTGCTTTTGCTGAATTTTCCACCACACGGGCTTGATGCGCTTGTACTCTTTGTTGCTGGGCATCGTGATAGCCACCAACAAACTCTTCAATCACACCATTACCTTCAAAGATCCAACTGGTCGTCACTGTGTTATCAACAAACTGACGATCGTGGCTCACTAAAAGCAACGTACCCTGATAGTTGGCAAGCAAATCTTCTAAAAGTTCCAGAGTTTCGATATCCAAATCGTTGGTGGGTTCATCCAGCACTAATAAATTGTTCGGTCTGAGGAAGATACGCGCTAGAAGTAGCCGATTTTTTTCACCGCCAGAGAGCGCTTTTACCGGTGTACGCGCGCGTTTTGGTGCAAACAAAAAATCTTGCAGGTAGCTCAGTGCGTGCCTTGGCTTTCCGCCGACCATCACCTCTTGTTTACCATCAGCAAGGTTGTCGATCACCGTCTTTTCCGGATCTAGAATTTCTCGATACTGGTCAAAGTATGCGACTTCCAGTTTAGTTCCGCAGTGGAGTTTACCGCTATCAGGCTGTAAAGAGCCAAGTAACAGCTTGAGAAGCGTACTCTTCCCGCATCCATTCGGCCCAACCAATGCAATCCGATCGCCACGCATGATATTGAAAGAGAAATCGCGGACAATTGGGTTACCCTCAATCGAGTAGTTGATGTTCTGCGCTTCGAAAACAATTTTTCCTGAACGCGAAGCGTCATCAATCTGGATATTCGCTTTACCCTGCACTTCTCGCCTATCGAGACGCTCCTCGCGTAACTTTTTCAGCGCACGAACACGTCCTTCGTTACGCGTACGACGGGCTTTGATGCCCTGACGAATCCAAACCTCTTCTTGCGCCAGTTTCTTATCAAACTCTGCGTTTTGCATCTCCTCAACGCGCAACATCTCTTCTTTTTCCACGAGATAGTTGTCGTAGTCACCGGGAAACGAGGCAAGCTGACCGCGATCGAGATCGACGATGCGTGTCGCCATAGATTTGATAAAAGCGCGGTCGTGAGAGATAAAGATGATGGAACCACGAAAATCTTTAAGGAAGGTTTCTAACCACTCAATCGTGGTCACATCGAGATGGTTAGTCGGCTCATCAAGCAGCAATACATCGGGATCACGCACTAAAGCGCGCGCCAATGCGGCTTTGCGCTGCCACCCCCCCGACAAGTCGGTCAATTTAGTGTGGCCATCAAGTTTAAGCGCGGCTAAGACGTTTTTAATCCTGTCTTCGAAACGCCACGCACCTGTGTGTTCAAGTTGCTCCTGAATACGGGCCAACTTATTGATGTTTTGCTCAGATGGATCAACCGCTAGTAGATCGAGCTGATCTTGGTAGATCTTAATTTGCTCACCAATTTCAGCCAGTCCACCCGCGACATAATCAAACACGGTGCCTTCTTGATTTCGTGGCGGATCTTGCTCAAGACGCGATACCACCACATCTTGCGTGACGGTCAGTTTACCGTCGTCAAGCAGCACTTCGCCCGCGAGCACTTTCATGAGAGTCGATTTACCAGCGCCATTTCGCCCAACCAAACAGACACGCTCATTGTCTTGTAATGCGAAGTCTGCGTGGTCAAGTAAAGGGTGATCACCGTAAGCGAGTAATCCGTTATTGATGGTAAGTAATGCCATTATTCTCTAACCATTGAATCAGTTGTTGTTTGTCAAAGGGCCAATTAAGCTCACTCTCGTTTGCGCGAAGCACAGGAATAGTGACGCCGTAACGAGAGAAGAGCTTATCGTCGAACGCGATATCGACGTGCTCAACGAGACGGTCAATGCCGACACTTTGACAGAGCGAAAACGCCATCTCACAGAGATGGCATCCTTCAGTGCTGTATAAGGTAATCATCGATGCTATCTATCCTTGTTCATACACCGAGTTTACTGGCGATGCGTGATCAACCAGCAGTTATGAATCTGTTTATTGCGTGCGAAGTCCATCGGCAAGGTTTGGTGTGAGATATTCTTTGCCTCCAAACCAAGCTCGGACAACGCATCATTGTCCATCTTAAAGTGACGCTTGTTATTGGAGAACACAATCGTACCGTCAGTGCGCAATAGGCGTTTCAACTGGCTCATCAGTTGAATGTGATCTCTTTGCACATCGAACGACTGCTCCATGCGCTTTGAGTTCGAAAACGTCGGGGGATCAATGAAGATGAGATCAAACTGAGCCGTCGATTTCTCAAGCCATTGCAAACAATCGGCTTGCTCAAAACGGTGTTGACGCCCCACTTGACCATTCAACGCCATGTTCTCTTTCGCCCAATCTAAATAGGTTTTGGACATGTCGACGGTGGTGGTCGACTTTGCACCACCACACGCGGCGTGGACGGTCGCAGAACCTGTGTACGCAAACAAGTTCAGGAAGTCCTTACCCTTTGCCATCTCTCCCAGTCTGCGACGTGTGATTTTATGATCTAAAAACAGGCCGGTATCGAGATAATCATGCAGGTTCACAAACAGCTTCACGCCGTACTCGGAAACCTCCATTTTTCGCGACTCTTGCGAAAGCTTCTGATATTGAGCGCGCCCTTTCTGCTTCTCACGCACTTTGAGCACGACTTTATTCGCATCGGTCCCCGTCACTTCAATCGTCGCTCGAATAATGTCGGTTAGACGTCGCTTTGCCGTTTCCTCTGGAATGCTTTTAGGCGCAGCATACTCTTGAATCACGAGGTGATCACAGTACACGTCAATCGCCACGTTGTAATCCGGCAAATCTGCATCGTAGACGCGATAGCAATCAAGCTCTTCTTTACGCGCCCACTTACCAATTTTCACGAGATTCTTTTTGAGTCGATTTGAAAAGTCAGGTGCAATACTGCTTTGACGAGTCTCACCCGACTCTGCATCTTTACGTGACTCTGCTGATCGAGCTGAAATCGAGTAGTTCTTTTGGTGACAGGGTAATGCACCATTATTTAACTTAAACTGTTTCTCTGCACGCATGCGTAAACAGCTAAGCAACTCATCAGAGCTTGAGAATATTGACGCGTGACAGCCACCAAATTCCGCCTTCAACTGGGCGCCGAACGCCGTATAAAGCGCAATTAAGCCAGGATGCGTACCTAGACGTTCACCGTAAGGTGGGTTACAGATCACGACTCCAGAATCGAAATCCGCTGGGCGTGTCACTTTTGCTGCGTCACCCATCTCAAAGTGGATCAATCCATCAACACCCGCGCGCCGGGCATTATCTTTGGCAATCTGAATCACGCGGCTATCGTTATCAAATCCGTAAAACTTAGAGTCAACTTTCTTGACACCACGACGAGCTTGAACCGCCGCTTCAGATTTAATTTCCGCCCACACTTCAGGTTCGAAATCTTCTAAGGATTCAAAGCCCCACTTTGCGCGTTTGACGCCTGGCGCCATGTTGGCTGCCATCATCGCAGCTTCTATCAGCAAGGTGCCAGAGCCACACATAGGATCAAGCAAGTTACTACCTGCTTGCCAACCACTGCGGCCGATAATGGCTGCCGCGAGTGTCTCACGCAATGGCGCTCGGCCAGATTCGCTTCGGTAGCCCCGTTGGTGTAAGCCGCTACCGACCATATCAATACCTAACAAGGCTTTATCTTTGTGTAAGCGGACATGGATACGAAGATCACTATGATCTTTACTGATCGACGGTCTCGGTAAGTTTTTCTTTTCAAAGCAATCGACAACCGCATCTTTGACCTTCATCGCACCATACTGGCTGTTACGAATCTCGCGGTTTGTGCCGTTAAAATCCACGACAAACTTCTTTGAGCTGTGGAAATGGTTGACCCAGTTGACCGCAGAGGCAGCAAGGTAAAGATCCATATCATCATTACAGGTGAACTCTGAAAGCACGCGAACAAAACGTGAGGCCAAACGGCTCCATAGACACACACGATACACTTGCTCATTCGTGGCTTTAAAGCGAACCCCTGCCTGAACAGGTTTCGCGTTCTCTATTCCCAAGTTCGTCAGCTCTTCAACTAACAGGTTCTCCATACCATTGGATGTAACCGCAAGATATTGATGCATAGTGATGTTTATTTCTTTAAAAAATGACCCGGCATTATAACCGACATTCGTACATTGCGTTACTCCCTGCGCACTTTATCTCACTTAATTACTACGTTAATCGATGATTCATTCACCACTCATCCTGTTTATGGTGCTCCGAACGGCATACCCATGATTTGTCGTACCTAATCCAACTTCACTTTTTGCAAGCAACGACGCTACGTACCTTTAAAGCGAAGTGAATACTTATTTACACTCAAATTGGTATATACCAGATAGCATTTTCAGTGTAATTTTATTTCAGAAATGCCTCAATAGAGGAATTTTTCGTTGAATTTGATGATTGTAAGGGTTCAGAGCGCGTGGTTTAACTGGTCACTTGTTGAGCAAAACTGGCAACTAACTCACACTTGTGAGACAGATAAACGTTCAAAATTAAGACAAAAAAAATCGGCGCTTGGCCGATGGAAATGAAAAATGAATCAAAGGAATGAATACAACAAGGAGGCTAACAGCTACCCCACCAGCGCCATAGGCTGCGTTTGAAACTGTTGGTTGGCCACACGCATGCGATCATGCATCACCTTAATGGCTTGGCCAAACTGGAGTGATTTAGAAGGGTTGAGGTGAAATGCTTCGAGACTGACCTGGGCACACAAGCTGGCGCTATCCCCAACTTCCAAAACAATAAAATAACCTTGGCTAAACTGATTCGACAGATAGACAAAATCGCCCTCTTCAAGGGGTTGTTCACCGTCAGAAATATTGTCGAAAAACCAACTCTTCGGCTGAACCGGTTTGTGGAAACGCTTAGCCGCTACACAGTAGAGTGCGAGCTCAGCTTGACGCGGTTCACTAAGACCAAGGAGAGAGATTTGCTCTTTGTACGTTTGAAATGCAGACGCATCATCAACGCTAAATTCGTTAACGCCAACGGCACAGTCTACGATAAGTTTGCGGGAAAGGTTGGTTTTGAAGACCATGTTGTCACCGAGATCGAGCATAAGGTGCCCTTCGGTGTCATCATAGTACCAAGTCCATTTGTCACTGGGTTTAAGCATCGTTCCGTCTCTTCGCCTGATGGGTTTAGGTAAAACGCTTAATTACCTTTCCAAGTCTTAAGGCTGATTTTATGCACTCATTGGCAAAAAAAAAGAGGAAATGAATTCTCATTTCCTCTTAGATTGCTCGATTTATAGTGACATATTTATCAGGTGACGGCGTCACTCTATCCAGAAATACAGCGACTAATTATAGATTTTTAACAATGTCTTTCACTAAGCCAGGGCCGTGGTAGATAAAACCAGAATAAACTTGTACTAGCTTTGCCCCTGCCATCAGTTTTTCTTTGGCGGCGACATATGAGTCGATACCACCCACACCAATCACAGGGATCGCATCCCCCAGCTCTTCATGTAAACGTCGAACGACTTCGGTGCTGCGAGATTGCACTGGACGACCACTTAGGCCCCCTGCTTCGTTGGCGTATTTCATTCCTTCCACAATCGATCGGTCGAGAGTCGTGTTAGTCGCAATGACACCATCGATGTTGTTCTTAAGGAGCGACTGACAGATCTGGCTGATCTCATCATCGCTCAGATCCGGTGCGATCTTAAGTGCTAATGGCACGTACTTACTGTGTTTTTCAGCAAGCTCCGCTTGTTTGGCTTTGAGTTCACTCAATAATTCATCGAGCGCTTCACCATATTGCAACGAACGTAGTCCCGGAGTGTTTGGTGAGGAGATGTTGACGGCAATATAACCCGCATATTGGTAAACCTTCTCCATACAGATTAGGTAGTCATCGGCGCCTTTTTCGATCGGTGTGTCTTTATTCTTGCCGATATTGATACCAAGTAAGCAGTCATACTTGGCTTTTTTAACATTCTCGACAAGATTATCGACGCCGAGATTGTTGAAACCCATGCGGTTGATGATCCCTTGTGCTTCAACAAGACGGAACAAACGCGGCTTGTCGTTACCCGGTTGCGGACGTGGTGTTACCGTCCCTACTTCGACAAAACCAAAACCCATGGCATCAAAGGCTTCAATACATTCGCCATTTTTGTCCAGACCCGCTGCAAGGCCTACTGGGTTGCGAAAAGTCAGACCCATGCACTCGACTGGGCGATGCGGGAGTTGCTGTCTGTAGAAAAGATCCAATGGTGTGCCGGTAAAACGTTTGAAGTTTTCAATGGCGAGATCGTGTGCCTTCTCGGCATCAAGTTGGAAAAAGCCAGCTCTGGCAAGACGGTAAAGCATTGTGCCTCCGAAAGAAAAAAGCCCCGTATAAACGGGGCAGTATTATTCAACGTTTTACCGAATAATTCAACGATTAACGCAAACGGTTACTCATTGGCAGAGCAGTTTAGGTTGAGGAGCATCAATTCACGCAATGCGACTGAGAACTTGGCGAATTCATGCACAGCCCCCACTTTAAACTCGTTGAGAATATTTTCCCATCGATGCAGCGACACTTCGTTTTTCTCAATCCAATCATCGAGTGCTTTCATTACATCAAGATCTTTCGGATCGCAGTTGCAACTCAACACTTGCCCAGTTAACTGACGTTGCTGCCAATCAAGATCTTCTCTAAATGCTGCGCGAGCCAAGGCTTGCCAGTGGTTGTCCACGGCTTGAGTATTGATTTGTTTCAAGAACCAGTGGAGAGACAAACGATCGCCCAAGTTGTAGTAGAGTTTTGCACTTTGCTCAACCGATTTGCCTTTTTCACGAGCCACTGTGGATATATCCAGTACTGAGTAGAGGCTCGACAAACGTGCAACATAACTCGCCAACGCTTCAGATACGCCCTGCTCAATCCAACGGGTTGCCATCTGATTGTGCTCTTCGACTTCCGCCGGAACCAACATGGTATCAAGTTGCTGTTTGATGGTTTCTACGTCTGCTTTATAGAGATCAATCATGGCTTTGACACATTGGCGACCAGTACGATTACGGATCAACCAACGTGACAGACGGCGCAGCGTACGTCTGACATAAAACATCATGTCATACTGAGCGTCGGTCGAAGCATGGTTATCAAGAGCACGAAGTTGAGTGAACACATCACCCAAACCGAAGATCTCACGCGCGGCGACATACGCATTGGTAATGTCGACGACATGCGCCCCCGTCTCCTCACGGAGTCGAGTCACAAAGTTGCACCCCATCTCATTCACCATTTGATTGGCGAGCATGGTGGCAATGATTTCGGCTTTGAGTGGATGGTTGTCCATCTGCTGAGCATAGTTACGGCGTAACTCTGTTGGGAAGTATTGGATCAGTTGCTGCGCATGTACCTGATCATTGGCAATGTCGTCATGCACCAATTCTTCTTTCAGAACCATCTTGCCATACGCCACCAGCACAGAGAGCTCAGGACGAGTCAGCGCTTTACCCTGCTTTTCTCGCTCTAACAAGGTTTCATCGTCAGGAATGTACTCTAACGCTCGATCCAGTTGACCTGCTTTTTCTAACGTATGGATAAAGCGAATTTGTTCCTTAACCAGTGATGTACCTTGGTGTTCGGTGACAGAGATCGATTCAGATTGGCAATACGCATCTTCAAGGACAATCTCACCGACCTCATCTTCCATCGACTCTAGGATTTGATTGCGCTGCTTAACCGTTAAGTCACCATTCGCCACCAATCCGTTGAGGAAGATCTTAATGTTGACCTCATTGTCCGAGCAATCAACACCGCCGACGTTATCAACAAAGTCAGTATTGACGCGGCCACCTTTCAACGCGTACTCCACTCGACCGAGTTGAGTCATGCCCAAGTTGCCACCTTCACCGACCACTTTAGCGCGTAGATCTCGTCCATCAATACGCAATACATCGTTCGCACGGTCACCGACATCCGAATGCGTCTCCTTAGACGATTTCACATAAGTACCGATACCGCCGTTCCACAACAAATCGACTTTCATTTGCAGGATCAGTTTGATCAGTTCATTCGGTGCAGCGGACGCTTTCTTCACCCCTAGCATTTTTTGGATCTCAGGGGAAAGTGGAATAGACTTCGACTTGCGAGAGAACACACCGCCGCCTTTGGAGATAAGTTCCGGATTGTAATCTTCCCAACTTGAACGCGGTAGATTAAACAAACGTTGGCGCTCTTCCCAACTGCTTGCAGAATCAGGATCAGGGTCGATGAAAATATGCAAATGGTTAAAGGCAGCCTGCAAGCGGATATGCTTCGATAGCAGCATGCCATTACCAAAGACATCCCCCGCCATATCACCCACACCAATCGCGGTAAAATCGGTCGTTTGACAGTTGATGCCCATTTCACGGAAATGTCGTTTGACCGATTCCCAACCACCCTTAGCCGTAATGCCCATTGCTTTGTGATCGTAACCGTTCGAACCACCAGAGGCAAACGCATCCCCTAGCCAGAAGTTATATTCTGCGGAGACTGAGTTCGCCAAATCCGAGAACGTCGCGGTGCCTTTATCCGCTGCAACAACAAGATACGGGTCATCCTCATCATGACGCACGACATGACTTGGCGCGATGACTTCCCCTTCAATGATGTTGTCAGACACATCAAGCAGTGCACGAATAAAGCGTTTGTAACAGCGCTGACCTTCAGCAAAGATTTCGTCACGACCGCTCAGTGTGTGTTGACGTTTACAGACGAAACCTCCTTTCGCGCCCACCGGCACAATCACGGTGTTTTTCACTTGCTGCGCTTTTACCAAACCTAAAATCTCGGTACGGAAATCTTCTTGACGATCAGACCAACGTAACCCACCTCGCGCGACTTTTCCGCCACGCAAGTGAACACCTTCAATGTCCGGCGCATAAACGAAAATTTCAAAAGCCGGAACCGGCTGAGGAATATCTGGAATCTTACGCGGCTGAAGTTTTAACGAGAGCCAAGGTTTAGGCTGGTTTTGGTCATCCACTTGATAGTAGTTGGTGCGAACCGTCGCGGTGATCATTTCCATGTAACGACGGATGATGCGGTCATCGTCCAAGCTTTCAACGTGATCAAGCTGCTCAGTCATTTTCTCGACTAAGTCCACTTGTCCTTTTTTGCTGCCTTTGAATTTAGGATCAAAGCGCTTAGCAAACAGCGTGACTAGGCCTTTGGCAAGATCAGGGTAATGGCTCAGTGTTTCTTCAATGTACTGTTGGCTAAATGGGAAGCCGACTTGACGCATGTATCGAGCGTAAGCGCGTAGAATCGAGACTTCACGACCAGTTAACGAAGCGCCAAGAACCAATCGGTTAAAGCCATCGCTCTCTAAGTCTCCCGCCCAGATTGACGCAAAGGCTTGTTGGAAACGATCGCGTGCGACGCGAAGATCAACGGTTTTCTCACTCTTATGCAGCATCGAAAAATCGAGGATCCAATAAACTTGTCCGTTGGCTTTATGCACTTCGTACGGAGATTCACCAATGACGCGCAGCCCCAAGTTTTCCAACATCGGCATGACATCCGAAAGATGAATCGGCTCATCACGGTGGTATAGTTTGAGTCTCACCGATTTCGAATCTTTGGCCAGCTCTTGCGGACGATAGAACAACATACCCAGTTTGTTGTCGTCACTGAGCGCTTCGAGGCGCTCAATATCGGCGACGGCCGAGCCTGGCATCACATCTTCTTTATAGGATCGTGGGAAAGCGCGGTTGTACTCTTTCGACAACGGCAACCCTTTACTCTCTCCAAAGTTCGCAACGATCGCATCAGAGAGACGATCATCCCAAGTCGACGATGCTTCCATTAAGTTTTGCTCTATAGTTTTCACATCAATGTCCATGTTGTTGTTGTCAACACGAACGATGTAGTGGGTTCTTGCCAGTGGGCTTTCAGAGAAGTAAGTGGTGAACTCCACTTCTTGCTCGCAACCAAAATACTGCTTCAAGATACGTTGAGTTTGACGACGCAGCTCGGTGTTGTAACGATCTTTCGTCACATAGACCATGCAGCTAAAGAAACGACCGAACGGGTCTTTGCGCACAAACAGACGCAACAAGTCACGGTCTTGCATCTGCACCACGCCCATACCGACTTCAAGTAACTCTTCTTCCTTGGCTTGGAGCAGTTCATCACGCGGATAGTTTTCTAGGATATTGTGTAGCGCTTTGTATGAGTAGGAACCTTCGCGATACCCGCTGGCTTTAAGGATTCGTTCAACCTTTTCACGAATCAGTGGAATGCTCGCCACACTTTGGTTGTACACCGCAGAAGTGTAAAGCCCAGTGAAACGATGCTCGCCAATCACTTTGCCATTCTCATCAAATTTTTTGATCCCGATGTAATCGGTATACGCAGGACGATGAATACGAGAAGCGACGTTTCCTTTGGTCACAATCAATAAAAAGGGTTTCTTCGCTTCGAGGCGCGCAGAATCAGGGAAATCAGACAGTTTCACGCTGCGCACACGATCCGGATTGGCAAACAAGCCCAGACCTTGTTCTTTGGTTGGGCGCAGTTCTGTATCGCCGTCTGTAGAGACGAGGTCATACTCTTTGTAACCCATGAAGGTGAAGTTGTGATCGCCAAGCCAACGCAAAAAGTTCAGTGTATCTTCATAGCGATCCCCTTCGACGGGAATATGATCTTTTTGTGCTTCCAGTTGGTTGGTCACTAATTCGAGTTTCTCAACCATTTGACGCCAATCTTTAACCACCATACCGGTATCGGTGAGAATTTTGATCAGCTCATCTTTGAGTGACGTCATCGCCGATTTGTCACTGAGTCTATCCACTTCGATATGAAACAGCGATTGCAACGCGCCCTCACCCTCATTGATCGATTTAATCACCCCTTTGGCACCGCGTTCGATTTGCGTTGGGCCATGTAACATCAGATGTGACGCCATGTCTAAACGGCTCAGCGCCATTTTGATTGAGTCGACAAGAAATGGACTGTCCGGGACAACAATTTCAACGATAGTGTGCGTCGATTGCCAACCTTGACGGCTTACCGTCGGGTTAAAGACGCGAACCGATATCTCATCGGGTTTCTTTTCATTGATGTGATGCCACAAACTGACGACCGCACCGTAGAGATCCGATTCGTTTCGTTCAATCAGGTCGTCTTGAGCAATATTACTGAACAGGTGTTGAGCAAGTTGAGTGACTAAAGGTTGATGAGCAAGCTCGAGTTTGTCTTGAATCAGCTTGTAGACTTTTTCAAGCAGAACCGGCATTAGGGTTTCACGCGCGGTCATATTCACACTCCACTATTAGAATTTTTTTAAGTAGGGGGATGTCGTAAGCATCGTTCTTTAGTTGTAAGAATAGTGCTTTACACGGGTAATGCCGCTTTATTGTAAAAGCTTTATTGATAAATGGTTAATTCTTTTAGGAGTGGTAGGAGGTGAAATGTTTGAGAATGTGATTAAGGTTCTATTTAAACTTCTATGAAATCAATCTCTCACAGAACTTCTAACTTAATAAACTTGTTATTTTGGTCAGTTGTTAATCTGAATCGTCCTTTCAAGCCGATTTGACTGACAAACGGTCGAAAACGCATCGCTGGCAGTTGCAAACGAAGTCCATTGTCCGTGGTCACCAATATCTGGCTCGCCGCACCATTGTAGTGGTTAAGAAACGATTGATAAGAGATATTGAGCGAGAAATAGTAGTGGTTCATGAGTTATTAATGCATTACTGTATAAATAAACAGTAGCACGAATCCGTGCTACTGTTGGCGATTGGATGACTTAGGCTTCTAGCGCCTTGCTGACTTTTTCGAACAAGTCTTTGGCCAGGTTATCCATCGATTTCAGCGCTTCTAACTCTTTGCGAATCAGTGCTTGTCTCTGCTCATCGTATTTACCCAGCTTAAGCAGAGGATCAATCAAACGTGACGCCACCTGAGGGTTCGAGCTGTTGAGCTCTCTTAAGATTTCGCCCGCAAACTCATAACCTTTACCAGATTTGTCATGGAAAGCGACAGGGTTCATGTTTAAGAAAGAACCAATCAAACTGCGCGTACGGTTAGGGTTTTTCAAGCTAAACGCACTGTGATTCATGGTCGACTTGATCACATCAAGTGCGTTGCCCGCTGGGTTGGTCCCTTGCAATATGAACCACTTGTCCATCACCAATCCATCATGTTTCCATTGCTCGCTGTAGTCACTCATTAAACGCTCGCGACACGGTAACTGCGCGCTGTTTGCTGCGGTCATAGCCGCCATGGTGTCCGTCATGTTGTTGGCCTGATCATATTGCGCTTCAACGAGACGATTCCCCTGCTCTGTATACGCTAAATACGCCAACGCCGTGTTTCTCAGTGCACGTTGGCCAATCGCTTGATGGTCAACTCGGTAGTCACTTTGCACTAGAGCATGGTACAGCGCACTGAACTCATCCTCTAACTGCTGTGCAAGTTGAACTTTAATGCCTTTAAGTACCACAGCAATGGCATCCACATCGACCTGCTTGTACCAACCTGACACTTCATTGTGACTTGGCAGCGCTAACATCTCTGCAATAAACGCAGGTTCAAGAACATCAGACAAGAGCACGCCGCGGAACGCATCAATCAGCGCATCCGGTAGCGTGACATCGACATTACCTTGCTGAATACGTTCAACATTACTGCGAATGTATTTTGCTAATAACATTTGGCCTGCATCCCAACGCGCAAAGTCATTGCGAGCATGAACCATAAGGAATGTTAATTCATCGTCACTGTAATCGTACTCCAACTTCACTGGCGCGGAGAACTCTCTCAATAACGATGGGATCGGACGCTCAGCGACATCTTCGAATACAAAACTCTGCTCACTTTGAGTGACATCGAGAACGTGATGAACCGGCTTTCCGTTACGGCGTAACTCAACAACTTCTCCCGTTGGGGCGTATAACTCGACATCAAATGGAATGTGCAACGCTTGTTTGTCTTGCTGATCCTGCGTCGGCTCAGTCGATTGCTTGACATGCAAGGTAAACGTCTTGGCATCACTGTCGTAATCACTGGTCACACTGACCGTCGGCGTTCCTGACTGGCTGTACCAGAGACGGAATTGCTTGAGATCGACACCCGATGCATCTTCCATGGCGGAAACAAAATCTTCGCAAGTCGCCGCCGTGCCGTCGTGGCGTTCAAAGTAGAGCTTCATCCCTTTTTGGAAGCCCTCTTCACCCAATAACGTGTGCATCATTCGAATAACTTCGCTGCCTTTTTCGTACACGGTTAATGTGTAGAAGTTATTCATCTCGATCACTTTGTCAGGACGAATAGGGTGAGACATCGGGCTGGCATCTTCGGCAAACTGCGGTCCACGAATAATGCGTACGTTGTTGATACGATTGACAGCGCGCGAACCAAGATCAGAAGAAAACTCTTGATCGCGGAACACGGTCAACCCTTCTTTGAGACTGAGTTGGAACCAGTCACGACAGGTCACGCGGTTACCCGTCCAGTTGTGGAAGTACTCATGGCCAATGACCGCTTCAATACCAAGATAATCGCTATCGGTCGCGGTGTTCTCATTGGCCAACACATACTTGGAGTTAAAGATGTTGAGTCCTTTATTCTCCATCGCGCCCATATTGAAGAAGTCGACTGCGACGATCATGTAAATATCAAGGTCATACTCAAGACCGAAACGCTCTTCGTCCCACTTCATTGAGTTGATTAGGGAGGTCATCGCGTGAGGCGCTCTGTCCAAGTTGCCTTTGTCGACAAAAATCTCTAAATCGACAGGGCGTCCAGAGCGAGTCACGAAGGAATCGCGCAGAACATCAAAATCCCCAGCGACCAAAGCAAACAGGTACGCCGGCTTAGGGTGTGGGTCTTGCCACTGAACCCAATGACGGCCATGATCTAAATCGCCAGCGGCCACTCGGTTCCCGTTACTCAATAAATACGGGTATTGCGCCTTGTCTGCAATCACTTTAGTGGTGTACTTGGCCAACACATCAGGTCTGTCCAAGTAATAGGTGATTCGACGAAAACCTTCCGCTTCACATTGGGTGCAAAACGCACCGCCTGATTTATACAAGCCTTCAAGCGCGGTATTGGCTTCAGGATCAATGTGCGTCACTATGGTCAGTGTAAACTCGCGCGGCAACTGGTTGATGGTCAGCGTGCTCTCCGTTTGCTGATAATCGCTCCAAACCTCACCATTCACTTGCAGCGAAACCAAAGTTAAGTTCTCACCATCGAGCTGTAAGGTACTGCTTTCTTTGCATTGCTGAACTTTAGAGATAGCCGTAACCACCGTTTGGTTATCATGCAAATCAAAGGTGAGGTCTATAGTAGAAATCGTATGAGAAGGCGATTGATAATCTTTGCGATATTTGGCTTGTGGAGTCTGAGCCATGTCTGAATCCTTTTGACTGAATGTGAGATGAGCCAACACGGGCATCAAGCACTCGTGGGCAAACTTAATTAGCTTACCTCTAGCCAATCAAAAAAACGAGGTATTGACGACAATAACCTCGCTTTTTATTCATCTAGACCACGTTTTGTCTATATATCATCCATCGATTCGCCGATATCACTAGCGAACGCGATCGAGCACCGCATAAAGTGCCCCTTCTTCCATTTCTAGTGTCAAGGTATCACTGTCGAGTACGTAACGTGTTTCGTGCTCGCCATTTTCGTAGAGAAGTACAAGGTGTTCGCCTTCTGTGTAATAGACGCCGCGATGCACCGCTTCATCTCCTTCATCGTTGCTGACACGGAACATGAACACAAAGTCGGGTTGCAGCACTAAATCCATCTTATCAACATCACTGGCTGAGATATCGTGTCCGCCTAAACTCTGACTCGACCAAATGCCAGCCAGTGAATTGGAGAGCGCCTTAGTAAATGTCACACCGTTGAGATTAAGCAAATGGTGATTACCCGAATAGCGGTACGCTTGTGGCTCAGAAGAGTTGAGTCCGAGTATTAAGGTATCATCGTTGGCTGTGTAGAGACCTTGCCAATGATCCACCGAGTAGTCTCGCTTTTGGATGTCGATTTGAAACTGATAGTTGGAGCTTAACGATAGCTTGATGGCGAGAAAATTCTCTGCTGATTCATCAGGACTCGGATTGACGAGATACCAGTCCCCCAACAAGAAAGGGTGATCAAATTGAGTTAGATCACTGTTGTCGTGTACTTCGGGCGAGAGCCTTTCTGCACTGACCCACGCGCTACCCATTAAAAGAATTAGTCCGATCCATTTCATCACGCATCCCTCACTCTTTTCTTAAAGCTTAGGCAGGGTTTTACGAATACGCGAAAAATTAGATCCAAATCACATTAATTGGCTACACAAAAAAAGCGAGCACTAAGGCTCGCTTGATGTTATTTGCGGATTACAAGACAGGTAGCAGGAAAGATGCCGACTTACTGCAACTTCAACATATCCACCATGATCGCCACCGACTCATCCAAATAAGCGTCAGGCGCTTCATAGTCTTTGGGTAAGTCGTCAAGATCGGCGTACGGCTCCTCACCCAATGCTTTTTGACGTAAATTGATGCGAGCCAGGCGTTCTTTGTCTGCCTGTTCACTCTCCGCTTTACGCACTTTTTCATTGAGAGACAAAGCGTTGTCATCTTTTTCAGCGCGATACTTTTCAATATCTCGTGCGATAAAGCCGAACTCTAAATCGTTGGCAATACGCGCTTTGTGCTTGTCGTCTAATGCCGAAATCAAGGTATCGTTACGTGCTAACACTGTGTAATTGGCGCGATCAATACTATCCCAAGGTAGAGCGTTATCTTCGACACTCTCCCCGGTTTCATCCGCATCTACAGCGGTTGGGAAAGGGATGTCAGGAGCAACACCTTTGTTTTGCGTACTACCACCATCGATTCGATAGAATTTTTGAATCGTGTACTGCACGTAGCCCAACTCTTTATCAAACAAATCGTAGATATGGTTGAGAGAGCGGTGTTGCTGCACTGTGCCTTTACCAAATGAGTTCTCACCGAGGATGATCGCTCGACCGTAATCTTGCATCGCAGCGGCAAAAATTTCAGACGCGGACGCACTGTAACGGTTAATCAATACGGTCATCGGGCCGTCATAGCTGATTTTGTCGTCAGTGTCAGCATTCACGTTCACGCGGCCATAGCTGTCGCGAACTTGCACCACCGGACCGCTAGTAATAAAGAGACCAGACAGCGCAGTGGCTTCGGTTAACGCACCGCCGCCGTTGTTACGGAGATCGACAATGATGCCATCGACACCTTTCGCTTTGAGTTGGGAGATTTGCTCGTCGGTATCTTTAGATAGGCCGACATAAAAACTCGGCACTTCGAGCACACCAATCTTCTTGCCATCACGCTCAATCACTTCTGATTTGACCGCACGATCTTCTAAACGAATTTTGTCGCGCACGATAGTAATGACTTGCGATTTCGCCTCTTTACCCTCAGGCAAGATTTGCAAATTCACCTTAGTGCCTTTCGGCCCTTTGATCAATTGAACCACATCATCAAGGCGCCAACCGATAACATCAACGATCGCTTCACCATCTTGGCCGACACCAATAATACGATCCCCTTCGGACAACTGCTTGCTATTCGATGCCGGTCCACCAGCCACTAATGAACGAATGACAGTATAGTCATCAGTCATCTGCAACACTGCACCAATTCCTTCGAGCGATAAATTCATCTCAGTTTGAAATTGATCAGCACTGCGTGGAGAGAGGTAACTGGTGTGCGGGTCAACTTCACGTGCAAAGGCATTCATGTACAACTGGAAGGCATCTTCATTGTGCGTTTGGCTGAGACGCTTAAGCGCATTGTTGTAACGTTTCTCAAGCACCTCTTTGATCTCTTCCCACTCTTTACCTGTGAGTTTAAGATTCAATGCATCATACTTAACACGTTTACGCCACAACTCATCCAACTCGGCTTTATCTTTTGGCCAAGCGGCTTTGCTGCGGTCAAGCTCAATGCTTTCATCGACATCAAACGTCATTTCGTCATCAAGCAGCGCCAGAGCAGTTTGAAAACGTTCATAACGACGCTTCATCGACAAGTTATAGACATCAAACGCAATTTGGTTGTTGCCGGATTTGAGCTGATCGTCAATCCCTACCGCCCACTCTTTGAACGAGTCAATATCCGCTTGAGTAAAGATATTTTTGTTGTAGTCGAGCATTTCGATGTAGCGATCGAAAATGGCTTGAGAGAAGGTATCGTCGAGAGTGAAATGTTTGTAGTGAGAACGTGTGAATCGAGAAGTCACGCGCTTACTGGCAGTTTCGTGTTGAGTCTCGGGAGCGAGTACGGGTAAGTCTTTTAGACTCAATTTTGCTTCAAGAGCATGGGCTGAAGACGCTGCCAGCCAGAGGCCAGCAGCAATCAGCGAGAGTTTTGAACGGCATTTCATGCGTAGGAGATTCTCCTTTATGCGCGCAAGTGCTCCGCTTTCACAACCATTTGTAGGCCGTTAGACAGTTGGACGCGCACATCTTCCTTATTGATTTCAACGATAGTCGCAGCCATATTTCCTTTGCCCATGTTCACGTTCACTTGGTTGCCGACGGTCATTTCGTCTGCATTCAATGCGCGCGTTTCTACAGGCTGTTTGGCTTTCTGTTCTTTACTTTGTTGTGGGCGGCGGCTCTGCGGCTTTTTCGCTGCCGGTTTCGCTTTAGCCTTCCCTTCTTCGCGCGCTTTTTGAGCTTGTTCTTTACGACGAGCCTGAACTTTTGCTTTGCTCTCTGCTAGTGCAGTTTTCGCATGTTCAACGTGCTCTTCTTCCAGTTCACCCGCTGGGTTACCGTCTAAATCTACACGTACTGCACCTGGCTTAACACCATGTAGGTAACGCCATGATGAAGTGTACTGTCTTAACGCTGCACGAAGCTGGGTCTTACTCACTTTTGGGTCGTCATTGAGACGGTCCGCAAGATCTTGAAAAATACCGATTTTAAGCGGCTTTGCTTCACCTTCTAAAGTAAAGCACTTAGGGAAACATTCAGCAATATATGCAATCACTTCTTTGCTGTTTTTTAACTTTTCAGTGTTTTCCATGAGGATTCCTGGTTATTGCGGCTTGTCCGCGAGCATTAAGAGTTTTAATTGAGGTATTATAGTGACCTGCAAATGAAAAACCACAGCCAATAGGCAAATTATGCCGCGATAGCGCGCGAATTAAGCAGCTTTTCCACTTCGGTCATCAAAAATGTTAGCCCCTGCTCATCAATTTCGCTGAAACGCCCAACACTTGGGCTATCAATATCAAGCACGCCTTGGATTTCACCATTGATTGAAAAAGGAATCACGATCTCTGAATTACTCTCGGCGTCACACGCAATGTGGCCCTCGAACTCGTGTACGTCATGGATACGTTGAACGCTGTTGGTGGCGACTGCAGTACCACACACTCCTTTACCGACGGGAATACGCACACACGCAGGCTTGCCTTGGAATGGACCCAATACCAATTCACCGTCTTTCATCAGATAAAAGCCCACCCAGTTAAGGTTCTCCAGCTCCATATTCAATAGCGCACTGACATTGGAGAGATTGGCGATAAGGTCTGTTTCTGATTCGATAAGTGCAACCGCTTGCTTGGTTAAACGTTGGTATTGTTCTATGTTCATTGTATATACATCCGATTGAAAACTAGAGACTTCCACACGGTTTGTGCGTACAATTCGCACAAACTAAATAGTAAGCATTCTCATTATAATGATTAATAATCCCAACACTATTAGCCGTTCTTGGTTGATAACTCAAGTAAAACTTCATAAGACCAAGTTAATCGCTGCGAATTTGGTGGCGATTGCTGCGACTTTAATCAGTGTCCCTATCCCACTCTTGATGCCATTGATGGTCGATGAAGTGCTATTAGACCAACCCGGTGCCGGGCTGCGTGCCATGCAATGGCTCTTGCCGAGCAACTTTCATACCCCTACCGGCTATATAGTGTTGACCTTACTACTAGTCATTGTGATGCGCACGGCAAGCCAGGCGCTGAACATCGTTCAGAGCCGTCAGTTCACTCTGGTCTCCAAAACCATTACTTTTGAAATGCGACGTAAGATGATCGACAAATTGGGTCGCATCAGCATGAAGGAATACGAGACAAGAGGTAGTGGCGGCATCAATGCCCACTTGATTACCGATGTTGAAACCATTGACCAGTTTATTGGCTCTACGTTAAGCAAGTTCCTGATAAGCCTACTGACCGTTCTCGGCACCGCTGTTGTTTTGCTCTGGTTAGATTGGCGCTTGGGGCTGTTCATCTTACTGGTTAATCCGGTGGTCATTTACTTCTCCCGCTTGCTGGGCGGCAAAGTGAAACATCTTAAAAAGCGCGAAAACCAATCGTTCGAGCGCTTTCAAAATCGGTTGATTGAGACACTCGATGGCATCTATCAATTGCGCGCCGCAAATAAAGAAAAAGCGTATCTCAAACAGTTAACCGAACACGCCGATCAAATCCGATCCGATGCTGACAAATACGCCTGGCAATCGGAAGCGGCAGGTCGAGTCTCCTTTTTACTGTTCCTGCTTGGTTTTGAGCTATTTCGCGCTGTTGCTATGCTTATGGTGCTGTTTAGCGACCTGACGATTGGTCAAATCTTCGCAGTGTTTGGCTATCTGTGGTTTATGCTCAGCCCTGTGCAAGAGTTGTTGGGCATTCAGTTTTCGTGGTACAGCGCTAAAGCGGCATTGACTCGCATCAATAGCCTATTGAGTATTGGCGAAGAGCAGCGCCCAGTGTCAACCGTCAATCCATTCACGCCAGACCGAGAAGTCGACGTCTCGATAGAAAAGGTCAACTTTGCTTATAGTGAGGAAAACAAGGTGTTACGCGATTTATCGCTCACCATTCCGGCAGGCAAGAAAGTCGCACTGGTTGGAGCAAGTGGCGGGGGGAAATCTACCTTAATTCAATTGTTAATCGGTGTTTATCAACCGGACTCTGGCATCATTCGTTTCAATGGTGAGCCATGCCAGGATATCAGTTTCGATATCATTAGAGATCAAATTGCTGTTGTATTACAACAACCTATACTATTTAACGATAGCCTGAGGCATAATCTGACCCTTGGATCAGACTACCCGGATGAGCAACTGTGGCAAGCCCTAGAGATTGCACAAATGCACGATGTCATTCGTCAACTCAGTGAGGGGCTCGAGACGCAAGTGGGCCGCAACGGGATTCGTTTGTCCGGTGGACAGCGCCAACGGTTGGCCATTGCGCGCATGGTGCTGAGCAATCCAAAATTTGTTATTTTAGACGAAGCAACGTCAGCATTGGATACCGCAACGGAAGCTGCCCTCCACCGTGCTTTGACGGAATTTTTGAAGGGACGCACAACTCTGATCGTTGCTCATCGCTTATCTGCCGTAAAACAGGCGGATCTGATTTACGTTTTAGAAGATGGACAAGTCACTCAGGCAGGGACACATGGCGAACTGGTCGAACAGCAAGGTTTATATCAAACGCTATACGGCGCGGTACAAACTCACGCCTAAACCGCGCCTTTATAGTGACAACGTCACACAAAGAGGCGCTCAATGAAACGCGCCTCGCCGCTCCACTCTCACACTAGCGAGATTCGCCAAGTTCGTCTTTGTCATGGCTGCGAGCTCGCAGTGGACACCTATGAGGTAGAACAAGGAAAAAGCGCATTTTGTCCGCGTTGTGGAACGCAGCTCTATCGGGGTGGCAGCCCTTCTCTCTCTGGCAACTTAGCCATCGCCATCACCTGTTTGATGCTGTTTATTCCCTCGCACTTTTTTGACTTCATCAGTATCCGGTTGTTTGGTGTCATGATCCCAGCGACACTCCCGGCCGGTATTATCGCGCTCATTGATGAAGGCTTTACATGGTTAGCACTGCTGGTCTTTTTTTGCAGTTCGATTGCGCCATTTTTGGTGTGCTCAAGCGTTCTGCTTGCCCACATTGCCCTCGCCAAGCGCCACTTCTCTTTGCTCAAGTGGTCGTTGCAAACCATCGCGGCACTCAAGCATTGGGTGATGATTGATGTCTTTCTGGTTAGCGTTGCGATCTCTTGCTTCAAGTTGCAAGACTATTCAGACATCTTCGTCGGTGTCGGGCTTTATGGCCTAGTGCTATTGCAGTTAGCGACTGTACTGCTCTTAACCCGCATTAGCATCCGACGCTATTGGGAAGCCTACCTTCCTGAAGAAACATTAACTCTGGGCGAAAAATCGCTCCACTGCCACCATTGCCACCTGTCACAGCCAGAGGGTACGCACTGCCGCCGCTGCGAAAAACCTATCCATCATCGTAAACCGCGCTCAATCCAAACAACCTGGGCTTACTTGGTGGCGGCAACGATAGCGATTTTTCCCGCCAACCTGATCCCAATCTCGATATTAATCACCAACGGACAACGTTTAGAAGACACCATCTTCTCGGGTGTTGCTTCATTGGTGAACAATGATATGGCGGGCATTGCGGCCATCATTTTTATCGCAAGTATTGTCGTTCCGGTCGCGAAGATTCTCGGCTTAGCGTACATCTTGCTCGCCATCCATTTTCAACGTTCGATCAATCATATTTATCGAATGAAAATCTACTTTGTCGTCAAGTGGATTGGCCGCTGGTCAATGATGGATCTGTTTGTTATCTCCATCATGATGACCTTGGTTGACCGTGGCCAAATTTTGAATTTTACCCCAGGGTACGGCGCCGTCTTTTTTGGTATCGTGGTCATCTTAACCATGCTGGCCGCAGACAGTATCGACCCAAGACTCATTTGGGATAACCACCCTAAAACCTCCTACAAGGACACCCCTTCGCATGAGTAATGCTTCGCCCAATCAGAATGCTTACACGCCAGATATTAAGCGCAATAAAGGCTTATCCCCGCTATGGATATTGCCAATTTTGACCATGGCACTGGCAGGTTGGCTGGTGTTTAAAGCCATTCAGGATGCAGGCCAACGTGTGCAGATCTATTTTTCTGATGCGCAAGGTTTGGTCGCCGGGCGCACCACCATTCGCTACCAAGGGCTCGAAGTGGGCATGGTGCGCGACATCAACCTGTCGAGCAATCTTGACAACATTTACGTGGATGCCGACATCTACCCCGAAGCGATTCAGCTACTTGGTCAAGATACGCGTTTTTGGATGGTCAAACCGACCGCCAGCCTTTCCGGCATTTCCGGATTGGATGCTCTGGTCTCAGGGAACTACATTGCGATTCAACCCGGTGATGAAGCGTCTGAACCTAAAAGTGTTTATACCGCGCTGGATCGCGCCCCGTCCGATCTTCTCGCGCGTCAAGGGTTAAACATCACCTTGAAATCACGCGATTTGGGGGGGATTTCCATCGGCTCACAGATCGTCTATCGAAAAATCCCAATTGGCGAAGTCTACAGCTACAAATTGGATGACGACGCGAAGAACGTCCTCATCAAAGCGTCAATCCGCGAGCAATATCGCCACATCATTACCGACCAGAGCCGCTTTTGGAACGTCAGTGGCATTGGCGCCAATATTGGTTTTGAAGGGGTCGATGTGCGACTGGAAAGTTTAAGCGCCCTGCTCAGCGGCTCTATTGCGGTTGACTCCCCCGATGGCGGAGAGCCCGTCGAAGACAACGAAGAGTTTCGTTTGTATCGCGACCTAAAGACGGCAGGACGTGGTATCGCCATCCAAATTGCGCTACCTGACGACAACCATATCAAGGCCTCAGGTGCCCCCATAATGTACCGTGGTATTGAGGTCGGGCAGATTACCGGATTGCAGCTCAGTGAAGGGCGTGAAAAAATCATCGCTTCCGCCGCTATTCAGCCGGCGTTCAGCGATATGCTCACCACCGGCAGTCGTTTTGTTCTCGAAGAGGCGAAAGTCTCGCTATCGGGTGTGGAAAACTTGGCTAACTTAGTCCAAGGCAATTACCTCACCTTGATCCCCGGAGATGGTCAGCGCGCAAGGCAGTTCAACGCCGTGCGTAAATTTGAATTTAACAAGCAGCAAGCACGTTCAATCGCGCTGCAACTGACATCCAACAACTCGTTTGGGTTAGATGCCGGGGCGAACATCCTCTATAAAGGCATCACGGTTGGCTCCATCACGCAGGTATCACTCATTAATGATCAAGTCATTTTCGACCTGCTGATTGACGCGGAATATTCCGAATTAATCCGTTCTCAAAACCGATTTTTTGTCACCGGCAGTGCCAGCGCTGAGCTCACCGAATCTGGACTCAACATCTCTGTTCCGCCGGCTAAACAGCTGTTGACAGGCTCGGTGAGTTTTGTCAGTGAAGGCAGTGGTGAAGCCAAAGAGCGCTATCCGCTGTATGCGAGTCAGTCTTTGGCTGAGCTTGCCAAATACAATGTCTCTGGCTGGCAAACCCTTACACTGTTTGCCCCCGAATTGCCCTCAATCAGCAAAGGTAGCCCACTGCTTTATCGCAACTTGCAAGTCGGCAGCGTCTCGGATTTTCGCTTGGTTGACGGTGGTGTAATCATCGATGCGAATATTGAAAATCAATACAAACACCTGTTGAGTGAGCAAACCGTGTTCTGGAATCGCTCTGGCGTTGAGGTGGACGCCTCTTTAACGGGAGTCAACATTACCGCTGCGCCACTGAAGACCATCATCCAAGGTGGGATTGCTTTTGATTCCTTGCCGGGGGTCGACAACCGCCAAAAAGACAAGTGGTTGCTATACAAAGATTTCAAAACCGCACGTAAATACGGCCAACGTGTCACCTTGCACTTTGACGGCAGCACAACGATCACATCAGGCACGCCTATCCACTACAACGGTGTCCAAGTCGGCGAAGTCACGCTTGTTACCCCCATATTTTCCAACGGAGAGTTCTCCAAAGGCGGCGTTGAAATTCAAGCTCGCATCTTGCCGGAATACGCCCAAACCATTGCGGTTTCAGGGTCGCACTTTTGGAAATCACAGGCAGAGATTGGCCTGTCGGGAGTAAAAAACATCCACAATCTAATCACGCCAAGTATTAATGTTGAACCCGGTAATGGGCAGCCCCAACATCAGTTCGCACTTAACACTGCGCCTCAAATTCATAAAGGTGTGCAATTTAGATTGCAAACCGAAAGCCGAGGCTCAGTCACCAGTGGCACCCCGATTTTGTATCGTGAGATCGAGGTGGGCCAAGTGCGAGCAGTATCGTTAGGTGAATTTGCCGATCGCGTCGATATCGAAATTGATATTCTGCCGGAATATGCCTATCTAGTGCGCCGTAATAGCGTATTTTGGAACACCTCTGGTGTGGATGTCTCGATTGGACTAACCGGTGCCAATATCAAAGCAGGTACGGTTGAAAGCATAGTGCGAGGCGGGATCACCTTTGCTACACCACAACAAACACAGCTCGAGCCGATAGCTCAAGATGGCCATACCTTCTACCTACACCCGAAAGCAGAAGAGAGCTGGCGCAGCTGGCGAACGGTGATACCTAAACCTTAGCCAAGACCTATCACCTATCATCAGTAAAAGCGCAGCCAAGTGGCTGCGTTTTTGCTACACTCTCGGCAAATTTTCTACTTAGAGATGCAGAGTGCACCAAAACGTTTATCTCCCTGACGACTTTCTCGCTGAAATGCAAACCATCCTTCCGTCTCATTTGACGATGGATGACTTCATCGCCGCTTGCCAACGACCACTTAGAAAAAGTGTCCGCGTCAACACTCTCAAGACCACAGTGGACGATTTTAAAGCGCTGGCTGCGCAGCAAGGATGGGTGTTGACCCCAGTGCCTTGGTGTGAAGAAGGATTTTGGATTGATGCTGATGAAACCCGGGTGCCACTGGGGAATCGTGCTCAACACATGGCGGGGCTGTTTTACATCCAAGAAGCCAGTTCCATGATGCCTGTCTCTGCGCTCTTTTCTGGTGATGACACCTTTCAGGCGGTGCTCGATATGGCGGCTGCACCAGGGTCAAAAACAACACAAATCGCTGCGCTGATGGATAATGAAGGCGTATTGGTGGCGAACGAGTTTTCCGCTAGCCGCGTTAAAGTACTCCACGCGAATATAGAGCGCTGCGGTATTCGTAACGCCGCCCTTACTAACTTCGATGGCCGCGTGTTTGGTGGTTGGCTGCCAGAGCAGTTCGATGCCGTTCTCATCGACGCGCCCTGCTCTGGCGAAGGTACGGTTCGCAAAGATGCCGATGCGATGAAAAACTGGAGTAAAGCGTCAGTGCTATCCATCGCCGAGACGCAAAAAGATCTGATCAAAAGTGCTTTTCACGCCCTGAAGTCGGGCGGTGTCATGGTCTACTCGACCTGTACGCTCAGCGTGGAAGAGAACCAGCAAGTGTGCCAGCACTTAAAATCAACCTTTGGCGAGTTGGTGGAATTTGAAAGCCTTGAATCCTTATTCCCGGGTGCTGACGAAGCGCTAACCGCCGAAGGCTTTTTGCACATATTCCCTCAAGTCTATGACTGTGAAGGATTCTTTGTGGCAAAAATACGTAAAACTGGCACTGCGACACCACCTGATGTAAAAAAACGCCTCGGTAAATTTCCGTTTCAGAAAGCATCGGCAAAAGAGCAGCAAGCGATCGCTAGCGCACTGCAAGACGCGCTGTCTGTTTCTCTGCCTCAACACACCACGATTTGGCTGCGTGACAACGATGTCTGGCTGTTCCCCGATGCACTCGAGCCTATGCTCGGCGAACTGCGCTTTTCACGGATGGGAATAAAGATCGCCGAAGCGCATAAGAAAGGCTATCGCTGGCAACACCAAGTCGCCACCGCACTGGCAACGGGGAATGAGGCCAACTGTGTCGAACTTTCTATTGATGACGCCAGAGAGTGGTTCATGGGAAGAGATGTGAGACCGGCACAAACAGGCAAAGGTGAAGTACTGGTCAAGTACGGTAACGATGTGATTGGACTCGGGAAATGGGTCGGAAATCGAATCAAAAATGGCCTACCCAGAGAGTTGGTAAGAGACAAAAATCTGTTTTAATCCCTAAACTAAGGTATGAAATTTCGTCATTGCCTGGCGCTATACTGATCTTGAACTACAATTGAAGTATTGATTGGTGATGAATATCAGACAGTTAGCGCAGGCTCTGTAGGAGCCCTTCCCCTAGGCCCAAAGCATGATCCGCTTCGGGCCTTTTTTTTGTCTCAAGTCGATTAATCAGCGAGATAAATCCCATCTTGCTCGATACGAATGCGACCTTGCTTGTAAAGACCGCCAATGGTTTTCTTGTACGTCCCTTTACTGGTTCGAAACGTTGAGAAAATGGCTTCTGGCGATGACTTATCATTAAGAGGGAGGAAACCGCCCTTTTTCTCCAATAACTCAAGCACTTTCTCACTCAAGTCATCCATTTTGCCTACACCGACTTTTTGCAGCGAGAGATCGATTTTGCCATCTTCACGGATCGCTTTGATGTAGCCTTTAAGACGCTTACCAATAAAGAGTTTTCCAAACACGTCAGACTTAAAGATCATGCCCCAGTGCTGGCCTTCAACGATCGCTTTAAAGCCTAAGTCACTGCGCTCTGCAATCAACAGCTCGACTTGCTGATTTTTGCTATAAGGCGCCGGCGTTTTATCCAGAAGCTTGTTGAATTTGGTGGTTCCGACTATGCGCCCAGATGCTTTGTCAGTGTAGACGTACACCAACACAGTTTGACCTTCTTTAAAGCGGGCGCGCTGCTCACTGAATGGGATCAACAAATCCTTGCCTTTAATTCCCCAATTGGCGAAAGCACCGGTGCTGTTGACCCCTTGGATTTCCATCAGCCCCCACTGGCCCACTTCGGCAATCGGAGTTTCAGTCGTCGCCACCAACTGGTTGTCGGAATCAAAGTAGAGAAACGCATCAATAAATTGGCCCACTTCCGCGTCTTTTGGCGCAAAGCGATTTGGCAGCAAAGAGGTGCCGTACTCTCCAGCATCCAAAAATAGTCCAAAGTCGGCTTTTTTTACAATTTCTAAGTGGTTTACCTTACCAACGTTAATCATTTCAACGGTCTCTTGCTAAATTTGCGGCGATTATACCCAATCTCTGATATGCTTTCGCCAGCTAATTTGAACTTTATGGAGATTTTCTTGGTCACGGTAGACAAACAAGATGGCATCACTCTCAAAATTTCTCACGCAATGGCTTCGACCAAGAAGTCGGATCTCGACCTCTACTTTTTCATTCCCGGTGAGCT
The DNA here is from genome assembly GCF_059834045.1 of Vibrio sp. R12-SG2-ISO1. NCBI lineage: Bacteria > Pseudomonadati > Pseudomonadota > Gammaproteobacteria > Vibrionales > Vibrionaceae > Vibrio > Vibrio sp. R12-SG2-ISO1. Next base: position 32,750 of record NZ_JCBDGO010000025.1, on the reverse strand, counting down.
TGGCTTAAACGCTGAGATCGTCAAAGAGAGTGAATTCTATTACGAGTCTCTGGCGCAAAAACGCGCTTATTTCAGTGACAAAACTCTGCTTCCGCTCGTGCACAGTCGACTTGCCAAACGAGGACGACTCTCTTCAACTCAGTACCGCGTCAGTTTAAGTTTGTTCGCCTACCAATATGTGATTGCGTTAGATAAAGCGGTCAGCGAATTGAACAAACACAACTCCGAGTCCGTCACCACCGATGAAGTAGACGAAGTCATCGAACTCTCGCTCGATATTTTGAAAAAGCTGCGTCGGAGTATTCCTTATGAAGAGGGGCTGAAACGCTACTACGCCAACATCGATAACTATCTCTCTTGGTATACCGGGCAAAGGCTGATGTCATTGGTTGCCCATATACCACGTGACAGTGAATACAAGACGCTCAAAGAGCGCTTGCTTACCATTGTTGAGAAAGAAGCCGCGCATCGAAAGCTCAACAACTACAACTCAGAAAGCGTGAGAGGCGATGTGACCCGCCTGAGTAATAAAATGCGCTTATTGAGGCGCTTGATAGAGCACCCCATCGTTCTACAAGAGAAAACGCAATCATTGGGCAACAATCTAAAGCGAATTGTGAAAGGCAGTGCAACGGGGTTTGTGATGGTGTTTGTCACCATTACCGCGATTCTGGCTCGTGATTATTGGGGTGAGATCACCGCATCGTTCATCATTTTGATGTCATTTGTCTACGCGCTACGCGAGATATTTAAAGACGATCTGCGGGACGTCATGTGGCGCTGGATTCGACGCGGCCGACCTAAGTGGCGTAAAACCTACCTGGATCCGACAACTAAAAAGACCGTGGGTCAAAAACTCGAATGGCTTGATTACATGGGGCTAGACAAACTTCCCGACCGCATCAAGTCGATTCGCAAAAAGCGCGTCGTCCAACGGGAAGAACAAATTTTACACTATCGTTCAGAGACGGAGATGACTACATCGAAGTTTATGAGCGGTTATGAGGAAACGCGCGAAACCTTATTGCTCAGTATGCGACCGTTTACCCGTTTGATGGATAAGGGCTCAAACAAAATTTATACTCTGAACAACAGTCAGGTGAGCCGCGAATCCGTTGAAAAGCGTCACCTAATCAACTTGATTGTCAAAGAAGACAATCACGACGGAAACCCAAACTATTACCGTTGGAAAATCGTGCTCAACCGCAGCAAAATCGTTGCGATTGAGCAAATTGAGGTGGATGACTTCACTCACCCCTTCGCTTTAGTGACAGAGTAAGTAAAAATTCCGCCATCGGCTCATCGCCATGTAGGCTTGGGCAGAGGGCGGTGATTTTCACCACTTGATTGACGCGTTCTCCGGTCGCGAACGTCTCATCAAGCATCTTGTCAATCAGCTCCCCATCGTCACAGACAAAGTGGACATCCGCCTCAGGTCGCTTTAAGAATTGCGCTTCCACTGCTTTAAAAGCCAGAGACACCTGCTTGCCTCGCGACTGAGCTTTACTCATCGCCATGAAACCGCCTGCGACGTCTGCACCAATAGCCAAGACACCAAAATACATACTGCCGAGATGATTTTTAGTCCGTCTTTTTAGTGGAATTTTTACCTCTACGCGCTGCTCATCCAGTTGGAGAATTTTAGGTCGACAGAGCCAAATTAGGGGGACTTTGAGAAAGCCAAAGTAATTGAGGTAAAAGTTCGCTTTAGTAAGAGGGCTTAACATAGACTGGTCCGACTAGTGGATTTAGAACCAGTTGAATATGGAAGGCGTGCAATGTCAACATTTTGTTAACATTGCACTTTCAGATAGTGAGATAACTCAGATTACTTAGTCAGTTACACCGTCACAACAAGTTCGACGTGTTCACGTTCGACCAAATACTCTTGGATTTTTGCGTAGTTCAAGAGGCCACTGCTGGTTAGGATTACCGGCTTATTGACGCTCTCTGCCGCTTTGGTCGTCATGTCAATCAGTTGTAGCACCGCTTCACTTTGTGGTTCAAACAAATAGTGTAGTGTCTCGTCTAGACGATCGATACCCAGCGTATATTGGGTTAGGTTTTCCAAATTAATCACGACGCCATCAAAATAGTGCAATAGACGCTCGGCCATCAGCGCAGAAGACGGTACATCGACAGTATAAAGCACCTTGAGCCCGTCAAGGCCGCGCGGCAGTCCTTGCTCGGCAAGCAAATCGATGATCTTCGCGGCATCAGATAAAGCACGAACAAACGGCACCACAATCTCAACCTGATGACCTTGCGCTCTTAATGCTTTGATCACATCGCACTCTAGGACAAAACTGGCGCTAAACTCTGGCTGGGCATAGCGAGACACGCCACGCATACCGAGTGCTGGATTCACCACCTCAGGCTCCACATCACCACCCAATAGCGAACGCATTGCATGGCTGTCCGCATTACTTAGCGATACACGCACTACTTTGTGCTCAGGGGAGATGGCGTCAGAGATGATTGAGACCAAGGTAGAAACAAAGTGCGTCTTGAGATCTTGTTCACCCAACATCGCATCGATAGAACTACGTTGTAGTGGATCGAGCCGCGATGTGGCTGACTCAAAGCTAGGATGGTAAAAAATGTGCTCTAGGATGAGCTCAGATAAGGAAACAAAGAGGTGTTGTCCACCTTGTTGACCGTCGACCTTAGGTAGGGCGTCGCCACTACTCAATGCAGAATGCAAATTGCTTGAACCGGATAAACTCATTACTGCTCCGTACTTAGATTATTATTGTGATATTTGAAACATACCGACTCGCGCCAGTGAAGACAAGGGCAAAACAGAATTTAAAACTAACATTTTTGAATAGTTTTTCAGATTTACGCTTCGCACTTTAAGAGTTTCAGGATAAGTAGTTTATTACTTGATTCGTTTCCGTTATCTTTAGCGCTTCGCAATAAAAAGAACAGGCTCTGGTATGCCATTAAAAACCGATGAATTAAGAACGCAGCCTTTAGGCCCTATGCCAACTCCGGCAGAACTTGGAAGCGCCCACCCGATTACTGATGATGTCGCCGAGCGTATTGCTGTTTCGCGCCGTCAAATTGAACAAATTCTCACTGGTGAAGACTCTCGCCTACTCGTAATTGTTGGCCCGTGCTCGGTACACGATACAGAGGCGGCGATCGACTACGCACAGCGTCTCTCTGCGATTCAAGCGCAATATAAAGACGAGCTTTTTATCGTCATGCGCACCTATTTTGAGAAACCACGCACGGTCGTAGGCTGGAAAGGCTTAATTACAGACCCAAACCTAGACGGTTCGTACGCGCTGGAAACTGGTCTTAACAAAGCACGTAAACTCCTGCTCGATATCAATAAGCTTGGCTTGGCAACCGCCACTGAGTTCTTAGATATGATCACCGGCCAGTACATCGCTGACTTAATCACTTGGGGTGCAATTGGCGCACGCACGACAGAGTCACAAATCCACCGTGAAATGGCGTCTGCTCTTTCTTGCCCTGTCGGTTTCAAAAACGGCACTAACGGCAATGTTAAAATCGCCATCGACGCGATCCGTGCCTCTATGGCCTCGCACTACTTCTACTCGCCAGACAAAAATGGACGCATGACGGTCTATCGCACGAGCGGTAACCCATACGGCCATATCATTCTTCGCGGTGGTGACACTGGGCCGAACTTTGATGCGGCATCGGTCGCGGCAGCTTGTGAGCAGCTCGCTCAATTTGATTTACCGCAGCGTCTTGTGGTCGACTTCAGCCATGCCAACTGTGAAAAGCAGCATCGCAAACAGCTGGATGTGGCAAAGGACATCTGTGAGCAGATCCGTTCAGGAAAGCATCAGATTGCCGGTATTATGGCCGAAAGTTTTATTGTCGAAGGCAACCAATCCATGTGTGACCTTAACAATCTCACTTATGGTCAATCCATCACCGACCCATGTTTAGGCTGGGAGGACACTGTGCAGATGCTGGACATGCTTGCTGACGCTGTGAAAGCGCGACCTTAATCAACGACTATTTCGGAGTACATTATGCCCTCTTTTGACATTATCTCAGAAATCGACGCGGTTGAATTGCGCAACGCCGTCGACAACGCATCACGTGAACTATCGACTCGCTTCGACTTTCGTGGCGTTGAGGCGACGTTTGAACTGCAAAAAGACGAATCCGTGAAACTGAATGCCGAAGGTGAATTCCAGCTCAAGCAAATGCGTGACATTTTACGCTCTAACCTCACTAAGCGTGGCGTAGACGTCAATGCAATGGAAGCGAAGCCCGAGGAGGCCTCCGGTCGCAACTGGCACCAAGTCGTCATTTTTAAGCAAGGCATTGAAACGCCAGTTGCGAAGAAAATTGTCAAGCACATCAAGGACTCTAAGATCAAAGTCCAAGCCTCTATTCAAGGTGAAAAAGTGCGCGTGACTGGTAAAAAACGCGATGATTTACAAGCGACGATGGCACTGATCCGCGAAGCAGAACTCGGCCAACCTTTCCAGTTTGAAAACTTTCGTGACTAACCGATTAACGAAGCCATGCTCACATAGCAGTGAGTAATTAGCACAAACCCGCTGAACAGCGGGTTTGTTTTTTTCTAAACAGACAAAACGCAAGGGTTAGCGCTTTGCTGCGATCGTGGCTTGTTTAATCGTTAAATCATTACCCTGTAACAACTTGGTGTCACTTGCCCCGGCCTCAACCAAGACAACCACTTTAAGCCCTTCCTGTTTGGCAGACATCAAGTACTGAGCAAGGTCGGCGCTACTTTCAAAAGGCGTGCGCTCAGCATCGCGGCGAACCAAATCGACAAACGCGAAAGGACAGTTCTCACTATGAAGTACGAGTTCCGCTTCTTGCATGATTTTCAGCGCTTTTAGCGACAACAACTCGACATCTTCACCACATTCAATCCAGACAGTCGAAGCGGGTTTGGTGATGCCTTCACTGAGTAAGGCTTGATAGTGCGTTTCGAGCTCATCAAGACTGGTCATCTCTTGCACATTTGAGTTGGCAAAGAACGCTTCCCAAAAAGTTCGCCTTTCATCAACGCTGGCGAGATGTTGCTTAATATCATTGCGCTTTGAGGCTGCAAAGTCAGCTTGCAGTGATAAGTTGTGAGGTAATATCGACTCGAGTTTTTCGCGGATATTTCTCACCAAAACTGGGGAAGCGCCACCACTAGAGATGGCGATCTGAATTCGACCACGATTCACAATCGAGGGGGTAATGAAATCGCAATAAGGTTGGTCATCCACGACATTGACGAGCAGGCGTTTCTTTTTCGCATCGAAGTGAACCTGGTGATTTAACTCAGGATTGTCTGTGGTTGCCCATACTTGAACGTAATGTTGATCTAACAGACCACTCGAATAGAAACTTTGTATCCAGCGACAACGTTCCTGCTCCACCAAGCGTGCTAAATAGGGCTCAATCTTGGGTGACACAATGGTCACATCGGCGCCAGCTCTCACTAAGCTGTCCACTTTTCGACTGGCGACCTCGCCCCCTCCCACCACAAGAACTGGCTGGTGATTGAGGTTTATAAACAGCGGAAAATACTGCATTTCAATCCTTGGTAAACCATTTGTACTAGCTCACGATACTACCAAAAATGGGGCATCGTGTTCACCCCACCCTAACAATTAAAATAATATTACTCTGAATTTAACTTCGATCGCAGTCATTCATACCAATTTAGCATCTTGGCAACAATTGATAGTCTGATCATTTAGAATTATTAACTATCACATTCTGACGCACCAATCTGATCCCCAGTTGCACTATTTACATTCAGATAACATTTCGCCATTCTAATCATTGTTGAGGTTTGTGATTTCATTCAAAAATTCTTTTAAATTATGAAGTTGAGAATTTCGAGATCCTTACCTACGCTTATAAACGATTGATTTGGTTACCAGTGGTGCAATCAGCTCAGTCAATAAATACTAAGACACAACATATTTCACTCGTTTTTTCAGGTTCCACCTGACTTAACATGGATCATACAGGAAGGATACAAATGGCACATAAACTAACAGTTCTTGCTTCTGTCGTAGCTGCATCTACTGCTTTGATGTCTACAAGCGCATCTGCAGCTGATAGCACGTTGGATAAAGTGACTAAACAAGATTTTATTACTTGTGGTGTAAGTACTGGTCTACCGGGCTTCTCAAACCCTAACTCGAAGGGCGAATGGGAAGGTATCGACGTGGAATACTGTCAAGCACTTGCTGCAGCTGTACTGGGTGACAAAACAAAAGTTAAATACGTTCCGCTTACTGCTAAAGAGCGTTTCACTGCACTTCAATCCGGTGAAATCGATGTACTGTCACGTAATACAACGTGGACATTGCACCGTGATACCGCACTTGGTCTTAACTTTGTTGGCGTAAACTACTACGACGGCCAAGGCTTTATGGTCAAAAAAGACCTAGGTCTTACGAGTGCTAAAGAGCTTGACGGCGCATCAGTATGTGTTCAGTCAGGAACAACTACCGAACTTAACCTAGCGGACTACTTCCGCAACAATGGCATGTCATACAAGCCAGTGGTATTTGATACCGCAGCTCAGACCTCAAAAGGTTTCGATGCAGGCCGTTGTGACGTGCTAACAACTGACCAATCTGGTCTGTACGCACTTCGTCTAAACCTACAAGACCCAAGCTCAGCGCAGGTTCTACCAGAAATCATTTCTAAAGAGCCTCTAGGCCCTGTGGTTCGTCAAGGTGATGATCAGTGGTTTAACATTGCGAAATGGACACTGTCTGCAATGGTCAACGCAGAAGAGTACGGCATTACATCTAAGAACGCAGATGAAATGCTGAAGTCTGAAGATCCAAACATCAAACGTATTCTTGGTGTTGACGGTCCTAAAGGTAAAGGCCTAGGTATCCGTGATGATTGGGGTTACCAAGTCATCAAGCAAGTGGGTAACTACGGTGAGAGTTTTGAACGTACCGTAGGTACAGGCTCTCCACTACAGATCTCTCGTGGTGTCAACGCTCTGTGGAATGCAGGCGGCTTTATGTACGCTCCACCAATCCGTTAATCGCAGTACATAACAACAAACAAAGAAAGGGCGGTCTCCCCGCCCTTTTATTAAAAATGGATTTGAGGTTATAGCTGTATGAAACCTACTAATACTGTTGCCGGTAATGCAGGTAGTGCGCCTGCTTCCAACGCAAACCTTCTCTACAATCCCACTTTTCGATCGGTCGTCTTCCAAATCATTGCGATAGCCGCTCTGGTCTTTTTCTTTTACACAATAGTCAATAATGCCTTAACGAACCTCGAAGCTAGGGGCATTGCCACTGGTTTTGACTTCCTCGGACAAGAAGCGGGCTTTGGGATTGGCCTCACCCTTGTTGAATATGATGAAACCTTCTCTTATGGAAGGACCTTTTTGGTCGGCTTACTGAACACGGCATTGGTCTCTTTCTTAGGGATCATTCTTGCGACTGTGATTGGCTTTGTCATGGGTGTTGCGCGTCTTTCCAACAACTGGTTGGTCAGTCGTCTTGCCGCGGTCTATATCGAAATCTTCCGTAACGTTCCCCTGTTACTGCAAATTTTCTTTTGGTATTTCGCCGTTCTGCAAGCACTGCCTTCAGCGCGCCAGAGTCTCAGTTTAGGGGAAGCCATTTTCCTCAACGTTCGCGGCCTGTATTTCCCTGCACCTATTTTTGGTGAAGGGTCATCTGTCGTGGTCGCTGCCTTTGTGTTCGGCGTAGTCGCGACGCTACTTGTTGCCATCTGGGCAAAAAACAAACAAAAGCTCACCGGACAGCAAACCCCAGTTGGGCGAATCGCGTTAGGGTTAATCGTTGCGTTACCCGTTGTGGCCTACTTTGTGATGGGTTCTCCTATTCACGCGGAATACCCTGAACTGAAGGGCTTTAACTTCCGTGGTGGCATCAGCATCATCCCTGAACTTGCAGCACTTCTGCTTGCGTTAAGTATTTATACCGCGTCCTTTATTGCAGAAATCGTACGTTCCGGTATCAACGCGGTGAACCACGGTCAGACGGAAGCGGCCATGTCGCTAGGTTTACCTCGCTCACGTACATTGAAGCTCGTCGTCATTCCACAGGCGCTGCGTATCATTATTCCTCCGCTCACAAGCCAATACTTGAACCTGACTAAAAACTCATCGCTCGCAATGGCGATTGGTTACCCTGATTTGGTTTCGGTATTTGCAGGCACAACACTTAACCAGACTGGTCAGGCGATTGAGATTATTGCGATGACCATGGGCGTATACCTGACTCTCAGCTTGCTCACGTCAGCACTGATGAACTTGTACAACAAAAAAGTCGCTTTGGTGGAGAGATAGAATGAAAGTACATCAATTTCAACCTAGCCTACCGCCACCGGCAAATACTGTGGGTGTGATGGGATGGCTGCGTAAGAACTTATTTAACGGCCCGGTCAACTCCGTGGTTACCGTCATACTTGCCTATGTCGCCTTCAGTTTGATCTGGAACATCGTCGATTGGGCACTGATTAACGCTGATTGGGTTGGCACAACTCGTGACGCTTGTAGTCGAGACGGTGCGTGTTGGGTATTTATCAGCGTACGCTGGGAACAGTTTATGTATGGTTTCTACCCGCAAGAAGAGCTTTGGCGTCCTCGCCTATTCTACTTCACGCTAGCGGTGTTTACGGCATTGCTTGCCTACGAGAAGACACCTAAACGTACTTGGCTGTGGCTGTTCTTTGTTAACGTCTACCCGTTTTTAATCGCAGGTCTACTGTATGGTGGATTCTTCGGCCTAGAAGTCGTTGAGACACACAAATGGGGCGGACTACTGGTCACATTGATCATCGCTTTGGTGGGTATTGTCGTTTCGCTGCCGATTGGTGTTGCTCTTGCGCTCGGAAGACGCTCAGAGATGCCGATTATTCGCAGCATCTGTACCGTTTACATCGAAGTATGGCGTGGTGTGCCACTCATCACTGTTCTATTTATGGCGTCGGTAATGCTGCCACTGTTCCTGTCGGAAGGCTCAGAGACAGACAAACTGCTTCGCGCTTTGATTGGTGTAGTGATGTTTAGTGCTGCCTACATGGCCGAGGTTATCCGTGGTGGTTTGCAAGCCATTCCAAAAGGCCAGTATGAAGCGGCGGATGCGCTTGGCTTAAGCTACTGGAAGAAAATGGGACTGATCATTTTGCCTCAGGCATTGAAGATCACCATTCCTTCTATCGTGAACACCTTTATTGGCCTCTTCAAAGACACCAGTCTTGTTTTGATTATCGGTATGTTTGACGTACTCGGTATTGGCCAAGCCGCAAACACCGACCCTGAGTGGTTAGGTTTTGCTACGGAAAGTTATGTTTTTGTCGCGTTAGTGTTCTGGGTATTTTGTTTCGGCATGTCGAGATATTCGATTTGGCTAGAGAACAAACTCCATACCGGTCACAAACGATAATTTATAAGCTCAAGGACGTATTATGACGCAACAACAAGATTACATGATCCAACTTAAGGATATGAACAAGTGGTATGGTGAGTTTCATGTACTGAAAAACATCAACCTTAATGTCAAAAAAGGCGAGAAAATCGTTATTTGTGGCCCGTCAGGTTCTGGCAAGTCCACAATGATTCGCTGTATTAACCGCTTAGAAGAGCACCAGAAAGGACAAATCATCGTTTCTGGTAACGAGCTGACAGAAGACCTCAAGAACATTGAGGCAGTTAGACGCGAAGTCGGCATGTGTTTTCAACACTTCAACCTCTTCCCTCACCTCACTGTGCTAGAAAACTGTACACTAGCACCAATTTGGGTTAAGAAGATGCCAAAAGAAGAAGCGGAAGCCGTCGCGATGAAGTACCTTGAACGCGTGAAGATCCCTGATCAAGCGGACAAATACCCAGGTCAGCTATCTGGTGGTCAGCAGCAGCGCGTTGCGATTGCTCGCTCGTTGTGTATGAGCCCGCAAGTGATGCTGTTTGACGAACCGACGTCGGCACTCGACCCAGAAATGGTGCGAGAAGTGTTGGATGTGATGGTTGAACTGGCAGGTGAAGGGATGACCATGCTTTGTGTCACCCACGAAATGGGTTTCGCGAAAGAGGTCGCCGATCGCGTTATCTTTATGGACGCCGGTGAAATCATCGAAGAAAATAATCCTGTTGATTTCTTTGAAAATCCGCAATCGGATCGAACTCAGAACTTCCTTGCGCAGATATTGCACCACTAACAGCTTGAACATTTACCCAAGCAATACCAAGAGGCGGCACTGTCCGCCTCTTCTTCTATTTGTTATATTGTGTTACATCTTTCAAAACACTTAAGTTTTTATTTCTTATATTATTTATTTCACTACAACTCTGGGTTGCACTTGATCTTTTCTTCATTCAACCTCATAAATGTAGATATAACATAAACCCTCACGAGGAAGATTATGAACAGTCCTATGTTTACCCGCACTTCAACACAAGAAAGTGCTCTACAAACCAACAAGGTGTTGCGTAATACCTACGCACTCCTTTCTATGACCCTGCTTTGGTCTGCGGTCGTGGCTGGTGTGTCTATGGCGATGAATCTACCTCGCCCTGGTCTTATCATCATGCTGGTCGGCTTCTACGGTCTACTATTCCTAACGGAGAAAAACCGCAACAACAGCATGGGCTTGGTATTTACGTTCCTATTCACTGGCTTCCTAGGTTACACACTCGGTCCGATTCTCAACGCGTATGTTGGCGCAGGCATGGGTGATGTTATCGTCACCGCATTAGGTGGTACTGCACTGGCGTTTCTTGGCGCTTCTGCTTACGCACTGACTACTAAACGCGACCTTTCTTTCCTAGGTGGCGTGCTTATGGCTGGCTTTGTTGTCTTGCTTATCGGCATGGTGGCGAACATCTTCCTGCAAATGCCGATGTTGTACCTCGCAATGAGCGGTATGTTTGTCCTCTTCTCTACTGGTGTGATTTTGCTAACCACTCAGCAAATCGTTCGTGGTGGTGAGACAAACTACATCTCAGCGACAGTGAGCTTATACGTTTCTATCTACAACCTCTTCATCAGCCTTTTGAGCATTCTAGGTGTGATGAACGACGATTAATCGTCTCGCAATAGCAACATTGTTTAGAGCCCCGACATTATGTTGGGGCTTTTTGTTATGACCGCCACGTTAAGCGTTAGGATTGTGTCCTTCACAAAGCTACGCTAACCTATAGCCGTTTTGAATCCAGCAAGGTAATAAGATGTTCGAATACAAGGGCAAAACGATTGAGACCGACGCACAAGGTTACCTCAAAGACCATACGGAGTGGGAGGAAGCGATGATTCCCACCTTGGCTGAAATGGAAGGAATAGAACTGACCGATGCTCACCTTGAAGTGATCTTATTTGTACGTCACTTCTATGAAGAGTTTAATACGTCGCCTGCGGTCAGAATGCTCGTCAAAGCGATGGAAAAAGCACATGGCCCAGAAAAAGGAAACAGTAAGTACCTGTTTAAGCTGTTTAAACAAGGCCCAGCCAAACAAGCGACAAAACTAGCCGGATTACCTAAGCCTGCGAAATGCCTGTAGCCACCTGCTTAGTACTTAGTCATGGATGGCATCAGAGAATTTCAAATCCTTTAAAGTCTCGATAGGTTAACGGTTCCGAAATCAGTGACTCCACATGTGACGTTTTGGGACCGTGCGATAGCCAAGAGGCCATCTGTTCAATGGCCTCTTCCTCACCACACACGACCACTTCAACATCACCGTTGTTCAAATTCTTCGCGTAGCCGGCTAGCCCTAGAGTCATTCCTTGATAAGAGGTGTGATAGCGAAAACCTACCCCTTGAACTGTCCCCGATACGATAAACCGCTTGCATTGCACCGCCATAATATCATCCTCTTAATGCCTCTTACTCGTCAGTATGAACCAAAGTCAACCATTTGGGATTGAGCTCGCTCCCAACAGCAAACATCCAATAGAAGGGGTTTTATTTGATTTTCCCGGTGACATCCTCGAAAATACCCGACCTTTGTTTCAAAACTAATGAGCACAGTAATGACAGCAGCGATTTACCTTGTGAAAGGCCGTGATAAATCACTAAAACGTAAGCACCCTTGGATTTTCTCGCGCGGTATTGAGAGAGTCGAAGGCAAACCCCAGCTCGGTGAAACGGTGGATGTCTATGCCCAAAATGGCCAATGGTTGGCGAAAGCCGCCTATTCTCCAAATTCTCAAATTCGTGCTCGAGTTTGGTCTTTTGAACAACAGCCCATTGACCACGCTTTTTTTGTCAAGCGTATTCAAGATGCACAATTGCTTCGCCAAGATACCATCGAACGCGACGGGTTAACGGGTTACCGCCTTATCGCGGCTGAATCTGATGGCTTACCCGGCATTACTATCGATAAGTACCAGAACTATTTGGTCTGTCAGCTATTAAGTGCCGGTGCCGAATATCAGAAATCGGTGCTTGTCTCTGCGCTCACTAAAGTCTTTCCTGATTGCCATATCTACGAGCGATCAGATGTTGCGGTGCGTAAAAAAGAAGGATTAGAGGAAACAACCGGAGTTCTTCACGGTGAGTTACCCCCACCATCAGTTGTCATTGAAGAAAACGGCGTCAAAATCAGCGTAGACATTGTTAACGGCCACAAAACCGGTTTCTACCTCGACCAGCGTGACAGCCGACAGCAAGCCACCAAATACGTTAAAGACAAAGAAGTCCTTAACTGTTTCTCCTACACTGGTGGCTTTGGCCTCTATGCACTCAAAGGTGGCGCAAAACGCGTAATCAATGCAGATGTTTCTCAACTGGCATTAGACACGGCGAAGTACAACGCCGAGCTGAACGAATTTGATATTTCAAAAAAGCGCGCGGTATTTCTTAATGCAGACGTGTTCAAGCTATTGCGTGAATACCGAGATCAAGGCACTCAATTTGATGTCATCATCATGGACCCGCCAAAGTTTGTCTCAAGCAAGAACAATTTAACCTCCGGCGCGAATGGCTACAAAGACATCAACATGCTCGCGATGCAAATTTTAAAGCCTGGCGGCACACTGCTCACCTACTCCTGTTCAGGCCTTATGAGTGGTGAGTTATTTCAGAAAGTCATTGCTGACGCCGCTATCGATTCCGGCCGCCAAGTGAAGTTTGTTGAACGTTTTGAGCAAGCGGCGGACCACCCTACTGATAGCGCTTATCCAGAAGGTTTCTACCTGAAAGGGTTTGCGTGTAAGGTGCTTTGAAGATTTAACATTGTTTCTAAAAGCAGAGCCGACCATTGAGGTCGGCTCTTTTACCTTTAGTCCTTGATAATCAGAATGTCTTTAAGCTGATCGGTCAAGTCTGCACTATTCCATCCTTCAAGCTCTATCGTCACTCTATCATCGCCTTTCGTAACGACTATCTCTGCATGATTGTCATCCGCATCGGTGTCTTCCACTTTTACATACTGGCTAATAATATCGTCGACAGATCTATCATCACCTTCAAACAACTCGGAAAGATCAATCTTGTCACCTTCATCTTTGCTGAAGTCTTTAATCACATCGACTGAACCGTCTAGGTCGCCGTCAACCCACTTGAAGATATCAGCTCCTTCCCCCCCTGTAAGGATGTCGTCACCTAATCTGCCAATGAGAGTGTCGTCTCCACCTTGTCCATATAGAATATCGCTACCCATCCCACCGTCAAGCGTATCGCTTTGTCCAAGTACACTATTGGTATCATCAAGTGTTTCTTCAAATAGCTTAAACGTGTCATGGTTTTCAACGACAAATTGATGTAACTCTTCATCGCTTGGCTCAAAACCATTTCTCAGCGTCAAGAATTGTTTCAGTCCATCTAAACCTAGACTTTTCTCAGCTGGACTGCCGACATCCTCCCAAGGTAAGTAATCAGTGTTAATCGCATCGCCAGAGATGATGTCATCACCCCGACCACCAAGAATATGATCACTATCCATCTCTCTATAAGTGATGTACGAGATTTCTCCTTCTAGCACTGCTACGAGTTGATCTCCGGAGGTTACTACTTCTACTTGACCTAGTGGTACTTGAGTGCTTTCAAAAATAGAAATGGTCGCATCCAACTTAACGCCATCCAACTCACCGCGCCCGCTGCTTCCGTTGTCCAGATATAAAGCTAGTCTGTATGTTCCAGCGTCAATTATCTCAATCGACATATCACTTGTACTACTAAATGGTTCAACGCTTGTTTCCCATTGATCTCCAGCTAGCTTTTCAATATTCCATAGGAAGGTGTCATTCTTTCCTAATTGCTCTGTAATAGAAAAATCAAGCACCAAAGAGGCAGACTGATTGATACCGATATTAAATTCATTTCCTGTGACAGTTTTAGGGTCATCTTTTCCACTCACAACGATATCTATAGTTTGTTCCACTATAGAAGAAACTTGACGGATGTCAGCATAATCCGAGTCAACGATATTAGTGTTGTCAAACATACGAAGAATATGTGTTTCACTACTATCAGTCGCGATACCAATCGCCTTTACTTTACTGATCGCTGTAAGTTCGTTGTAGGCAGTGATCGCTTTACTTAGATCTTCGTCGTCAGTTCTTCCACCAGAGATGCTTGAATCACCGGTATAGGTAGTCGGCTTACCGTCGGTGACAAACAAGGTTAGATTGTCTGCATCAGTACTCGAATCACCCAAACTATCAAACCAGTTTTTCGCTGAATCAAATGCCGCTTCGTAGTTAGTCGCGCCATCAGCAGACAAAAGATTTATTGCCGCCTCTAACGCACTCCAATTGTTATCTTGAATGTCAGAAATACTAACAGCGGCACTTGCTGAAGAAGAAAAGCCGATAAGGGCAATGTTAATCGCGCCTGAATGCGTATCCAACCCTTCAACAAAGCTCATCAACGCCGCTTTCATAACACCAAGTCGAGTACTGCCATCAAAGCCTTCCTTCATGCTGCCTGAAACATCAGCCAAGATCGCAATGTTGTAATTCTTCGCTGGCGTAATAGTTATATCTATCCCACCAACATCACCAATGATTACATCATCAGCACTATAGCCGAGTAACTGTTGTTCTGACGAGTTGTCTACAATGAATTTATCCGTGGCAAAAGTAGCAAACTCAGAGTCGGACCCAGTAGCTTGGCTGCCATTGTGATCTTGAGCTACGGCACAAGCTGTCACCGTAAAGTCCAAGCTACCCGTATAGTTAGGAGTAACTTTTAATTGAGTAGTATCGATGGTTGTACTGAAGTTATTGTCCTTGTTAAGGTCGACGGTAATGTTGAACGTCTGTAAACCATTGTTTTCTAACACTGGGTCAACTTTAACGCCTCCAACATACAATTCCACACCGACTGGTATACCTGCGATTTCGACTCGGTTATCAACTAGGTGCTCAGAACCATCTTTGTCCTGCAATTCAACGTCAATTGTTAAAGGCATCATACTACTCTTAACAACAGTTGCTGTACCATTCTCATTATCTAACTTAACAATGCCATCGCTAAAAATTACTTGTTCAATAAAGTAAAGCGTATCTCCAGCCCCAGTTTCACTAGGTAAGCTTGTCTCAGTACCATTAGTGTTGATAACTCTAAATCGATTGCCCCCTTCCACTTGCTCATATGTAATTGTGAAATCAGAAATTGAGCCTTCGTAAATAACAGTATCAATAGCTCTGATTTCCTCACCATTATCGTCATAACCTAGGTGATCATTAAATGTGTGGTCTGAGTCAGAGTTGGCTCCTTTAAACGTATCGTCTAAACTACCACCGATGAAGACATCCGAGCCTTTGTAATTGCCGGTATAATGTACAGCGAGAGGTTGTTCTGGAGTTCCAGGAGCGCCAGGGTACTTGTCCTGCGCAATAAACAAGTTACTGTCCCTATTACTTGCTTCGAGGAAACCGTTATCTTGGTCATGCGTGCCTTGGAATATATCTCCATTAACATTCAGTAGCTTGCCGCTCGCATGTAACTCCAATATAGAGTCTTTATCTGTGGGGTAAGGAAATAAGGCATTAGATTGTCTGATATCATCCAACGTGATGGTGACTATCGGAGCATCTGCCACTGGAGTGATTTCAACCGTAAGCGTATGGCTACTCGTTTGACCATCTATCGTCACTTCAAACCCAACGCGAGCGTAATCACCATGCGTGTTGCCAACTAGAGTGTCATTAAAGCCATTAAAGCCAGACTCGTGCTCAAGCGCTTTGAAACCGATGATGCCGGATTCAATAAGCGCGCTGGTTACTTGGCTACTGCTGATTGGTTGCCAGTCAGGCTCGTAACTAGTACCTACATTCTTAAAGAAGACATTATTCGGTGAAGACGTAATTTTTAGTCCATCGCCCGACTGGATACCAAAGTCATTTAGTGACAATAGTAATACTGCGTCCTCTGCTCCCTCTACTTGATTGTCCAAGGTACCATCAGGATTGTAATCAATGACTTTGATTGTCGTTTCTGCGACTGCTGACAACTGACCTTTATCATCCGTTACTGTTACTTCAATAACGCGATCTGTGTTGTCTGGGTCATCACTGGTATTGCTGAATGTAATGGCTTTAAGTGCCGCTTCAAACTCATCTGCTGCTAAAGAGCCGCCGTTTAGCTCAGTAATGAGGAGTAAGCCACTCATAGGGTCATTAGTGACAGAGAACTTACTTCTATCTACTAACGAATCATCGAGTTGGTCTCCAGCTTTGCCGTTAGTGAGCCGAATTGATATTGAAGAGATAAGATTGTGGTCATCAAAAATGTCAGCATCAACATCGGCAACAGTGACCGCACTTTTTCCTTCAATGTAGGTGGTTGAGTAATCAATACCATCATTGATTGGACGGATAGCGATAACTAAGTCGTTGTAGTCTTTATCACCACTGTTAACTGGCAAATCTTCAATCTTAATTTCCGACTTATCCTCAGAAATCTGGAACTGTAATTTATGTGCATCAACATGGCTAAAGTACGCCGTTTGGCCACTTTCACTGCCGTTGATAAACAGCTTACCGTCTGCATCAACCGTCAACACATCACTTGGTTCAATGGCGCCAGCTCCGTCGGACAGTAGGAAAAACTCTACATTATCTAGAGAGTTAAGTAGCGCTAGTGCCTGCTTATCTGCAACACTGTTGGTATTGCCAATAAGAACGTTGAGCTCAGCTGTTCCGGTGTTGCTGTCCCAGATGTAGTAACCAAAAACGTTACTATGGCTAGCACTTTCAGAAACCATGTCTATCTGGTATTGAATACCGTTTAGGTCTACTTCCGGAGGATTATCATTCAAAATAGTCCCAGATACTGGTACTCCGCCAACCTCTATGTTATAGATTTCTGTCGGCTCAAGATCACCATCTAGTACAGTTGGTATAACAATCTTAAAAGAGTCTACATTCGGTGGTACAAACAGTTCACCAGTGTAGGCGTTGTAAGTGACACCGTTAGTAAAAGTTGCTTTGCTTAAATCAACATCTTGATTGCCCGCATTGCCTTCTTGGGTAGGATCAACACCAAACTTAACTGCTAACAACTGAGAAATAGTAGAGCTGTTAGATAAGTTCACGGTGAAGCTAAGTGACTCACCCTCGTTGACTTGGTTAGCATCAACATCGATAGATCCAACACTTACGGCTGGTACGTCTGGATTAACGATTATCGTAATGTTTGCCGTATCTGTGCCGCCATTACCATCAGAAATGGTGTATTCAAATGTCTCTTTACCACTGAAAGTATCATCAAAGTCAAAGACAACATAATCACCATCGATATAGGCTTTCTGGTCTCCAAATCCAGTGATTTTGAGCTCATCACCATCCAAGTCTATATCGTTAGATAGAATCTCTGAAATTGGAATACGAATTTCGCCCTCGCTTTGATTAACAGCGTAAGCGCCTGTGCCAGTTGCTTCGAAACCGACTAGGAAGTAGTCCGATGAATCAGTTTGTTTTGCTTCGCCCTCGACAAAGTCAGTCGCTTCAAAGACTACTGTATCAAACGCAACATCACCTAAGTCAACGTTGAAGGTGCCTTCATGCCCGGACTCAAGACTGAACACACCACTTTGAACGGGCTTACCGTCTAGGTAGGCAGTCCACATACCTTGCTCACCAGCGGCACCTTCACCTGAGACAAGGTGTGATACTGCAAAGGAGAAGCTTGTGGCTGGTTTAGGAAGACTAATAGCTATCTTCTCAGACTCGCCAGTTGCACGGTTGTACTGCAACTGAGCAGCTGGACCACCGTTAATACTGCCTTCTACTCCTAACTCATAACCATCGGTTACGGTCAGTTCTTTACTTGTGTTTGCATTCTGGCTGAAGTCACCAGACTTGCCAACATAACCAGAAACAGTAACCCCCTCCAAATTCCAGGTGGCGCGATCTTCTGCGAATGTCCCTAACTGAACAGTGTATGTTTGCGGATCATCATTCGCATCTGGGACATTGTTGATCGTAACCGTTGACTCTTCACTGTAGTTTTTGTCGGAGTCTATTGCTCGATAATCAAACGAATCATCAGAGCGAGTATCAATATAACGAAGTTCCCAGTTTCCTTTGCCCTCGGTAGACAAATCAACAGATTGGATCATCGCTCCATCTGGCAGCATGAAAGAGTCTGAAGGTATAGTCACTTCGTGGAACAAGTCTGTATTGCCACTGGTGTCTTTTTGGTACTCAAATGGGGAATTGTGGACGTTGTTATCAGCATCCACCCAAGTCACCAGAATCGTCACTTTCGATTCATTGCCGTTATTTAGGTCCTTATCGAAGTAGCTACCAAGGCCATCTAAGCCAAGAGTAATGCGGTCGGCAGGGCGGCTATCAAAGTTAATCGAAACAGTCTCACCTTTCTGAATGCCATTACCTTGACCAACACCGATTCCGTAACCGACATGGTTTGCGTTTTGGTTGTATTGTACAAGGTTGTTATCACCGTTCCCTTGTTTACTTCCTGTAACGGTTATCACATCACCATCGGCAAGCGTGAGCTTACGAACCGAAGGATCATCTGTTGCTTCACCCCAATTGTGGAAGTTGTTTGTAGAAGGCGAATGACTATCGACATCTTGCTCGTCTTTAACGCCAAGTAGGAACCCCTCACTGTTTTCGCTGCGGATGTACTCAATCAAGTTAGGATCTTCAAACACCTTACCTTCTTTGACTAAGTTACCGTTTTCGTCAAAAACGGCTAGGTCATCCTTGGTAATGACATCATCACCGTATTTTAATACACCGTGATCGGGTAGCTCAGTAATAACAACACCAACGCTTGTAGCCGCATTGTTATCATTGTCGTCTTCATTGTCAGAGATATGGTCTGAACCATCGCCTTCAATGCTGCCATTGCCATCATTGAAAATAACTCTAGCCGTGCCGGACTCACCCACGTTGATAGAGAAGTCTTCCGACTCAGGTGGGTTGTCTTTGCTATCATCAATTACGACATCTCTGTTCGCAGATGCAGTGTCTAGCTGCTCAAAAACATCTTTATCATCATGTTTTACCGATACGACACTAACATTGAACTGTTGGCCTTGTTCGTACTCGTTATCTTGTACTGTCTCAATAGTAAAGTTGGCAGTTTTCGAACCAGCAGCGATTTCAACTTCAATGACTTCAACAATATCCTGGTTATCGGCATTGGTGTAAGAGTATTCAAGAGTAATCACACTCTTCTCAGGTACCGCTTCACTTAGAGTAATGGTAAATGGTGTCGTAATGTCACCTTCCGTTACCGTACTTGGGCCTTCTAAGGTAACCGTAACTGTATCTTTTTGTGTGGTGACTGTCTCATCAATAATCTTCGCTTCAGCTGAATCATTTCCTGGTACTTCAACGTACTCACTGCTAGAAGACACTTTAAGGGTAACGGTCTCTTCTCCTTCTAGAAGACTATCGTCAATCACTTTGACGAACACTTCGATACTATCTTTTCCTTGTTCGATAACAAGAGCAGCAAGCTCATCGGCTGTTAGAGCTTTATAATCATTTCCGTCTTTTACATAAATCTTATCTTCGTAATCAATACCTTTTGTCGCCGTATCGCCTGTGGCGCCAAGGGTAAGATCAAGACCGACATTCTCAGAAACAAGCTCATCTAGATTAATTTCGAATGATAAGTAGGACTCATCACCTTCAGTCACTGGTTGGCCTGCCGACACTGTCAGCTCAGCAACAGGTAAAACATCTACATTTACAGTGATAGTGTCTGTACCACCATTGCCATCTGAGACGGTAATCACAAATGAGTCTTTACCATCAAACTCTGGATCTGGTGTGTAAGTCCAATTGCCATCAGCATCAATGTCCACTTCACCGTTGCTTGGTTTGTCAGCGGTGTAGGTAAGGTCATCCCCATCAGCATCAGTCGCTTTTACTTTGCCCGATACGGAGGCATCTTCTTTGGTAGAAGTGCTGATCGTTTCATCGTCACCCAATGGTAGTTCTTTATCATCAACGAACTCAGGTGCATCATTAATTGGTTTTACATTAATGGCAACGATGGCAGTATCTGTGCCACCTTTGCGATCAGAAATTTCGTATTCAAATGTCGTTACACCATTAAAGTTTTCAGCGGGTTCAAAAACCACCTTGCCGTCAACAATTTCAACCTTACCGTGACTAGGATCCGTAATCGAAACCGATGTAATTGCTATATCATCACCATCGATATCAAAATCGTTAACAAGAAGTTGAGAATGTGGAATCTCAAGAGTTGTATCCTCGTCTGTTGTTAGATCGACAAGAATTTCCTGAAGCTTGATATTATCAAGGTAAGTGCCACTGTTATCGCCTTTACCACCAACTTCGACGAAGCTTATCGTGTTGTCACCTAACGCACCAGTCACCTCAAAGGTATGCGTTTCCATCGAATTACCGTCAGGCGTGATAGTTGCAATAACAACGCCATTCCAGACTACTTGCAATTGCGCAGTGTGGTTGTTCCCTTTAGCCGCAATGTCGAGTGAGATTTGGTAAGGTTTACCTTCTTCAACACCTTCAACGGTCTGAGACAATGTAACATTGTCACCTCTACTTCCTTCACCTTCCATATCGATGAAGTGGTCAAGGTCGGTCTCTACTCGATTATAACTATCGTCAACCAAGTCTAAGCTACCTGAGTTGGTATTAAAAACCCAACCGTCTAGGCTACTTGCTCTATCGCCCCAACTAGGTGCGCTGTTGCTGCTGGTAAAGTCTTCAAAGCTGCCATTAACAATGAGGTTATCGCCAAGAGTATGGCCGTCGTTATTAGCAACTGGTGGATCGTTAACAGGAGTGACATTGATAAATACCGTTGCTGTAGATCTTTCGCCACTAGGATCCGCGATAACATAGTCGTAACTTGCCACCCCATTAAAGTCTTTATTTGGAGTGAAAACTATCTCGCCATCAATGAGATCAACTGTACCGTTTCCATCGACTCTACTTACGACATCTACAATAGACAGCTCATCACCATCTGGATCGGTATCATTAGCGAGCAGCTCTGATGGCGTAAAGCGAATTTCTGTGTCTTCTTGAGTTTGGTAACCAGAGGTGTTTTCTACCGAGATATTATCGATGTATGCACCGAAGGTATTGTCACTACCCGTGCCAGTAAAAGACAGAGTGGTAGTAGAGTCAGACACAGTTTCATCAAAGGCTATGGTATACCAACCATTACTTGGATCTTGTGTAACAATGAGACCCTCGACTTGAACGCCATTACCAGAAGTAACAACAATATTCCCGTTTGGATCCGAGACAACAACGACAGTGGTATCACCAAACGTCGCGGTAAGGCCACTGTCTCCTTCATAGTTTGGTCGCGGTTTATAATCAAATGTGACCGTATGTGTAGAGCCTTCTTTAGTGTCTAAATCTCTTGAAATACTCACTAGCTCATGACCATCAAGCTCCGCATGAGCATTACCATCCGACGCGGAAGAGCCGCCAACGTTGCCAGTTTGGATCTCTAACTCTGCTTTATCGCCATCTGAGTTAGTAATTGTCCATCCGTTGTAATCAGCAAACGTATCCCATTTACCGTTTACTAAACCACTTTCTTCGAACGATTCATGGAATATGAGGCCTTTGCCATAGTCATCGACAGCTATTGGTACGTCATTGGTCCCCGTGATGGTGACTGTAACGGTCTTAGTATCTGAGCCGCCATGGTTATCGGTCACGGTCACATCGAAACTGACTTGAGTCGTTTCACCCTCGGCTAGAGACTGGAAGTCAGTGCCTGGGCTGTACGTGTACTGACCTGTCGTTTCATTAATCGACACTGTACCCTGACCCGCTGCCATGTCCGACACCGTGAATGTGTGCGTGTCATTGACATCCAAATCCTCAAAGCTTGGCGTTCCAGTTACACTGGCGCCATCTTCGCTTGCCGACAAATCAGCAACCGTCAACACAGGATCGTCATTGGTCCCCGTGATGGTGACTGTAACGGTCTTAGTATCTGAGCCGCCATGGTTATCGGTCACGGTCACATCGAAACTGACTTGGGTCGTTTCACCCTCGGCTAGAGACTGGAAGTCAGTGCCTGGGCTGTACGTGTACTGGCCTGTCGTTTCATTAATCGACACTGTACCCTGACCCGCTGCCATGTCCGACACCGTGAATGTGTGCGTGTCATTGACATCCAAATCCTCAAAGCTTGGCGTTCCAGTTACACTGGCGCCATCTTCGCTTGCCGACAAATCAGCAACCGTCAACACAGGATCGTCATTGGTCCCCGTGATGGTGACTGTAACGGTCTTAGTATCTGAGCCGCCATGGTTATCGGTCACGGTCACATCGAAACTGACTTGGGTCGTTTCACCCTCGGCTAGAGACTGGAAGTCAGTGCCTGGGCTGTACGTGTACTGGCCTGTCGTTTCATTAATCGACACTGTACCCTGACCCGCTGCCATGTCCGACACCGTGAATGTGTGCGTGTCATTGACATCCAAATCCTCAAAGCTTGGCGTTCCAGTTACACTGGCGCCATCTTCGCTTGCCGACAAATCAGCAACCGTCAACACAGGATCGTCATTGGTCCCCGTGATGGTGACTGTAACGGTCTTAGTATCTGAGCCGCCATGGTTATCGGTCACGGTCACATCGAAACTGACTTGGGTCGTTTCACCCTCGGCTAGAGACTGGAAGTCAGTGCCTGGGCTGTACGTGTACTGGCCTGTCGTTTCATTAATCGACACTGTACCCTGACCCGCTGCCATGTCCGACACCGTGAATGTGTGCGTGTCATTGACATCCAAATCCTCAAAGCTTGGCGTTCCAGTTACACTGGCGCCATCTTCGCTTGCCGACAAATCAGCAACCGTCAACACAGGATCGTCATTGGTCCCCGTGATGGTGACTGTAACGGTCTTAGTATCTGAGCCGCCATGGTTATCGGTCACGGTCACATCGAAACTGACTTGGGTCGTTTCACCCTCGGCTAGAGACTGGAAGTCAGTGCCTGGGTTGTACGTGTACTGGCCTGTCGTTTCATTAATCGACACTGTACCCTGACCCGCTGCCATGTCCGACACCGTGAATGTGTGCGTGTCATTGACATCCAAATCCTCAAAGCTTGGCGTTCCAGTTACACTGGCGCCATCTTCGCTTGCCGACAAATCAGCAACCGTCAACACAGGATCGTCATTGGTCCCCGTGATGGTGACTGTAACGGTCTTAGTATCTGAGCCGCCATGGTTATCGGTCACGGTCACATCGAAACTGACTTGGGTCGTTTCACCCTCGGCTAGAGACTGGAAGTCAGTGCCTGGGTTGTACGTGTACTGGCCTGTCGTTTCATTAATCGACACTGTACCCTGACCCGCTGCCATGTCCGACACCGTGAATGTGTGCGTGTCATTGACATCCAAATCCTCAAAGCTTGGCGTTCCAGTTACACTGGCGCCATCTTCGCTTGCCGACAAATCAGCAACCGTCAACACAGGATCGTCATTGGTCCCCGTGATGGTGACTGTAACGGTCTTAGTATCTGAGCCGCCATGGTTATCGGTCACGGTCACATCGAAACTGACTTGAGTCGTTTCACCCTCGGCTAGAGACTGGAAGTCAGTGCCTGGGCTGTACGTGTACTGGCCTGTCGTTTCATTAATCGACACTGTACCCTGACCCGCTGCCATGTCCGACACCGTGAATGTGTGCGTGTCATTGACATCCAAATCCTCAAAGCTTGGCGTTCCAGTTACACTGGCGCCATCTTCGCTTGCCGACAAATCAGCAACCGTCAACACAGGATCGTCATTGGTCCCCGTGATGGTGACTGTAACGGTCTTAGTATCTGAGCCGCCATGGTTATCGGTCACGGTCACATCGAAACTGACTTGGGTCGTTTCACCCTCGGCTAGAGACTGGAAGTCAGTGCCTGGGCTGTACGTGTACTGGCCTGTCGTTTCATTAATCGACACTGTACCCTGACCCGCTGCCATGTCCGACACCGTGAATGTGTGCGTGTCATTGACATCCAAATCCTCAAAGCTTGGCGTTCCAGTTACACTGGCGCCATCTTCGCTTGCCGACAAATCAGCAACCGTCAACACAGGATCGTCATTGGTCCCCGTGATGGTGACTGTAACGGTCTTAGTATCTGAGCCGCCATGGTTATCGGTCACGGTCACATCGAAACTGACTTGAGTCGTTTCACCCTCGGCTAGAGACTGGAAGTCAGTGCCTGGGCTGTACGTGTACTGGCCTGTCGTTTCATTAATCGACACTGTACCCTGACCCGCTGCCATGTCCGACACCGTGAATGTGTGCGTGTCATTGACATCCAAATCCTCAAAGCTTGGCGTTCCAGTTACACTGGCGCCATCTTCGCTTGCCGACAAATCAGCAACCGTCAACACAGGATCGTCATTGGTCCCCGTGATGGTGACTGTAACGGTCTTAGTATCTGAGCCGCCATGGTTATCGGTCACGGTCACATCGAAACTGACTTGAGTCGTTTCACCCTCGGCTAGAGACTGGAAGTCAGTGCCTGGGCTGTACGTGTACTGGCCTGTCGTTTCATTAATCGACACTGTACCCTGACCCGCTGCCATGTCCGACACCGTGAATGTGTGCGTGTCATTGACATCCAAATCCTCAAAGCTTGGCGTTCCAGTTACACTGGCGCCATCTTCGCTTGCCGACAAATCAGCAACCGTCAACACAGGATCGTCATTGGTCCCCGTGATGGTGACTGTAACGGTCTTAGTATCTGAGCCGCCATGGTTATCGGTCACGGTCACATCGAAACTGACTTGAGTCGTTTCACCCTCGGCTAGAGACTGGAAGTCAGTGCCTGGGCTGTACGTGTACTGGCCTGTCGTTTCATTAATCGACACTGTACCCTGACCCGCTGCCATGTCCGACACCGTGAATGTGTGCGTGTCATTGACATCCAAATCCTCAAAGCTTGGCGTTCCAGTTACACTGGCGCCATCTTCGCTTGCCGACAAATCAGCAACCGTCAACACAGGATCGTCATTGGTCCCCGTGATGGTGACTGTAACGGTCTTAGTATCTGAGCCGCCATGGTTATCGGTCACGGTCACATCGAAACTGACTTGGGTCGTTTCACCCTCGGCTAGAGACTGGAAGTCAGTGCCTGGGTTGTACGTGTACTGGCCTGTCGTTTCATTAATCGACACTGTACCCTGACCCGCTGCCATGTCCGACACCGTGAATGTGTGCGTGTCATTGACATCCAAATCCTCAAAGCTTGGCGTTCCAGTTACACTGGCGCCATCTTCGCTTGCCGACAAATCAGCAACCGTCAACACAGGATCGTCATTGGTCCCCGTGATGGTGACTGTAACGGTCTTAGTATCTGAGCCGCCATGGTTATCGGTCACGGTCACATCGAAACTGACTTGAGTCGTTTCACCCTCGGCTAGAGACTGGAAGTCAGTGCCTGGGCTGTACGTGTACTGGCCTGTCGTTTCATTAATCGACACTGTACCCTGACCCGCTGCCATGTCCGACACCGTGAATGTGTGCGTGTCATTGACATCCAAATCCTCAAAGCTTGGCGTTCCAGTTACACTGGCGCCATCTTCGCTTGCCGACAAATCAGCAACCGTCAACACAGGATCGTCATTGGTCCCCGTGATGGTGACTGTAACGGTCTTAGTATCTGAGCCGCCATGGTTATCGGTCACGGTCACATCGAAACTGACTTGAGTCGTTTCACCCTCGGCTAGAGACTGGAAGTCAGTGC
This sequence comes from Vibrio sp. R12-SG2-ISO1, assembly GCF_059834045.1. NCBI lineage: Bacteria > Pseudomonadati > Pseudomonadota > Gammaproteobacteria > Vibrionales > Vibrionaceae > Vibrio > Vibrio sp. R12-SG2-ISO1. Next base: position 6,599 of record NZ_JCBDGO010000025.1, on the reverse strand, counting down.
CTGGGTTGTACGTGTACTGGCCTGTCGTTTCATTAATCGACACTGTACCCTGACCCGCTGCCATGTCCGACACCGTGAATGTGTGCGTGTCATTGACATCCAAATCCTCAAAGCTTGGCGTTCCAGTTACACTGGCGCCATCTTCGCTTGCCGACAAATCAGCAACCGTCAACACAGGATCGTCATTGGTCCCCGTGATGGTGACTGTAACGGTCTTAGTATCTGAGCCGCCATGGTTATCGGTCACGGTCACATCGAAACTGACTTGGGTCGTTTCACCCTCGGCTAGAGACTGGAAGTCAGTGCCTGGGCTGTACGTGTACTGGCCTGTCGTTTCATTAATCGACACTGTACCCTGACCCGCTGCCATGTCCGACACCGTGAATGTGTGCGTGTCATTGACATCCAAATCCTCAAAGCTTGGCGTTCCAGTTACACTGGCGCCATCTTCGCTTGCCGACAAATCAGCAACCGTCAACACAGGATCGTCATTGGTCCCCGTGATGGTGACTGTAACGGTCTTAGTATCTGAGCCGCCATGGTTATCGGTCACGGTCACATCGAAACTGACTTGAGTCGTTTCACCCTCGGCTAGAGACTGGAAGTCAGTGCCTGGGTTGTACGTGTACTGGCCTGTCGTTTCATTAATCGACACTGTACCCTGACCCGCTGCCATGTCCGACACCGTGAATATGTGCGTGTCATTGACATCCAAATCCTCAAAGCTTGGCGTTCCAGTTACACTGGCGCCATCTTCGCTTGCCGACAAATCAGCAACCGTCAACACAGGATCGTCATTGGTCCCCGTGATGGTGACTGTAACGGTCTTAGTATCTGAGCCGCCATGGTTATCGGTCACGGTCACATCGAAACTGACTTGGGTCGTTTCACCCTCGGCTAGAGACTGGAAGTCAGTGCCTGGGTTGTACGTGTACTGGCCTGTCGTTTCATTAATCGACACTGTACCCTGACCCGCTGCCATGTCCGACACCGTGAATATGTGCGTGTCATTGACATCCAAATCCTCAAAGCTTGGCGTTCCAGTTACACTGGCGCCATCTTCGCTTGCCGACAAATCAGCAACCGTCAACACAGGATCGTCATTGGTCCCCGTGATGGTGACTGTAACGGTCTTAGTATCTGAGCCGCCATGGTTATCGGTCACGGTCACATCGAAACTGACTTGAGTCGTTTCACCCTCGGCTAGAGACTGGAAGTCAGTGCCTGGGCTGTACGTGTACTGGCCTGTCGTTTCATTAATCGACACTGTACCCTGACCCGCTGCCATGTCCGACACCGTGAATGTGTGCGTGTCATTGACATCCAAATCCTCAAAGCTTGGCGTTCCAGTTACACTGGCGCCATCTTCGCTTGCCGACAAATCAGCAACCGTCAACACAGGATCGTCATTGGTCCCCGTGATGGTGACTGTAACGGTCTTAGTATCTGAGCCGCCATGGTTATCGGTCACGGTCACATCGAAACTGACTTGGGTCGTTTCACCCTCGGCTAGAGACTGGAAATCAGTGCCTGGGCTGTACGTGTACTGGCCTGTCGTTTCATTAATCGACACTGTACCCTGACCCGCTGCCATGTCCGACACCGTGAATGTGTGCGTGTCATTGACATCCAAATCCTCAAAGCTTGGCGTTCCAGTTACACTGGCGCCATCTTCGCTTGCCGACAAATCAGCAACCGTCAACACAGGATCGTCATTGGTCCCCGTGATGGTGACTGTAACGGTCTTAGTATCTGAGCCGCCATGGTTATCGGTCACGGTCACATCGAAACTGACTTGGGTCGTTTCACCCTCGGCTAGAGACTGGAAGTCAGTGCCTGGGTTGTACGTGTACTGGCCTGTCGTTTCATTAATCGACACTGTACCCTGACCCGCTGCCATGTCCGACACCGTGAATGTGTGCGTGTCATTGACATCCAAATCCTCAAAGCTTGGCGTTCCAGTTACACTGGCGCCATCTTCGCTTGCCGACAAATCAGCAACCGTCAACACAGGATCGTCATTGGTCCCCGTGATGGTGACTGTAACGGTCTTAGTATCTGAGCCGCCATGGTTATCGGTCACGGTCACATCGAAACTGACTTGGGTCGTTTCACCCTCGGCTAGAGACTGGAAGTCAGTGCCTGGGCTGTACGTGTACTGGCCTGTCGTTTCATTAATCGACACTGTACCCTGACCCGCTGCCATGTCCGACACCGTGAATGTGTGCGTGTCATTGACATCCAAATCCTCAAAGCTTGGCGTTCCAGTTACACTGGCGCCATCTTCGCTTGCCGACAAATCAGCAACCGTCAACACAGGATCGTCATTGGTCCCCGTGATGGTGACTGTAACGGTCTTAGTATCTGAGCCGCCATGGTTATCGGTCACGGTCACATCGAAACTGACTTGGGTCGTTTCACCCTCGGCTAGAGACTGGAAGTCAGTGCCTGGGCTGTACGTGTACTGGCCTGTCGTTTCATTAATCGACACTGTACCCTGACCCGCTGCCATGTCCGACACCGTGAATGTGTGCGTGTCATTGACATCCAAATCCTCAAAGCTTGGCGTTCCAGTTACACTGGCGCCATCTTCGCTTGCCGACAAATCAGCAACCGTCAACACAGGATCGTCATTGGTCCCCGTGATGGTGACTGTAACGGTCTTAGTATCTGAGCCGCCATGGTTATCGGTCACGGTCACATCGAAACTGACTTGAGTCGTTTCACCCTCGGCTAGAGACTGGAAGTCAGTGCCTGGGCTGTACGTGTACTGGCCTGTCGTTTCATTAATCGACACTGTACCCTGACCCGCTGCCATGTCCGACACCGTGAATGTGTGCGTGTCATTGACATCCAAATCCTCAAAGCTTGGCGTTCCAGTTACACTGGCGCCATCTTCGCTTGCCGACAAATCAGCAACCGTCAACACAGGATCGTCATTGGTCCCCGTGATGGTGACTGTAACGGTCTTAGTATCTGAGCCGCCATGGTTATCGGTCACGGTCACATCGAAACTGACTTGAGTCGTTTCACCCTCGGCTAGAGACTGGAAGTCAGTGCCTGGGCTGTACGTGTACTGGCCTGTCGTTTCATTAATCGACACTGTACCCTGACCCGCTGCCATGTCCGACACCGTGAATGTGTGCGTGTCATTGACATCCAAATCCTCAAAGCTTGGCGTTCCAGTTACACTGGCGCCATCTTCGCTTGCCGACAAATCAGCAACCGTCAACACAGGATCGTCATTGGTCCCCGTGATGGTGACTGTAACGGTCTTAGTATCTGAGCCGCCATGGTTATCGGTCACGGTCACATCGAAACTGACTTGGGTCGTTTCACCCTCGGCTAGAGACTGGAAGTCAGTGCCTGGGCTGTACGTGTACTGGCCTGTCGTTTCATTAATCGACACTGTACCCTGACCCGCTGCCATGTCCGACACCGTGAATGTGTGCGTGTCATTGACATCCAAATCCTCAAAGCTTGGCGTTCCAGTTACACTGGCGCCATCTTCGCTTGCCGACAAATCAGCAACCGTCAACACAGGATCGTCATTGGTCCCCGTGATGGTGACTGTAACGGTCTTAGTATCTGAGCCGCCATGGTTATCGGTCACGGTCACATCGAAACTGACTTGAGTCGTTTCACCCTCGGCTAGAGACTGGAAGTCAGTGCCTGGGCTGTACGTGTACTGGCCTGTCGTTTCATTAATCGACACTGTACCCTGACCCGCTGCCATGTCCGACACCGTGAATGTGTGCGTGTCATTGACATCCAAATCCTCAAAGCTTGGCGTTCCAGTTACACTGGCGCCATCTTCGCTTGCCGACAAATCAGCAACCGTCAACACAGGATCGTCATTGGTCCCCGTGATGGTGACTGTAACGGTCTTAGTATCTGAGCCGCCATGGTTATCGGTCACGGTCACATCGAAACTGACTTGAGTCGTTTCACCCTCGGCTAGAGACTGGAAGTCAGTGCCTGGGTTGTACGTGTACTGGCCTGTCGTTTCATTAATCGACACTGTACCCTGACCCGCTGCCATGTCCGACACCGTGAATGTGTGCGTGTCATTGACATCCAAATCCTCAAAGCTTGGCGTTCCAGTTACACTGGCGCCATCTTCGCTTGCCGACAAATCAGCAACCGTCAACACAGGATCGTCATTGGTCCCCGTGATGGTGACTGTAACGGTCTTAGTATCTGAGCCGCCATGGTTATCGGTCACGGTCACATCGAAACTGACTTGAGTCGTTTCACCCTCGGCTAGAGACTGGAAGTCAGTGCCTGGGTTGTACGTGTACTGGCCTGTCGTTTCATTAATCGACACTGTACCCTGACCCGCTGCCATGTCCGACACCGTGAATGTGTGCGTGTCATTGACATCCAAATCCTCAAAGCTTGGCGTTCCAGTTACACTGGCGCCATCTTCGCTTGCCGACAAATCAGCAACCGTCAACACAGGATCGTCATTGGTCCCCGTGATGGTGACTGTAACGGTCTTAGTATCTGAGCCGCCATGGTTATCGGTCACGGTCACATCGAAACTGACTTGGGTCGTTTCACCCTCGGCTAGAGACTGGAAGTCAGTGCCTGGGTTGTACGTGTACTGGCCTGTCGTTTCATTAATCGACACTGTACCCTGACCCGCTGCCATGTCCGACACCGTGAATGTGTGCGTGTCATTGACATCCAAATCCTCAAAGCTTGGCGTTCCAGTTACACTGGCGCCATCTTCGCTTGCCGACAAATCAGCAACCGTCAACACAGGATCGTCATTGGTCCCCGTGATGGTGACTGTAACGGTCTTAGTATCTGAGCCGCCATGGTTATCGGTCACGGTCACATCGAAACTGACTTGAGTCGTTTCACCCTCGGCTAGAGACTGGAAGTCAGTGCCTGGGTTGTACGTGTACTGGCCTGTCGTTTCATTAATCGACACTGTACCCTGACCCGCTGCCATGTCCGACACCGTGAATGTGTGCGTGTCATTGACATCCAAATCCTCAAAGCTTGGCGTTCCAGTTACACTGGCGCCATCTTCGCTTGCCGACAAATCAGCAACCGTCAACACAGGATCGTCATTGGTCCCCGTGATGGTGACTGTAACGGTCTTAGTATCTGAGCCGCCATGGTTATCGGTCACGGTCACATCGAAACTGACTTGAGTCGTTTCACCCTCGGCTAGAGACTGGAAGTCAGTGCCTGGGTTGTACGTGTACTGGCCTGTCGTTTCATTAATCGACACTGTACCCTGACCCGCTGCCATGTCCGACACCGTGAATGTGTGCGTGTCATTGACATCCAAATCCTCAAAGCTTGGCGTTCCAGTTACACTGGCGCCATCTTCGCTTGCCGACAAATCAGCAACCGTCAACACAGGATCGTCATTGGTCCCCGTGATGGTGACTGTAACGGTCTTAGTATCTGAGCCGCCATGGTTATCGGTCACGGTCACATCGAAACTGACTTGGGTCGTTTCACCCTCGGCTAGAGACTGGAAGTCAGTGCCTGGGCTGTACGTGTACTGGCCTGTCGTTTCATTAATCGACACTGTACCCTGACCCGCTGCCATGTCCGACACCGTGAATGTGTGCGTGTCATTGACATCCAAATCCTCAAAGCTTGGCGTTCCAGTTACACTGGCGCCATCTTCGCTTGCCGACAAATCAGCAACCGTCAACACAGGATCGTCATTGGTCCCCGTGATGGTGACTGTAACGGTCTTAGTATCTGAGCCGCCATGGTTATCGGTCACGGTCACATCGAAACTGACTTGGGTCGTTTCACCCTCGGCTAGAGACTGGAAGTCAGTGCCTGGGCTGTACGTGTACTGGCCTGTCGTTTCATTAATCGACACTGTACCCTGACCCGCTGCCATGTCCGACACCGTGAATGTGTGCGTGTCATTGACATCCAAATCCTCAAAGCTTGGCGTTCCAGTTACACTGGCGCCATCTTCGCTTGCCGACAAATCAGCAACCGTCAACACAGGATCGTCATTGGTCCCCGTGATGGTGACTGTAACGGTCTTAGTATCTGAGCCGCCATGGTTATCGGTCACGGTCACATCGAAACTGACTTGAGTCGTTTCACCCTCGGCTAGAGACTGGAAGTCAGTGCCTGGGCTGTACGTGTACTGGCCTGTCGTTTCATTAATCGACACTGTACCCTGACCCGCTGCCATGTCCGACACCGTGAATGTGTGCGTGTCATTGACATCCAAATCCTCAAAGCTTGGCGTTCCAGTTACACTGGCGCCATCTTCGCTTGCCGACAAATCAGCAACCGTCAACACAGGATCGTCATTGGTCCCCGTGATGGTGACTGTAACGGTCTTAGTATCTGAGCCGCCATGGTTATCGGTCACGGTCACATCGAAACTGACTTGGGTCGTTTCACCCTCGGCTAGAGACTGGAAGTCAGTGCCTGGGCTGTACGTGTACTGGCCTGTCGTTTCATTAATCGACACTGTACCCTGACCCGCTGCCATGTCCGACACCGTGAATGTGTGCGTGTCATTGACATCCAAATCCTCAAAGCTTGGCGTTCCAGTTACACTGGCGCCATCTTCGCTTGCCGACAAATCAGCAACCGTCAAC
>NZ_JCBDGO010000024.1:0-49160 GCF_059834045.1 Vibrio sp. R12-SG2-ISO1 | reverse complement strand
TGCCGGTAATCGTAATCGTCAGCGTAGTCGTATCCGTTGCACCTTGATCATCAGTTACAGTAATCGGAACTTCGATAGTCTCAACTTCGCCTTGGGCTAAACGGTCATAAGAACTGGCGTCGAAGGTATAACTACCATCAGGATTAAGCGTTAGCCCCTCGACTTCGGCCGTAGTTGTGAACACCAAAGATTCACCTTCTGGCAGATCAACGTCTGTCGCACTTAACGTTCCTGTAATGATTTGGTCTTCAAGTAGGCTGCGTGCTTCTGGTTCTGCCACCGGTGCGTCATTCACCGGAGTCACATCAATATTTACAACGAGTGTATCTGTACCGCCATTGCCATCATCAACAATAACAGTGAAGCTATCTGGGCCGTTGTAGTTTTCATTGGGCGTGTATGTCCAAGTGCCGTCTGGGTTGACGACAGCTGTACCATTAGTAGGCACAGTAGATTGAGAATAAGTTAGGGTATCTTGAGTATTCTGATCGGTAGCGGTTAGCGTGCCACTGATCGGTGTATCTTCGTCAGTAACAATCGTCGTACTTTCACCCAACGGGTCGTTGTTGATGTCAACGAAAATAGGAGAGAATTGAGGATTTAATAAAGCGAGACTCTGAGTAGTCGATAATCCAATTGACTCCAAACCTGATGTATCAAAGTTCGTACTCGCTAAGGCTTCTACCCCATCACGCTCAATCGTCCCCGTTGGGGTTAGCGATGAGCCGGAGGTTCCACCGGCGGCGGTGGCGAATTCATCGCCTAATTGGGTTGGGTCTACGCCTTCTTCTAACGCAGCGAAAATGGCATCGATTTCACCTGTGATGTCAGTGAGGTCACCACTGTCTTGAACCAGGTTTACGCTGACTTCTGGATTTGGTGCGGATTCAACGAGGCTGGCATCGCCGGAAATAACGACTTCGCCGGGAAGGAGTTGTTCTCCTTCGTTGACGACTCTAACATTGCCATTTTTATCAATAACAATGATTTGACCACCGGCTAGGTTACCGATCAATGCATGCGTGACAAAACTCATAACGCGCCTCTAATCCTTTCTAATGATCTCTGCTTTGTTGTGATGATGGTAAGCAAAGACTTATTAATCACAGCTATAAATTAACACTACGGGCCAATTCAACAAACCGATTTCTAACCCTGTCACTTTGCAACATTTTAGATACAAGCGGCAGGTCACAACTTTTATAAGTATGAACCAAGATCTCATTTTTATCGCACTTAAACTGAAACGTCGTATCGATAAATTAACAAAATTGACTAGGTCCAGGCTCCGAATTCTGTTGCAACTTTAAAGGTTATATAAATGTTAGCCTACGTTAGTCACAATCACCGTAAAGTGCTAGCTCATTGATGCCATAAATGGTTTAATCTCATTTATGAGACGTGGGTATTCGCTATCATGCCCGCTCGTTGTATCTCATGGAGAATGAAAGTTGAATTGGAACACGTTGAAAGTGGTGGGCTGCTTGGTAGCTCTTAGCTGTCCAGCTCAAAGTCAAACACTCGAACAAGCGGTCGCTTATACCTTAACGACCAATCCTGACATCAAAGCGTCGTTTAACGAATTCATGAGCAAAGTCTATGACGCCGAAGCCGCGTCTGGGGCCTATTTGCCGTCAATCGATCTCGATGCAGGTATTGGTTACGAAGCCGTTGATCTCGCAACTGGGGTTGAAAATGACCTCAACCGTAAAGAAGCGACTCTGTCTCTTACCCAGTTATTGTGGGATGGTTCATCAACCCTGAACGATATGGACCGCACGGCGGCAGACGCAGAGTCAGTGCGTTTTCAACTGTTAGCGGAAGCGCAAGACATGGCACTTGACGTTGCGGACATCTATTTAGATGCGGTCAAGGCGTTCGAAGTACTGCAACTTTCCGAGAGCAACCTCGCCATTCATAAAGAGATCTACCGTGATATTAAAAGGCGCGTCGAGTCCGGTATCGGTTCTACAGCCGATTTGACCCAAGTTGAAGCTCGTATAGCGAAAGCTCACGGAAACTTGCTGGCCGCTCAGAACAATTTATTCGATACCCACACTCAATTTCAGCGCGTGGTGGGCCAATCACCTCAAGGTTTGATTTTCCCTCGTGCCGATCAGACGGCTATTCCTTATACGTTAGACGAAGCGCTCAACAAAGCTTACGAGACTCATCCCGTCATCAAAGTCGCGCAAGCGGATGTCGATTCAGCACGCTTTCAATATGAGCAGACTAAAGGCGTCAACTTCCCTACGCTGTCCATTGAAGCCAATCAGACATGGCGCGACGACGCTGGCGGCTATGAAGGGTCAGCGGAGGAGTTCTCCGCCATGCTGCGTATGCGTTATAACCTATACAATGGCGGATCGGATGCTGATCGCACTGAAAGCGCAGCGTATCAGCTAAATAAAGCCAAAGATTTCCGTGACCGCACATTCCGCTCAGTTGAGGAGAGTTTACGTCTCTCATGGAGCGCGCTGGACCTTACCTTACAGCAGAAAGAGTTTCTGGCTGATCATGTTGACTCCGCCTCACAGACGGTTATTGCGTACAACAAACAATATCGACTGGGCAAACGTACGCTCCTCGACTTGCTCAACACGGAGAATGAGCTGTTTGAAGCCCGCAAAGACTATCTCGATGCGAAATACGATGAGCAGTACGCCAAATATCGAGTGATGAACGCCACTGGCAACTTGCTATCCGCCCTTAGAGTCAACACCCCAGAGCCTTGGAACCAAGCTGTAGAATACTAATATGAAAGTCTCAATTTTTGCCCTTATCCTATCGTGTGCCACTCTTTCAACGTCGGTATTATCTGACGATGAATTTGACTATATTCATACCCCAAAACCCATCCAAATCGCCGATCTCGAAGACGATGACAACGACGGCGTGGTCAACGCGCGCGATCTCTGCCCGGGTACGCCCGAAAAAGCGGACATCGATAATGATGGCTGTGGCACCTTTGTCAAAACCTCGCAGGCGTTAAGTTTGCATATTTTGTTCGATAACAACTCTACTGAAATCGCGACACCGTTTTACCCACAAATTGAATCGATGGCTGCGTTTCTTGACCAATACCCTGAAACCTCGATTGAGTTGCAGGGATTTGCCAGTAAAACTGGCAACTCTGAACACAACCTCGCGCTGTCGAAGCAGCGTGCAGAAGAGGTACGCCAGGCGCTGGTTGGCTATGGGGTAACACCGAGCCGAATTCGCGTTGTGGGTTTTGGTGACAACGTCTCTGACACGGGTGAAGACGAAGTCTCACATGCCATGAACAGAAAAGTCGTTGCCAGTGTGGTTGGGCATAAAGGTCACGTCAAAGAAGAGTGGACTATCTTTACCACGATTCCGAAATAACGCCTTGTGCGTCAGTTTTGCTGCAACTTGATGGCAGAAACCTCGCACAGGAGTTTCGCTTCTTGGTCCAGAGTGCTACCCTACAGCCGAACTACTTTAAGAGAGCTTTACAATGAGCAAATTAACATCAGATATCCAAGCTAACTTGGAACTATTCGTCGCAGAAACGCAACAGAGCAAACTGGTTTGGGGCATGCGTAACGAAGAAGGTTGGCTATCTTGCGACTCTTCAGAATTTGAGAACAGCGAAGTGATGCCGTTTTGGTCCTCAAAAGAGGATGCTCAAGCGCATAACGTTGAAGAGTGGGCAGACTTTGAAGTCCTAGAGATCCCTCTGGATATCTTTGTTGAAGATTGGCTATTGACGCTCGCAGAAGACGGCGTCCTCGTCGGCACCAACTGGAACGCACAATTGGAAGGCAAGGAAGTTGAGCCTTCTGATCTCGCTAAGCTTTACCTCGCGTAAGCGCTTTGCCATCAGGTGATCCTGTAAACACATTAACGCCCTGCACTTGCAGGGCGTTTTGTTTGCCACAAAAATCGGTTAACGCTGCTTCTCTACAAGCTCTGCCATAACCACCTCTTTGTTGTCGAGATAGGCGTCAAGGCCCGCTCTGCGCAAATCACACGAAGGACAGGTACCGCAACCATCCCCGATGATACCGTTGTAACACGTCAGGGTTTTCTCTTTAATCAGAGAGAGTGCTTGATATTGATCCGCCAGTGCCCACGTTTGCGCTTTATTGAGCCACATCAGTGGTGTCACAATCTCTAATGGTCGGTCCATCCCTTTCACCAAGGCGCTGTTCATTGCTTTAACAAACTCATCTCGGCAATCTGGATAACCTGAAAAGTCGGTTTCACAGACACCAGTGATGACCGCCTCTGCACCAATCTGATAGGCGTAAATGCCCGCAAGGGTGAGAAACAAGATATTGCGTCCAGGCACAAAGGAGTTCGGCAAACCGTTCTCTTGCAGTTCATGAGAAACAGGAATGTCATCGCGCGTAAGCGAGCTGATCGCTAGCTCATTGAGAAGACCCACGTCCATGACTTTGTGCGCTGCGACACCAAGCTCTTTCGCTAGGCTTTGTGCCACCTCAATTTCAAGTTTGTGGCGCTGGCCATAATCAAAGGTTATCGCGTGCACTTCATCGTACTCTTGCAGTGCTTGAACCAAACAGGTAGTGGAGTCTTGTCCACCACTAAATACGACGACCGCTTTCTTCATCTTCAATTCCTTTAAGCAATACTCAAATACTTGTGCGTCTGAATAGATAACCGCCAGTTGCGCGAGATGCAAGTATCAATACAGAGTTGTGTCGCACGCGGCTTTTGACTGATCGGTTGCAAAGCAATGGTGGTGCGACTCGGCACCTTCGCACGGCTTAGCAAAGCATCCAGCTGATCGATGTCTTTTTGTGTACCAACCGGATGCTTAATTTCGTTGGCGCGAAGTAGCGCGCTATCCAGCACCGGAAGTTTACCTTTCATGGCGATTTTTGGTGACACTGTCACCCATGTTGATTCTGTCGCAAGCACCTCATAAGTGCCGCTGGTCTCAATTTGGCACTGACAACCGATCGCTTCAAACGCTTGGGTCAAAGGCGTTAAGTCATAAAGACAAGGTTCGCCACCCGTGATCACAACATGTTTGGCTTGATAACCTTGAGCGACATATTGTTCAACGATGGCACTCGCGTCTGCGCGGCACCAAGTGGGTGAATCGCCTTGCTTGACCATGATCTGTTTAAACGAGGTTTCATCTTGTGGCGTCGCATCCCAGGTCTGTTTGGTGTCACACCAAGCGCATCCGACAGGACACTCTTGCAGTCGCACAAACACCGAAGGAACCCCTGTAAAGACCCCTTCACCCTGGATGGTTTCAAACATTTCATTCACTTTGTACAAAGTTAATCAGCCCAATTTGTCATCTAATCATTTTGCAAGGGCGAGACCTTAAAGGAGCTCGGCGTTTAGGTCAACTAAATCATAAATTGATCATTAAGCGATGAAGGATTATTCTGCGAGACTTTGTTGTTGCAAATTTAAGATGCCCGTTATGTACAAATTGATCGCACTGGATATGGATGGCACCCTGCTCACCAGTGATAAAACTATAAGCCCTCGCACCAAACAAGCCATTGCCAAGGCTCGTGAACAGGGCGTTAAGGTCGTGCTTGCCTCTGGCCGCCCAATTGATGGTATGCGTGGTGCGATTGAAGAACTTGGCCTCTATGCTGACGGCGAGTTTGTTGTCTACTTTAACGGCTCTATGGTGAAAGAGCTCGGCAGTGATACGGTCATTCACCAAGCGATCATTGATGGGGCGAGTGCAAAACGTGTTGCTGCGCTGGCAAAGCAGCTTGACCTATATTGTCACGCATTCAGCAGTGAGCTGGGCCTTATCACGCCAGAGATGAATGAGTTCACTGGTATTGAATCCACCATCAACAAAATTCCCGTCACCTTGATGGATTTTGACGAGTTGCATGACGACCATGAAATCATCAAAGCGATGATCGTGGGTGCGCCAGAGAAGCTCACCCAAGCTATCGGTGATATTCCCGCTGATTTTCACGGCGACTTCACCGTAGTGCAAAGTGCCCCCTTCTTCCTGGAATTTTTGAGCCAGCAGAGCAACAAAGGCGTCGGCGTGGGCGCGATTGCCCAGCACCTTGGTATTGAGGCAGACGCCGTGATCTGTATGGGCGATGCGGAGAATGATCACCACATGCTCGAATACGCTGGATTAGGCGTAGCGATGGAAAACGCGATGGAAGGCACCAAAGCCATCGCCAATCACATCACCGCGAGTAATAACGACGATGGCGTTGCCTTAGTGATTGAGCAGTTTGTGCTCAACGCCGATAAGTAAGCGGTAATCGCAATTCAATCAATGAGGCCGTGTGACGGCCTCATTGATTATTGTCATATGGCTACCACGGTTATTTCAGCTTCTTCTTCAACCAATGGATATGAGGCTCAAACCCCAATCGGTCATAGAGAGCTAAGGCACTTTGGTTGAACTGCCACACTTCAACAAACATCTCTTCGACACCGTATTGCTCAAATCGATGCGCCATCTCATCACACAACTGTTGCGCCACACCTTGTTGGCGATAGGTGGGCAACACGTACAGCTCATCGAGCGATCCCATTTGCAGCGGTTGGCTAACGGTAGAAATCAGCTCACAAAAGTGACCAGACACAAAGCCGACAATCTGTTGGCTTGACGCATCCAATGCCACCAAAACCAAGCATTCAGGGTTATCGAGATAACGCGCAATACTCTTCTCTTGCTCTATCTCTTCGGCAGGTTTGAAATAGTCCGGCGACTGTTGGTGATGCTCATCATGGAGCTGAAACATCAATTCGTTGAGGGTATCAAGGTCTTGTGCGATGGCGCTGCGAATCTTCATGCTGAGGCGGTTTTACGGTAAAGCGTTAGTTTGGGTCTCAAACTGTGCGATTGCAAGCGTTGCAAAGGGTTATTGACAATAACCTGCGCGCCGCCCCAATTACGAGAGAATGGCGCACAGAATAACGGGTTAAGAGTTCAGCGCTTTCATGATTTCATCTAGGCTGGTTGGGTCATCGATGGTCGATGGGACTGTATACTTTTCACCATCGGCGATTTGACGAATAGTGCGGCGCAAAATTTTACCAGAGCGCGTCTTGGGCAGGCGCTCCACGACCAGCGCGTGTTTAAAGCACGCCACCGCGCCAATCTCATCACGCACTTTGCCAATCAGTTCACCTTCGAGCTCTAGTGAATCAATCTTCACGCCATCTTTTAGCACCACAAAACCGAGGGGCAGTTGCCCTTTCAAATCATCATGAATTCCGACCACCGCGCACTCTGCAATCGCGGGATGCGCACCGACAATCTCCTCCATCTCTCCCGTGGAAAGGCGATGACCCGCCACGTTAATCACATCATCAATCCGCCCCATGATGAACAAGTAGCCCTCCTCATCAAGATAACCGCCGTCCCCTGAAACGTAGTAGCCTGGAAATTGACTCAAATAGCCGGACTCAAATCGGTCATGATTGCGCCACACCGTCGGTAGACAGCTTGGCGGCAGAGGCCGTTTAAGGGCCACAAAGCCTTGCTGACCAGGCGCTGCGATCTCCCCTAGCTCATCCAAGATGTCGACTTGATAGCCCGGGATGGGCTTGGTTGCCGAACCGGCTTTAACGGGCATCGCTTCAATCCCTATCGGATTACCTGCAATCGCCCAGCCCGTTTCGGTTTGCCACCAGTGATCGATCACAGCCTTGCCCGTTTGCTGTTCAACCCACTCTAGTGTGGGCGGGTCAAGCCGCTCGCCGGCCATAAAAATCGTCTGCAGTTTGGACAAATCGTACTGGCGTACCCACTCCCCTTGCGGATCCTCTTTCTTGATAGCGCGAAATGCCGTCGGCGCAGAAAAAAGCACATCCACTTGATACTCTTCACACACGCGCCAGAAAGCACCGGGATCGGGCGTTCTTACCGGCTTGCCCTCAAATAAAATGGTGGTGCAACCATGAATCAGCGGCGCATAGACAATATAAGAGTGACCGACCACCCAGCCAACATCCGATGCCGCCCAGTACACGCCTTCTTGCGGTACGTTGTAGATGGCGCTCATTGAATACTTCATCGCTACCGCGTGGCCGCCATTATCGCGCACCACCCCTTTGGGTTTGCCTGTCGTACCAGATGTGTACAAGATATAGAGTGGATCGGTTGCCAATACAGGCACACAGGCATGAGGCAGCGCCGCTTCAAACGCTTGGTGCCAATCGACATCTCGCTCATGTGTGAGCGACGCTTGACACTGTTCGCGCTGCAACACAAACACCGCTTCCGGTTTCCAGCGGCTATCCATGATCGCCTTATCGACCATCGGTTTGTACTCAATCACTTTATTGATTTCGATACCGCAGGAAGCCGTCATGACCACCTTCGGCTCGGCATCTTCGATGCGCACCGCGAGCTCGTTAGGAGCAAACCCGCCAAACACCACCGAGTGAATCGCACCCAGCCGAGCACACGCCAGCATCGTCATGGCGGCCTCTGGGATCATCGGCATGTAGATAACAACGCGATCGCCTTTGGTGACGCCTTGCGCGCTGATCATTCCTGCAATTTTAGCCACTTGATCACGCATGCCTTGATAGGTGTAGCGCTTTTTGGTTCCTGTCACAGGGGAGTCATAAATCAGCGCCGTTTTCGCGCCGCGTCCCTGCTCACAATGGTAATCGAGCGCGAGCCAGCAGGTATTCATCACACCGTCAGAAAACCAGCGTTCAATCCCGTTGTCATCCTCCGCTAATACCGTGGTTGGTTTTTCAAACCAATCAATCGCTTCGGCTTGTGCTTGCCAGAACTGCTCTGGCGATTCTTTTGCCCATTGATACTGCTTTTGATACTCAGACATGCTGCTTCCTCCAGACTGTCTTTAGCTATTGGCACTCTGGTTATTGAACAGAGTGAAAGACATCGGAGGGAACACGCACAACGCCCTCCATCAAAATTCTTGCGCTGCGGCCCATACTGACTTGCCGAGCGCACCATTGCCCACCTTGCGCATCGACTTTTGCGCCGACGGTTAAGGTGCCAGACGGATGACCAAAGGTGACTTGGTCACGCTCGCCGCCGCCCGCCGCTTGATTGACCAGCGTGCCCGGTACGCACGCCGCCGCAGCGATAGCCACCGCTGCGGTGCCCATCATGGCGTGGTGCAACTGTCCCATCGACATCGCCCTGACCAAAAGATCAACATCGCCCGCCTCGACCACACTTGCGCTTGACGCCTGATAAGTATTAGGCGGTGCCACAAACGCCAGCTTCGGCGTATGCTGGCGAGTCGCGGCCTCTGAGAGGTCCTCTATCAGACCCATCCTAAGCGCGCCGTGAGCGCGTATGGTCTCAAGCTTATCCAACAGTTCAGGATCGCCGTTAATCGCCGGCTGAAGTTCGCTGCCGGTTAAGCCCAATTCGTGCGCATTGAGAAACACGGTCGGAATCCCCGCACTAATAAAGGTCGCCGTGAGTGCCCCCACTCCGGGCACATCAAACACTTCCGCGACTTGCCCTGTTGGAAACAGCGAACTGTCACTGCCCGAGGGGTCGACAAAATCGACGCGGATTTCTGCGGCAGGAAACGTGACCCCATCGAGCATAAAACTGCCCATTTCTTGCACTTGTCCTTCAACGATCGGCACATGCACTACAATGGTTTTTTTGATATTGGCTTGCCACACCCGCACCTTGGCAACGCCATTGTGGGGAAGGCGCTCAGCAGGCAGATAACCCGCGTGAATGGCAAAAGGGCCGACCGCAGCAGAGAGGTTGCCGCAGTTTCCGCTCCAGTCGACAAACGCTTGCCCTATCGCCACCTGACCAAACAGATAGTCCACGTCGTGATCGTCACGCGTGCTCGGGCTCACTATCACGGTTTTGGAGGTACTGGATGTTGCTCCGCCCATACCATCAATCTGTTTCCCATAAGGATCAGGGCTGCCAATCACGCGCATCAATAGCGCATCACGCGCAGGACCGGGGGTTTGTGCCCGAGTAGGCAAATCTTCCAACCTGAAAAAGACCCCTTTACTGGTGCCGCCGCGCATGTAGGTCGCGGGAACGCGAATCACATCGTTCATTGTCAGCCTCCTACTGCGCTAAAAAGTCTTGAGCAAAGCGCTGCAAAACACCGCCCGCTTGATAAACAGAGACTTCATCGGCGGTATCTAAACGGCACATCACCGCGACATCAAGCGTTTCACCGTTGGCACGGGTAATGATCAGCGCCAAGTCGGCACCAGGCGCAATGTCACCCACTACGTCGTAGGTCTCTGAGCCATCTATCTCTAGCGTATGGCGCGTGACGCCCGTTTTAAATTCCAGCGGCAATACCCCCATCCCAACAAGGTTGGTGCGATGGATACGCTCAAAACCTTCCGCAACAATGGCTTCAACCCCGGCTAATCGAACGCCTTTTGCCGCCCAATCTCGAGAAGAGCCTTGGCCGTAATCGGCGCCTGCAATAATGATGAGGGGCTGTTTGCGCGCCATGTAGGTTTCGATCGCTTCCCACATTCGCACCACTTTACCTTCGGGTTCAATGCGTGCCAGTGAGCCTTGCACCACATCGCCGCCCTGTTTCACCATCTCGTTGAACAATTTGGGGTTCGCGAATGTGGCCCGTTGCGCCGTCAGGTGGTCGCCGCGGTGCGTGGCGTAGGAGTTAAAATCCTCTTCTGGTACGCCCATACTGGCTAAATACTCGCCCGCTGCGCTACTGGCCAAAATCGCATTGGAGGGCGATAAGTGATCGGTGGTAATGTTGTCACCCAATACCGCCAGAGGACGCATCCCTTTCAAGGTACGCTCACCCGCCAACGCCCCTTCCCAATAGGGTGGACGGCGAATATAGGTGCTCATCGGGCGCCAATCATAGAGTGGGTTGGATGCCTGTTGTTCCTCATCCAGTTTGAACATTTGAATGTAAATCTGCTTAAACTGCTCAGGTTTCACGTGCTGAGCCACCACTTGATCGATCTCTTCATCACTTGGCCAGAGATCTTTCAGATAGATAGGTTCACCGTTGGCATTGTGGCCGAGCACATCGCGCTCAATATCAAAGCGGATTGAACCCGCAAGCGCGTAGGCTACCACCAACGGAGGAGACGCAAGAAACGCTTGTTTGGCATACGGGTGGATACGACCGTCAAAGTTGCGATTGCCTGACAGCACCGCGGTCGCATACAGATCGCGTTCGATGATCTCTTGCTCAATAGTGGGATCGAGCGCGCCGCTCATTCCGTTACAGGTGGTACACGCGTAAGCGACAATGCCAAAGCCAAGCTGCTCCAGCTCTGACAATAGTCCCGCTTCTTGCAAATAGAGCTTGGCGACTTTCGAGCCGGGCGCAAATGAGGACTTCACCCAAGGTTTGCGCACCAGCCCTAGCTGATTGGCTTTTTTCGCCAACAACCCCGCCGCTACGACGTTTCTCGGGTTGCTAGTGTTGGTACAAGAGGTGATCGCTGCAATAATCACGGCGCCATCGGGCAACCCTTGCTCGCCGGTGTCTGTACCGCGGGGTTGCGCGATACCGCGATTGGCCAGCTCACTCGTTGGTAAACGGCGATGAGGATTAGACGGGCCTGCGAGGTTTCGTGTGACACTCGAGAGATCAAATTCCAACACACGCTCATACTGCGCCTCGCTGAGCGCATCCGCCCAAAGTCCGGTTTGCTTAGCGTAGGCTTCCACTAAAGCCACTTGCTTGTCATCGCGGCCGGTCAGTTTTAGATACTGAATGGTCTGCTCATCGATGTAGAACATCCCTGCCGTCGCCCCATATTCCGGCGTCATGTTGGAAATGGTGGCGCGATCGCCAATCGTCAAATCGCGCGCCCCTTCACCAAAGAACTCCAAATAGGCCGAGACGACACGCTGCTCGCGTAAAAACTCGGTGATCGCCAGTACGATATCTGTCGCGGTGATGCCACTTTGGCGTTTCCCGCTTAGCTTGACACCGACAATGTTGGGCAAACGCATCATCGACGGCCGTCCTAGCATGACGGTTTCCGCCTCTAGGCCGCCGACACCAATGGCAATCACGCCAAGTGCATCAACGTGCGGCGTGTGACTGTCGGTCCCGACACAAGTATCGGGATAGGCAATGCCTTGCTTGACTTGAACCACTGGCGACATTTTTTCCAAATTGATCTGGTGCATAATGCCGTTGCCCGCTGGGATCACGCTGACGTTTTCAAACGCGGTTTTACACCAATCAATGAAGTGGAAGCGATCTTCATTGCGCCTCTCTTCAATGGCGCGGTTTTTCTCAAACGCCTGTGGATCAAAGCCCGCGTGTTCCACCGCTAATGAGTGGTCGACAATCAGCTGCGTTTCGACCACTGGGTTCACTTTCGCAGGATCGCCACCTTGCAGAGCAATCGCATCACGCAGCCCTGCCAAATCCACCAAGGCGGTTTGTCCTAGAATATCGTGACACACGACGCGCGCCGGATACCAAGGAAAGTCCAAGTCACGCTTGCGCACAATCAATTGCAGCAGCGCTGCATCAAGACTCTCTGGCTCACAGCGGCGCACCAACTGCTCCGCCAGAACCCGTGACGTGTAAGGCAGCCCATCGTAAGCACCGGGCGACAGTGCATTCACCGCCGCGCGAGCATCGAAATAATCGACATCGAATCCGGGCAGTGACTTTCTGTATTTTGAATCGCTATTCATGTTTACATCCACTCTCTTAGGCATTAACGCTGCTCAATCGGAACCCACTGCTGATGCTCGGGACCTGTGTAGTCGGCGCTTGGGCGAATAATGCGATTGTTGGAGCGCTGCTCAAACACGTGCGCTGCCCAACCTGTGAGACGGCTCATCACAAAAATGGGAGTAAACAGTTTGGTGGGAATATCCATAAAGTGATACGCCGATGCGTGGAAGAAATCTGCGTTACAGAACAGCCCTTTTTCTCGCTTCATGACCGCTTCAACCCGTTCGGAAACCGCATAGAGATGGGTATCCCCCACCGCTTGAGAGAGCGCTTTTGACCAGCGCTTGATCAACGCATTGCGCGGGTCGCTTTCACGATAAATGGCGTGGCCAAAACCCATGATTTTGTCTTTGTTCGCCAACATGGTGAGGATGTTGGCTTCCGCTTCATCGGGTGTCATCCAGCCTTCAATCATCTCCATTGCGGCTTCATTAGCGCCGCCGTGCAGCGGTCCGCGTAGTGTACCGATCGCCGCTGTGATGCATGAGTGGATATCAGATAAGGTCGAGGCGCACACTCGGGCCGTAAAGGTAGAGGCATTAAACTCATGCTCTGCATACAAAATGAGCGAGCAGTGCATCACCTGCTTGTGAAGTTCACTCGGCGCTTTATCGGTGAGCAGTTTGAGGAAGTAGCCCCCAATGCAGGCTTCGCTTTGGTCTTGGGTATCAATTCTCACGCCATCATGGCTAAAGCGATACCAATAGCAGATAATGGCGGGAAAGAGCGCCAGCATTCGCTCGGTCGCATCGAGCTGCTGATCAAAACTCATCTCTTGCTCAAGATTTCCCAACATTGAGCAACCGGTGCGCATCACATCCATCGGATGGGCGCTGGCAGGAATCAGCTCTAACGCCGCCTTAAGCTCATTCGGAAGGCCGCGTAGGCCAATCAAACGCGTCTTGTAATTGTCTAGCTCTTGTTGATTGGGTAAATGGCCTCTTAGCAGCAAAAACGCCACCTCTTCAAATTGGGCGTTATTGGCCAAATCGGTGATGTCGTAACCACGGTAGGTTAGCCCTGTTCCTGTTTTACCAACGGTGCACAGTGCGGTGCTGCCGGCACTCTGACCACGCAATCCTGCGCCGCCAATCGGTTTTTTGCTCAGATCATTCTCAGTGTGAGACATGGTAGAACTCCTTTTCTTGCGAGCTTTGCCCAATACCCCTCGCCCTTAAGCGACTGTTGCTTCAGGCGCTTAAGGCAAGAGGTTTGGATCTCTTTAGCCCGCTGATTTCACGTTATTGTTTGCATTACTATTGTTATTCGTTACTCAAAAACTACTGTTATTCGTCACTCAAGATCTGTTGTTATTGGTCACTAAATAGTCTGTCGAGCTTGTCCTCGTAATCGTGATAATTGAGGTGTGCGTAGAGCTCTTTGCGAGTCTGCATCTCGCCAAGTAGCGCTTCTTGACTGCCCACTTCAAGCAGATGGCGATAGACCATTTCCGCCGCTTTGTTCATCGCGCGAAACGCACTCAGTGGATAGAGCACCATGTCGACATTCGATTGGCCGAGCTCTTCACAGCTGTAGAGCGGCGTTTGACCAAATTCGGTGATATTCGCCAGAATCGGCACTTTTTTCCCCGTCGCGCTTTCAAGCGCAGCGGAAAACTGTCGGTACTGCGCCAACTCTGTCATCGCTTCGGGGAAGATCATGTCCGCACCCGCTTCCACACACGCAATCGCCCGCTCAATCGCACGGTCAATGCCTTCGACGGCCAACGCATCGGTGCGTGCCATGATGACAAATTGATCGTCATTGCGCGCATCCACCGCCGCTTTGACTCGGTCGACCATCTCTTCTTGGCTAACGATCGCCTTGTTGGGTCTATGACCACAGCGTTTTTGCGCCACTTGATCTTCCATGTGCACCGCTGCCGCGCCGGCCTTCTCCATCGCTTTGATGGTGCGGCCAATATTAAATGCGCCGCCAAATCCGGTATCGATATCAACCAACAGCGGCAGGTCGCATGCATTAGTGATGCGATCAACATCCACCAACACATCATTCAATGTCGTGATGCCAAGGTCTGGTAACCCATATGAGGCGTTAGCAATGCCCCCACCAGATAGATAGATCGCTTGATGACCTAAGTTCTTCGCCATCATGGCGCAATAAGGGTTGATGGTTCCGACAATCTGGAGCGGATGATTTTGCTGTAGGGCGAGCCGAAACTTGGCTCCGGGCGTGAGACTCATAGTCACTTCCTCTAGTCCGTGAGTATTTGTTGTTCAATCAAAAGGCGACTGCCTGAAATGTGGCGACGCATCAGCATTTCCGCTAACTCTTCGTCACGGTTGGCAATCGCTTGGAGGATATGTCGATGCTCCGCCAGCGCTTCTTTTGGTCGCGATTGCGCGCGCGGAGACTGGTAGCGATACATGCGCAATAAGTGGTACAGCTCATTGCACAGCAAATTGATAAGGTGTCGATTGCGGCTCGCTTTAATGATGCGGTAGTGGAAATCAAAATCGCCGTGTTGGTGGAAGTAGGACGCGCCTTCCACTTCTTCAATATGATGAGAGTGAGCATTCAGCAGTTGCTCAAGACCGGCAATGTCTTGTGGTGTCATGTGGCGCGCGGCTAATCTGGCCGCCATTCCTTCGAGCGCCTCGCGTACTGCGTACAATTCAATCAGCTTTTCCGGTGAGAAGGTGATCACGCGCGCGCCGACGTGCGGGATACGCTCTATCAATCCCAACCCTTCAAGACGCATAATCGCCTCACGCAAAGGCCCGCGGCTGACGTTAAATCGTTTCGCCAGTTCTGGCTCCGATATTTTGCTGCCCGGGGCAATCGCACCACTGACAATGTCCTCGACAAGGCTCTCGGTGAGTGTCAGGGATTTGGTATTTTCAGTAGCTGGCTTCGTTTTGCTTGGGCTGTTGGCGAGTTCAAACTCTCTAGCGATGTTCATCGGTCTCTCAATCATTTCTGGGTGACGCCCTCCGCAGAGTGTTGGAGGTGTTCGTTGATGTTTTCACCATAACGCTCAAATTGTCGACAATCAATCACATTGTCGACAATTTAGACTAAGGTATAAGTAAAAGCCCATTTTTACTGCCACAAAATCACTCAGTGTCGACAATGTTGAATAATAAACACCCCCATCGACATCCGTGAACTTTATGAACTTAATTCGCTTTATGCCCAATATTATTTTTATACGCGCAACGCAGACAGATTTGTAACATCTCATTAACCTTAAGGCATCCAACAAGCAGGTACTGGTATCGCCTAGCAAGACCAGGCTCGATAACAGCGCTCGCTTTGGTGAGATAACCCATAACCATAACGAGACTTCCAAAGAGAAGTTCTGCCTATATAAGGAACGTGAATCATGTTTAAGGTACTCAAACCCACTCTTGCAGCGTCGATCATCGCTGCGTCTTTCTCATTCAGTGCATGGGCGGCGGATGTGGAAAAAATCCACTTTCTGATCCCAGGTGGCGCCGGTGGCGGCTGGGATATGACGGCGCGTGGCACTGGTGACGTGTTGGTCAAATCTGAGATTGTCGACAACGTCTCGTTCCAAAACCTCTCTGGTGGCGGCGGCGGTAAAGCCATTGCGCATTTGATTGAAACCGCTGAGCGTCAAGAAGACACTCTGATGGTCAATTCCACCCCTATCGTGGTGCGCTCTCTGACCGGTATTTTCCCGCAATCATTCCGTGATCTCACGCCCGTCGCGGCGACCATTGCCGATTACGGCGCCATCGTGACATCGGTCGATTCGGGCTACAACACTTGGGAAGATGTGGTTAAAGAGTTTGAGTCTAACCCACGTAAAGTCAAAATCGCTGGCGGCTCTGCACGCGGCAGCATGGACCACTTAGTGGTCGCAGCCGCCTTTAAAGGTGAAGGGTTTGACGCAAAAACCGTTCGCTACATCGCTTATGATGCAGGCGGCAAAGCCATGGCCGCGCTGCTTTCTGGTGAAACACAGCTCTTATCTACCGGCCTTGGCGAAGTGCTGGAGATGTCGAAATCTGGCCAAGTTAAAATCCTCGCGGTGACAGCGCCTAAACGTTTAGACGCAGCGCCGGATATTCCGACGCTCACTGAATATGGCAACGAAACAGTCTTTGCCAACTGGCGTGGCTTCTTCGCAGCCCCTGGCGCAAGCCAAGCGAAGATTGATGAATGGAATGCCGCCCTCAGCAAAATGTATCAAACCGATGAGTGGAAAGTCGTGCGTGACCGTAATGGTTGGATCGACAACTACAAAGCGGACAAAGAGTTCTACGCTTTCCTTGAAGACCAAGAGAAGCAGATGGGCGATTTGATGCGTGAGCTTGGCTTCCTCAAGTAATACGCCGCCATGTTTGGGTCGGTAGCGGGTCTACCACCTTTATTTTCGCCGTACTTGAGAACCTTAGACAATCTCCGCTGTTTGTGTTGAACAGTTGGCCTTTCACTCCAAATTCCACTTAGAGAGAAAGGCCATTGTTAGTGAATATGTTGCTCATTAACCCTCTAGTACGGCTTTTTTCTACTTCATCCAACGCACATCGTATCCAGCCTCTACTCAGTATGGCTCGATTGATGCAGCGTTTCGATGACTCAAATGGAGTTGGCTATGTCGGACTTACCAACGAACTCTTTCAACCAAGGCAGTTTCTTTAGCAAAGAGAACCTGCTATGTCGTGATCGTGTTGGTGCGATGATATTTCTGATTATCTGCCTATGCTACGGCTACCAAACCACCCAGATCCCGATGTTTCCGGGTGATGAATACGAACCCTTTACCGCGCGTACCCTACCCACACTGCTGACGTTTGCCGGTATTGGCTTGGCACTCTTGCTGCTAGTGATGGGCAAAAAAGACAGCCAAAGTGGCGCTGTACTGGATTTCAACTGGAAGTTACTGATTGGCTTTTTAGCCCTGATGGCGCTTTACGGCGTCGGCCTGACCTACCTTGGTTTTGTCTTGGCGACGGGCTTTTTCTTACTCGCCGGCTTTTACCTGCTTGGCGAAAGACGCAAAGCGGTCTTGTTTGGCGCGTCATTCCCGTTTGTGATTGCGTTTTATCTTCTTCTTACCCAAGGGCTGGATATCTATCTCGAGCCGGGCGTTATCTTCACTATGTGGTCGTAATCAGTAAGGAAATCCCATGTTAGACGGAATTTTACAAGGTCTTTCGACCGCAGTGATGCCGATGAACCTAATGATGGTCATCGTCGGCTGTTTTGTCGGTACGTTTATCGGTATGCTTCCTGGCCTTGGCCCGATTTCAGCCATCGCCCTCATGATCCCCATCACCTACGGACTCGATCCCTCATCAGGACTGATCTTGATGGCGGGCGTCTACTACGGCGCGGTGTTTGGCGGCTCCACCTCCTCGATTTTGATTAACGCACCGGGCTGCTCATCCACCGTCGTGACGGCGTTTGATGGCTATCCTATGGCACAAAAAGGTCAAGCAGGAAAAGCCCTAGCGCTTGCGGCCTACTCGTCATTTACGGGCGGTACGCTCTCGGCCATTATGCTGTTGGTTGCCGCGCCTGCGCTCGCGAGCGTCTCGCTGAGTTTCCAATCCTCCGACTATTTTGCCTTGATGCTGCTTGGCCTCTCCGCCGTTGCGGCGTTTGCTGGCAAAGGGCAAGTGATCAAAGCGTGGATGATGACGGTCCTCGGTTTGATGCTCTCTACCGTCGGAATTGATAAAGGCGTCGGCGTTGAACGCTTCACCTTTGGCCTAACTGATTTAATGGATGGCTTTAGCTTCCTTCTGCTTGCCATGGCCACTTTTGCACTCGGTGAAACTTTAATGGGTATTCTAAAACCGGAGCAAGATACCCGCGACGAAGAGCAGAGTAAGATGAGCGACATCGGCAGCATGAAAGTAACCAAGGAAGAGATCAAAGAAGTGGCGCCAGTCTCGATTCGCTCTTCCATTTTGGGCTTTTTCACCGGTGTATTGCCGGGTGCAGGGGCAACCATTGCCGCGTTCCTTAGCTATGGCATGGAGCGAAACTTAGCACCAAAAGAGAAGCGTGAAGAGTTCGGTAAAGGCAGCATTCGTGGTCTGGTGGCGCCGGAGTCGGCCAACAACGCCGCATCCAGTGGTTCGTTTGTGCCGTTGTTAACGCTGGGTATTCCGGGTTCGGGCACCACCGCCATCATGCTTGGTGCGCTGATCGCCTATGGTATTCAACCGGGGCCACGTTTGTTTGTCGAGCATCCAGATGTGTTTTGGTCGGTGATTATCTCAATGTACTTTGGCAACATCGTGTTAGTGATCTTGAACTTACCGCTTATCCCTTACATTTCACGCCTGCTGGCGGTGCCGCGCACCGTGCTGCTACCGATGATCTTATTCTTCTCGATAACCGGTGTGTATTTGGTCTCGTTTAACACCATGGACGTGTTCATCATGTTGCTGATTGCCGTTGGTGCCATCGCATTGCGTTTAGCCAACTTCCCACTCGCGCCGCTACTGCTTGGCTTTATCCTTGGTGGCTTAATGGAAGAGAATTTACGCCGCGCTTTGATGATTAGCGATGGTGAGCTGAGCTTCCTTTGGGAACGCCCTATCACCTTCACCTTTACCGTGCTCGCCGCGCTCGTGCTACTCAGCCCACTACTGGTCAAACTGGTACAAGCCTTGAAAGGTTCGCCAAAACAGATTGAGCAGTAGTCATTCGAATGTTGTGTTATCCCGAGGGCGTTATCGCCCTCGTTTTCTTTCCTTACGCATTAATTTCCTTACGCATCAAACCTCATAGATGGATTGCTTGAACAAAAATTAGAGTATAGACTCTAATTTATCACTATCATTTAAGCGAGGACCGCACACGTCATGCCTATTCGCCCTTTAGCTTTGATGCTCGCCTGTTGCGGCGCAGTGTCTAGCGTGGCGCACGCTGCCCCGATCAGTTTTGAACAAGCGTGGACGCTGCTCCAACAAGAGAACCACTCACTCGCGGCCTCGCGCGCGAATGTTGACCGCTATCAAGCGCTGCACTTAGCGACCGATAGCCTAAATTTGCCGTCTGTCACTCTAGGCGCCAACTACACACGCCTCGATACCGACGTGACCCTGTCTGGTGAGCAGCTCTTTGACAGCACAGGGGCAACGATGCCCAACCTTGGCCCCACCTTAGGTGGATTGGTCTCACAGCTCGGCAGCGTGACCTCTACCATCACCGAGCGCGACATATTCTCCTCCTCCATTCGCGCTGTTTGGCCAATCTTTACTGGCGGTCGCATCGATGCCGCGCAAAGCGCCGCGCAAGGGAAAAGCGAACAGGCAAAGAGTGAGCTAGCAATGGAAACCCAAGCGCGCTTTGAAGATCTCAGTAAATACTATTTTTCCGTTTTATTGACACAAGACGTACTGCACACCCGACAACTGGTCGAAGCTGGGTTAACCAAACACAGAGACAACGCACTCAAGCTTGAACAGCAAGGGCAAATCGCCCGCGTCGAAAGACTGCAAGCGGAATCCGCCCTGGACAAAGCCGTGATTGAGCGCAAGAAGGCGCAAAAGGATCTCGATATCTCCCAAGCGGCGCTGACGAAAATTCTCAACCAAACCGACGGTGTCGAGCCCTCGGACCACTTGTTTATAAATCCAAACCTGCCGCCACTGGATCTGTTTATCGACCGCACGTTAGCCACCTACCCAGGCCTCGCTCTGCTTGACGCCAAAGAGAAGCAAGCCAACAGCCTGATCAAAGCGGAAAAAGGCCGCTACTACCCAGAAGTGTACCTTTACGGCGACTACAGCTTGTATGAGGATGATTCCCTCGCAAGTCAGTTGAAACCCGAGTGGCTCGTGGGTGTTGGGGTCAATGTGCCACTGATTGACACCTCCGGCCGCTCAGAGCAGGTCAAAGCGGCGCACAGTGCGGTGTCTCAGGTTAAATATCTCAAAGCGCAGGCGAAACAAGATCTCTCCGTTCTGGTCCAGAAAACCTATCTGGAAGCGCAGCAAGCGCGAGAAGAGGTCCAGGGGCTCGATTCCAGCTTGTCACTGGCGCAGGAGAATCTCAAACTGCGCGAAAAAGCCTTTTCGCAAGGGCTTTCGACGTCAACGGATGTCGTCGATGCCCAGCTCTATGTTGCCAGTGTTGAAACACAAAAAGCAGCCGCCAGTTTTCAATACCTTGTGTCACTGTCCAAGTTGTTGGCTCTGTCGAGTGAAATGGACAGTTTTAAACAGTATCAATATAACGCCATCCCGTTGTCGAATCGTTAAGGATCAAAGATGAACCAAGCCAAACCTTACCTGCTTACCGCAGCTGCAATCGCTCTGACATCTTGGGTCGGCTACAGCGTTTACGACGCCTATCAGCCTCAGCCAGTTCGCTTGCAAGGCCAGATTGAAGCGCAGCAATACAGCATTTCGTCAAAAGTACCAGGGCGTATCGATCAAGTGCTGGTGCGCAAAGGTGACAATGTCACTAAAGGGCAGCTCATTTTCACCCTGCACAGCCCTGAAATCGCGGCAAAATTAGAGCAAGCTAAGGCCGGAGAAAAAGCCGCCGATGCACTGGCTCAAGAAGCGGAAAAAGGCGCGCGTGCACAACAAATCCAAGCCGCAAAAGATCAATGGCTCAAAGCGCAAGCCGCCGCCGATCTGATGGAAAAAACCTATCTTCGAGTCAATAACCTATTTAATGATGGCGTGGTGGCAGAGCAGAAACGCGACGAAGCCAAAACCCAATGGGACGCGGCAAAATACACGGAAAGTGCCGCTTACCAGATGTATCAAATGGCGCAAGAAGGTGCGCGTAGCGAGACCAAAGTCGCCGCCGCAGAGAAAGCGCGCATGGCCGCCGGTGCGGTTGCCGAAGTAGAAGCCTACGCGCAAGATACCCAAATTCACAGTTGGTTTGACGGCGAGGTTTCGCAGGTGCTGCTGCAAAGCGGCGAGTTAGCGCCGCAAGGCTTTCCCGTTGTCACTGTGCTTGATACCGAAGATATGTGGGCCGTGTTTAACGTTCGTGAAGATTACCTGCGCCACTTTGGCAAAGGCACACAATTTGACGCTTACGTTCCTGCGTTGGATAAAGAGATAACCTTCACCGTGAGCCATGTCGCCGTCATGGGTGATTTTGCCACTTGGCGCTCAACCGATGCCAGCCAAGGGTTTGATTTACGTACTTTTGAAGTCGAAGCCAGACCAAGCGAGCCCGTACAAGGCTTGAGGATGGGTATGAGTCTCGCTGTGGAAATTACCCCTTCAGCTGTCTCGCAAGGCGCGCAATGATGATACGCCAAGCCATAGCGCAGCAGTGGGCCACCATGACGCGTGATCGGTGGCTCCTCGCTAGCTTGACCTGGATTCCCCTCGCACTCGCTTGGTGTATCTGGTCGATATTTTCCCAAGGTATCGCGCGCGATCTGCCTATTGGTGTGGTCAATCTAGACAAGAGTGCGCTCTCTTACACACTCGAACGCGACTATGACGCCACCTCAACCATGCAAGTGACGCGTCATTTTCAAAGCCCCAGTGAGGCGAAAGCAGCACTGGTACAGGGGGAGATCTACGCCTACGCAATGATCCCGAGCCGTTTCGAACAAGACGCGATGAAACAGCTCGCCCCGCAAGTCAGTGTGTTTTACAACAGCCAAGCGATCTTGATTGGCAAACTGATGAACGCCGCGTTTGTCCAAGCGCATGGGACATTCAATGCGCAGTTAGCCACATTCGCGGGTCTCACCGATGGCAATACAACCCTACTCTCTGCGATGGGCAACGCCGTGCCCGTCTCGACTCAGGTCACCCCGCTGTTCAATAAGAATTCCAATTACGCCCAGTTTTTAGTCAGCGCCATCATCCCTGCGCTGTGGCAAATCGTCATTGTCGTCAGCACGCTGTTAGTGCTGGCCGCCAATCAACGCGATCATGGTCTGGTACGTTGGTTAGCGCCTTCGCCGGGCGTGGCGCTGTGTCGCACTTTACTGCCCTACTTTCCGTTATTTTGGCTGCAAGGCGTGGCGTTTTTAGTCTGGTTTTATTCGGGCTTACAGTGGCCAATGCAAGGCGACCTTAGGGTGTTGTTCGCCGCGCAAGTGCCGACCATACTCGCGTGTATGACCATGGGCAGTGTGTTCTTCTTTTTGACCTTAGATCCCGCGAGAGCGATGAGCTTTGCCGGCGCGTTTACTGCGCCAAGTTTTGCCTTTATGGGTATCACTTTCCCGGTCTCTGACATGTCGCCGCTCGCCCAAGCTTGGCGCTCACTCTTGCCCATCAGTCACTACATTGAAGCGCAGGTGAGCCAAGTCAGCTATGGCGCATCGGCGCTCACCACATTGATGCATCTGACGCCACTGCTTGGCTACCTACTGCCAGCGCTGCTGTGTCTTCTTCTCGCTCGCAAGCACCTCAACAGTGCTATTAACGCTGCAGATGACACCAACAGACACGCGCGCGCCGAACTTAAGGAGCACCAGTCATGACGTTTACCGCACTGCTGAAAGCGGAGCTAAAGGCGCTGCTGCATAATCCTGTGGTACTTCTCACCGTGTTTGGTGGCGTCGTGTTTTACTCGTTTCTCTACCCGATGCCCTACTCTTACCAAACCCCACGCGAGCAAATCATCAGCGTGGTGAACTTGGACAAAAGCCAAACCAGCTATCAGCTAGAGCGCATGGTAGATGCGACACCCCAAGTGCACATCTTACGGCGTGACTCAAGCATAGAAGCGGCCAAAGCAGCCTTTTTAAGTGGCGATATTAGCGGCATTTTGGTGATCCCAGAGCATTTCTATAAAGATCTGATGTTAGGTAAAAGCCCGACCTTGGCTTACGCGGGGGATGCCTCGTACTTTTTGGTCTACGGCACCATTGTCGAAGGCTTAGCGCAAGCGGGTGGCACACTAGCGGCGCAAACCACAGTGGCGAAATTGCTCGTTGATGGTGAGCCACTGAGCGCAGCGGCCAATCACTTTGCGCCAACTAAGCTCAACCTCAAACCCACTTTTAACCCGCAAATGGGCTATGTCGATTACGTGGTGCCTGCGGTGTTTGTGCTGATTTTGCAGCAAACGCTGGCGATGGCGGCCGGGTTGATGCAAGGCACACAGAAACATGGTCGTGGCTATTGGTCTAACGTCAGCCCTCTCGCCTTGATGGGGGGGCGAATGGTACTGCTGACGAGTATTTACTTGGTACTAAGCGGTTATTACTTCGGGCCGAGTTTTCGCTTGCACGGCGTCGCGCAGTTAGCAAACCTTGCCGATCTTGTCACTCTATTGCTGCCTTTCTTGTTGGCATCCTGCGCGATAGGCATCTGGCTAGGTACGGTAGTACCAAGACGAGAGTTGGTGACATTAGTGGTACTAATCAGCTCAATGCCGCTGATTTTTAGTGCGGGGTTTATCTGGCCGCTCGAAGCGATTCCCGATGGCATCGTTTGGTTATCGCAGCTTTTTCCTAGTACGCCCGCCATCCAAGCATTCTTGCGTTTAAACCAGATGGGCGGAGAATGGCATCAAGTCGCGGAGCAATACGCACTGCTGTGGGTGCAAGCACTGGGTTGGAGCCTCATGGCTTGGCGTGCATTGCGTGAACATCGCCGTGATATCTAACCCGCGATAACGTTTGAGCGCCGCGTTTAAAAACCTCGGCGGCGCCAAAACTCGTTTTCATCCCGGCCATACACATCGAAGGTCTTTTGCGCAATCACGCGTCCGTCCATCTCGATGCTCATGTGCCAACGCCCCAAATTCGACTCCAAACCGCCGTCTGGATGAAGCAGTTGAATCGTATCGCCCAAGTAGAAATCCCAATCGTTGCTGCCCACGTGCAACTCGCCGGTGAAAGGCGCTAGCGTCTGGCCTTTTTTGCCTAAGATACCGGGATGATCGATACAAAACTCAATCAACGCACCTTTGGCTTTTTTGATGTTGACGATAAAGCCAAACTCAACGTCCTCGTCAGCCGGAACCTTAGTGGTAAACGCTTGTATTTTAGGAAGATGTTTTGATTTGGAGTCCCATTGGTCGTAAATACCGTAAGAGGTCATTTCAACAACGGGCGATCGCTTTGCCATGTCTGCCACCGTTTTTTCATTTGTTCGATTGTACTGCGCTCAACGCCGTGGATATTTTGAAATTGCCCAGAGCACTCCATCACCACAAACTCAGCGCCAAATTGCTTGGCGAGGCGGTAGTACGGCGCGATTTCCCAGCGCTGGACAAAAGTATTGGAGACAACCACGTCCTGCTTGTTGGTCAGCGCACGTTTGACCTCAGCTCGGCACCACTCGTGCGCATCGGAAATTTTCGCTTTGTCATAGCGGTAAACGCCATCGTCAGCGATAAAATACATATCCGCTTCAAGGTGCACCGCTGGCAGTGTTTTCGCTAGAGTGCTTTTGCCAGAACCTGGCAGACCACGAATTAAGGTCAATTTCACCGCTCTATTACTCCCTTGCGGCCGATGTCCGCTGATTTGTCTGTGGCTGCACCGACATAGTCTCACCAAGTTCGAGGCGCAGATAGTAAACCAATTTGGCCTAAAAATGCTATCGACATCTCATACTGATTCGGGTAAGTTTAGATGTATAGACGTCCATAATAGAGCTTAGGGAGAAAGCTGTGCCGATTAAGATCCCCGATCAATTGCCTGCCACTGATGTACTGCGTCAGGAAAATATCTTCATCATGAGCGAATCGCGTGCCTCTACGCAGGAGATTCGTCCACTTAAGGTGTTGATCCTCAATCTTATGCCAAAAAAAATTGAGACAGAGACGCAATTTTTACGCCTCTTGTCCAATAGCCCATTGCAGGTCGATATTGAACTGCTGCGCATTGATGATCGCCCGAGTAAAAATACGCCAACCGAGCACCTAGACAACTTTTACCGACAATTTGAGATGATCAAAAAACGCAATTTCGATGGTTTGATCATCACCGGTGCGCCGCTCGGTCTGGTCCAGTTTGAAGACGTGATTTACTGGGACCACCTCAAAACCATCATGAACTGGGCGAAAGAGCACGTCACCTCGACCTTATACGTCTGCTGGGCCGCACAGGCAGGATTAAAGCTGCTCTACAATTTGCCTAAGCGCACTCGCAAAGAGAAGCTCTCCGGTGTGTATCAACATCAAATTCATCATGAGTTTCACCCCATTCTGCGTGGTTTTGACGACACCTTTTTAGCACCGCATTCTCGCTACGCTGATTTCTCACCGGAGTATCTCGCCGAGCATACGGATCTCGACATCTTGGCCACCTCAGACGTGGCTGGCGTTTACTTGGCGGCCACCAAAGATAAGCGCAATGTGTTTGTGACGGGCCATCCAGAGTATGACTCACACACCCTGCACAATGAGTACATCCGCGATCTGAGTGAGGGAATGGAACCGGCGATTCCGGTCAACTACTACCCCAACAACAATCCTGACAACAAACCGTGCGCAAGTTGGCGCAGTCATGGACACCTGCTATTTGCCAACTGGTTGAACTACTGCGTCTACCAGCAAACGCCATACGATTTGGATCACTTCAGCGAAGCCAACTTCACCAAAGACGATTAACGCGTCTAGGGCAACACCCTGTCACCGAATACGAGGGCGCAAGCGCGCCCTCACTCGCATTCTTTTTCCGCCCACACTCAGAAACTGATAAACCCCTCGCAGAGTCTCACTCATCGGCGCAAACACCAGATGGGATCAGGTATAAAAAAGCACAAGCTTGTTATCTGTTACTGAACCACAAAAGTTGAACGAATATGCGTACCCTTCTCCTTCCTTTGGTGTTACTTCTCTCTGCCTGTGTCACGGTGGACAATAACGCTGAACCTGAGCTCAATGCCAACCCACGAGAAAAAGCCGATGCGCGCTTAGCCCTTGGCATGGGTTACTTACAGCAGGGTGATATGGTGAAAGCCCGCGAAAATCTGGAAAAAGCCCTTCAGCACGATAAGAGTTATTACCGAGCACAATTGGCGATGGCGCACTATTTCGAGCAAGTTGGTGAAGAAGCGGACGCTGAAAAACTGTATAAAACGGCGCTGAGACAGCACCCGAGAAACGGTAATGTAATGAACAACTACGGCACGTTTTTATGCAAACAAGAGCGCTATCCTCAGGCTGATCAACTGTTTAATCGCGCCATTGAGCAGCCCTACTACTACCTGATTTCCGCCAGCTATGAAAATGCGGCACTCTGTGCATTGAAAGCGGGCAAACCCGAACAAGCCATGGGTTATTTCAAACGCACATTGGATCACGACCCGCGCCGTGTCACCTCGCTGCTGCGCCTGACTAAACTTGAAATAGAGCAAGGTGAATACACATCGGCGCGAATACGCTTGATGAACTTCCACCAGCAGTTTGGCGTGCAACAAGCCTCATTGGCCCTACTGGTCGAGTTGGAAGAGCGCGCCGGGAACAGCGCATTAGAAGAGAAGTATCGTAAGCAGTTAGAAGCGCTCTCGAACGGATAAACTGATCATTTTCGTTTGTGAATTTTTTTGTATTCTCGATACAAAATCAGCACAAAATAACCCAGTCCCCACAACAGCAGCACCGCGAACAGCGCAAGAAAGCTATCGCAAATCCAACTGGGCTCACAGGGCATATAAATCTCAAACTCCATATGCCCTCCTCATCTATTGGTATCAGTGGTTAACGGGGTTTGGTATCAAACCAAGTGGCGCGCTTAGCTTTATCATGAAACGTCCAAGCCATAAAACGGCTCACTTTCTGCCCTTGGCTCATCTCAACCACGCGCACTTCCAGCGCTCCGGCTTTTTCAAGATTTTTACGCAGCCAACGGACATTCTCTTTCTTTGAGATCAAGGTGGAGAACCAAAGGACTTGCGATGCCACATCTCGACTTTCAAACGCCATCTTTTTCACAAACGCGGCTTCACCACCCGGACACCACAGTTCCGCTTTCTGCCCACCAAAATTAAGTATAGGCGAACCTTTCTGCGTTTTGTGTCGTGGTGCATTGGCGGCGGCGACCGCGGCCTTATTGCTACCTTTTTTGGTCCTATTGCGACTTAAATTAGCCAGTTTTTTCTCGCTGCCTTGCTGCGCCTCTTCAAGGGATTTATGAAACGGCGGATTGCAGGTCGTCAGCGCATAATGCTCGCCTTTGGCGATAATGTGTTTAAACACAAACCGAGAGTCACGCTGCAATCGGCTTTCAATTTTGCCTTTCAACACCGCATTGGCGCTCGCGATCTGGTTGGCATTGTCCACCGACACCTCGTCCACATCACTACCAACGTAGTACCAGCCATAATCCACCGCGCCAATGATCGGATAGATGCAGTTAGCGCCAACGCCGATGTCTAACGCATGCACACTCGCGTGTTTCGCCTCAGGCACATCCGCCTCAAGCAGCTCAGCAAGACGATGGATGTAGTCAGCACGCCCTGGAATAGGCGGGCAGAGATACCCTTTAGGAATATCCCACTCACTGACTTGGTAGTGATGCGCCAACAAGGCTTTATTGAGCAGCTTCACTGCGATAGGGTCAGAAAATGGAATGCTCTTGTCACCAGCTGGGGTGGTGATGACATACGCTTTCAGCGCAGGCAGCGCGTTGACCAACGCGGCAAAATCATAGCGTCCTTGGTGTTTATTGCGAGGATGTAATCCCGGCTTACTTGGCTGCTTGATAAACGTCATCTCACGATTCGAGCGATGCTTTGGCTCAGACTGAGAAGCGCTATTTATTGTTTTCGGCGCACGTTTGGTCGAAGGGTGCGAATCTTTACGGTGTGTAGCCATGATCTGTAATGCGTAACGTGTAGTGAGTGATCAACAACAAGGCATTTATGCCTAGTTCGTTGGCTCGTCTCGGGTCTCGAGGTAAATCATAAACAATCGAGCGTCGAGTTCCAGTTGATGGTAGTCGGGCTCCATGTGGCAGCACAACGAATAGAAGGCTTTGTTGTGCTCCTTCTCTTTCAAGTGCGCCAGTTCGTGCACCACCAACATGCGCAATAGCGGCTCAGGTGCCTCTCGAAATACGCGAGCGATGCGAATTTCATTCTTTGATTTGATTTTTCCGCCATGCACTTTCGACACATAGGTATGAAGGCCAAGCGCATTGTTGATGATGTGGATTTTATTGTCGTACACCACTTTGCTCAGCGGCGCGGTTTTCTTCATATAGCGGTTTTTCAACGCCATGGTGTAATCGAACAGCGCCTTTTCACTCTTAATGGTGTGATTGTTAGGGTAACGCTGGTGAAACCAGGTCGCCAGTCTGCCGGAATCTACCAGTTGCGCCACTTGATCAACGATATGTGGCGGATAACCTTGCACATACCTTAATGCGGGATTGATACTCATCGCTCTACCGAGTTGACGAAAAGGCGCTAGTCTAGCCTATTCGCCCTTGTCATTCACTGACTTTTCATTACACTCATCGCGATCAACCTCACTGGAGAAACCCCATGAAACGCCTCGTGCTTTACGTCAAAGATAAGTGCCCGCACTGCAAAGATGCTCAACGCTACTTGGAAGAGAAAGGTTACCCATATCGTTTGACCAACGCGAAAATGCAGCGCGGTCGCAAAGAGCTCGACGCCATTGGCGCTCGCTCCTTACCGGTACTGAAAATCGGCGATCGTTACATGATCGGTTGGAATGTGAAAAACTTCGAGCGCATGTACAGCGGAAAATAGTACCGCTGTTTCTACTTGGGCATCACCTGAGCAAGCACTCGATTAAGCTGCTGAGAATTGATCGGTTTCGTGATCACCTCTTGGCAACCGGCGGCAATCATATTTTCTCGCGTCTCTTCAAACGCGTCGGCGGTGCAACCAATCAGCACTGGCGGGGTTTGCAGATTAAGCTGAGTAATAATTTGAGAGGCTTGAATGCCGTCCATTTCTGGCATGTGGTTGTCCATGAAAATCACCTCAAAGTGCTCAGACTTGACCTTTTCTACTGCCTTAACCCCATTGACCGCCACCTCGCATTCAAACCCGAGCTTAGAAAGAAACCGAGACAGCACCAAGGCATTCATGCGCGTGTCTTCGACAATCAAGGCGCGCATTCCATCGCCCAAGTAATCACTGACGACGGCCTCAGTAGACACCGACTCTTGCTGCGCGGCGGCGCGTGTTATCGGTAAGGTGACAATGAACTCGCTGCCACGGCCGAGCTCGCTCTCTACTCGTATTTCACCGCCCATTGCGCCCACCAGTTCAGAGACAATAGACAAACCAAGCCCAGTACCGCCAAAGCGGCGCGTAGTATCCGACTCGGCCTGACTGAACGGCGCAAAAATCACCCGTTGCTTGCCTTGGCTGATGCCAATACCACTGTCTTTGACGCGGATCTGCATCGTTTCGGATGAGTCAGAGAGTGACAAAGACAAAGCAATACCGCCCTCTGCGGTAAATTTGAGGGCATTGCCGAGCAAGTTTTGCAATATCTGGGTTAATCGGGTCTCGTCTACCCGAATGACTAAATCCGCAGGTAGGGTGCTATCGACACGAAAACTCAGCCCTTTCTCCTCGCATAACGGCTGATAAAGCTGACTGAACTTGGCAACAAAAGGCACGAGCTCTACGTCCGTTGCCACCAATTTCAGCTTACCCGCCTCAATTTTAGAAAAATCGAGGATGTCATTGAGTACCGCCAGCATATGTTGACCGGAATCGAGCAAAGTGGCCATGTACTCGTGCTGCTCGTCAGTAAGGTCTCCTTGTTGCAGCAGCTCACCCACCCCTAAAATCCCGTTCATTGGAGTGCGCAATTCGTGGCTCATCGCGGCAAGGAATTTCGATTTGGCGACGCTGGCCGCGTTGGCTTCCTGCGCTTTTTGCTTGAGTGACTTTTGCAGCTCAACGCGTTCAGTAATGTCACGTTCGACCGCCATAAAGCCCTCAATCTTGTCATCTTTGTCATACAGTGGCGTCAAGGCAAGTTCAATCCAGTACGCCTGCCCCGCTTTGTTGTAATTGACCAACTCGAAAAAGCCCTGCTCTCGGTTATGAATTGCAGTGCGAATCTGGCTGATCACCTCTCGGTCACTAAGCGGCCCTTGCAAGACATCACCGGGTTTCTTACCGATCAACTCTTGCTGCTGATAGCCTGTTAAACGCTCGAAAGCACTGTTGACCCATAACACATTGACATTCAGATCAGTAAATACCACCGCATCACGCATGTACTTCGCGACCCGAGCTAAGCGTGCAGACTCTGCCTCTCTTCTTTTGAGCTCTTCCGATTGGCGCAGTAGCTGCTGCTCCGAGCGATATAACGCTTGAAATGGCGAGACCAGCACCTTACGCCCCAAAAAATAGAGCACAAAGAGCGCCACACCGGTCGCGGTAATCATCCCGGTCAATAGGCTTTGCACAAACTCTCGTTTGACATCTTCAACCAAACTCGGTGAATAACTGTAGAGCAAGGTAAAGGTGGTATCAGGAATCGGGCGCTCGGCGATGGCCCAAGGGAAAGGCGAGGCCATACGCCAATCAAACTGCGCTTGGCGGATGCCAAACCATCGCGCGTCATCATGGCCAAAACCGCTGAAAAACTCCGTGCCCTCTAGAGGCGTGACGTAGGCGGCGATGCCCTCTGAGTAACCGTTGTATTTGACAGGTAGGGTTACGAGCAGAAAATCCGCGTCATGATGAGAAAAAATTGAATAGGAGACCGACTCGAGCAACTGACCACTCGCCACTTCCTGAGCGATAAACGTGCTCACCGCCTGCGGTAACACAATTTCGGAGTAAACTTTATCACCCACAAAGTCATACACGTTGACGAAAGATTGTGAATCAACCGGTTTGAAGCGCGCCAACTTATCCGAGAAGGACGCGGAGTCCGCAACGCCCTCCAACACAGCGCCTAGTAGAATCGGCTGCTCAACGATGTTGGCTAAGCGATCTCGTCTCGACTCTAAATAGGTCTTGAGATAACTGTCTAACGTGGAAAATTTGCTTTTTAAACTCTCGTTAATCACCACTTGCGCCGTTTGCTGTGCTTGATGCTGAACAAACAAAAAACTGGTGAGAAAAAAGACACTCGCTCCCAACAAGATAAACAGGGTGAAGAGTTGCATGCCATTTTTTTTGTCAAACTTTAGCATTGAGCGTGCCCTAACCAAACTGGATTCACTATATTGCTCCTCGGGAACTGCTTTGATGCATCCCTCGTTGTTATTGTTATTTGTTGCCTGCTACTCAGAGTCGGTCAAACGCAATTTGACGCCATCGTGCTCGTCATACATCGCCATACACAAATTCTGTGCCGATAAGGCTTCATGTGCATCCATATTCTCCCTAGAGATAGGGCTAAACGGGTGTTG
Organism: Vibrio sp. R12-SG2-ISO1; assembly: GCF_059834045.1. Taxonomy (NCBI): domain Bacteria; kingdom Pseudomonadati; phylum Pseudomonadota; class Gammaproteobacteria; order Vibrionales; family Vibrionaceae; genus Vibrio; species Vibrio sp. R12-SG2-ISO1. Next base: position 17,243 of record NZ_JCBDGO010000024.1, on the reverse strand, counting down.
GTAGCGTTTGACCAAGCCTTGCACTGGCGTCTCTAGTGACTCTAGGGCGACTTTCAACGCTCGTCGATTGTCGGGCATCTCCTGTTGCCACTCGATGTGGTTTGCTGCAGCAATGAGAACGCGTGTCAGGTCATAACCATGGACAAAACCCGCCGGCGCTTGAATATTGGTTGATGTAAACTGCTCCGGAAACAAGCGGCTTGCACGCTCAAACACCCCTGCTTGGAATGGCGTGAGCGCGTTGCTGTAAAAATTAAAACAAGACTGAACAAAGGTCAGTTGCGCTTTTTCTCGCACCTCAAACGGCACATTTTGCGCGAACTGTCCGCCGGTTATTCCCCAGTGACTGTACACGGGCAGGGAGGCATTAAGCTCGGCCACCGCATCAACAATATTTTTGCCTTCACGAGCGTTACCCACCAAAAGCAAACATTGCGCTTTGTCCTGCTGCGCTTGGCGAACGATGTTTCGCGCGTCTGACGCTTGTATGCCCCAGTCAAACCAAGAAACCTTGACCTCAGCATCCACATCACTGGGCAACGCGCGCATCATCGCTTTGTAGTTTGATTTGCCCCAGCCGGTGTTTTCCAGCACTAGATGGGGCACAGAGCAGCCCTGCTCAAAGGCGACGTTGAGAAGAAATCCGCCCACTTTGGAATCATCGACAGAGAGTCGAAAAATAAAGTTCTGATCGCTTTCGAGCGAACGCGTGATTGGCGTTCCTGCAGCCCAAGGCACTAACGTCAATATGCCTTGCTGGTTAATAAAATCACGGTATTTGATCAACGGCGGAGAGTGCATCCCAGCGACAAACACTAAGGCATTGGCATCGCGCAAAAACTCATCTATATGGCGTTTACTGCGTTTGACGTTGCCTCTGTGATCACGCACAACAAAGCGCACAGGTACGCCGTTGAGTTGGTTATCGACTTCCGCCAGTGCCACTTTCACACCTTGTTCAATCGACTGCGCCGATTCAAGGTGCCCTGTCCTATCCGCATCCAAATAAAGAGTCACGAACTCCGGCTTCGCCGCCCAGGTTACACAACTTAACACCGTGGCCATCATGGCCGCAGAAAACCGCATCATATCGACGCTACTCCCTGAATAATAAGACTATCTTAAGCGTAGATGAGCCGAGCCCGTTTGTCAGGGTGACACACCCCGTTTATGCGCCACTTGATTCACCCATGACAACCCGAGGGACATAACAGCCCATCGACTCGTCAAACTCAAAGCTGAGCTCATTGCGGATAGCCTCCAGCTTGTCGGCCTCATAGTGCGAGACATACAAGAGTTGGCTAAGATTTTCACGCGCGATCATCTCTAAACTGTTTTTCACTAACCGACGCCCTAAGTAGTCAAGTCCTTGATAGGGCTCATCTAAAATCAACAGGGCGGGTTGTTTCACCAACGCGCGAGCGATTAACACCAATCGCTGCTGGCCGTAATCCAGCTCACGGAACGAGCGCTTGGCGCAGTCGGTCATGTGCAGCATGGCGAGCCATTCGTGCGCGGTTTGCAGCTCACACTTACTTGGCTGCTGATAAAGGCCGATGGAGTCATAAAAGCCCGAGAGAATCACGTCCAGTACGCTGCAACTGACTCGATACTGCAGATGCAATGAAGAGGAGACCATGCCGATGTTCTGCTTGATTTGCCAGATGGTTTCACCGCTGCCGCGCTGGTGGCCGAAAATGGTAATATCGTTGGAGTAGCATTGGGGGTGATCGCCAAAAATCAGCCCGAGCAGTGTGCTTTTACCACAACCGTTCGGGCCTTTAATCTGCCAATGTTGACCTTTATCGATTTGCCAATTGAGCTGGGTGAAGATGGTTTTGTCGGTGTACGCGACCTCCCCATCCTTGATGGCAAACACTGGACTGGGCAGATCATTACTGTGCTGATGTTTGCGCACCAACGCCAACATGTGTTCGCTTTGTTGCTCTGATTGCGATTGCAACTGAGCAATCACTGGGTGCGCATGCCAAGCGGCGGAGGCCATCGTGCTCTCCAATTGTCCGTGATGAAACAGCGCGACTTGGTCAATCCAAGGGGGCAAATCTTCTTCACGATTGAAGGTGACGATCATCTGCACCTGTTGCGCCATTTCTGCCAGCGTTGTCGACAGCGACTCACGATGGGCAACATCCAGACCGGAGAACGGATTATCGAGCACCAACAGATCAGGCTTGCTAGCCAGTGCGCGCGCCAACATCACGCGGCGGGTTTCTCCCGTCGACAACTGTCGAAAACCACTGTTGGCCAAATGGCACAAATCGAGCTGACTCATCAATTGATTGGCATACTCAAGATCATCACACTGCTGTTTAACCAAGATTTCAACGCTCGTCCCACTATCGATTCTGTCGAGAAAATCGGTGTCATCATTAGCAATTTCTTCTTCGAGTAATTGCTGCTGGCTCGCTAGCGAGACTTGTGCAACGCGGCCTTCACTCCTGTCAACCGCATCCTGAACGCCTTCAAAGGGGGCATCGCCGCAAAGCAGTGCGCCCAGTTGCGATCCGATATCGCCTTCAGAGCTGAATACGCCCCATGAGTGGCCGTCTTCAATCTCCCATCGTTCAATCTTTAGCGGTGTTAAGTGTTCTGTTGTGTTGAGCTGATGAATGGCAATACGCATACACGTCCTTTGTTGAGTGTGTTGTTATCCTTATTCGCCCATCATACATAACGCTTTACGAAGTCGATAAAGGTTCGATCCGCAATTGAGAGGTAGCCATCCTTGCGCCAGGCGAGCGCCAAACTGACAGTAACCGGTTGTGTAAACGGCACACCTACGACCGCTTTTTCATGCTCAGGCACCAACTCCAGTAAAGCGGTAATGGCAAATTCCTGTTTGACGATACTAAGAATCATCGGCAACAAGTTGGTCTCAAACGAGAATTTGAGCGGCTTTTGACACGCCTTGGCTTTTTGCTCCAGATACCCACGGTGAAAATAGCCGGGCTTAAACAGCACCAGTTCGTGCTCAAAAAACTCATCAAAATCGATCGCTTGGCGCTGGGCAAACGGGTGCGTTGGGCTGACCACCGCCACCATTTCCGAATCCAGCAAATGATCGGTGGCTAAGTCCTCGGGCACATTTTCACTGTCAATCACACCAATATCCAGCTCACCATCGAGTAACATTTGCCGCACCGAGCGCGCCCCCGCATCCACCAGCGTCAATTTAAGATTGGGATAGTGGCTTTTGAACGCCATCATAATGCGCGGAAAAAAATAGGACCCCATCATACTGGGAGCGCCAAGCCTGACTTCGCCTTTTTCCAGCCCCTTCATCTCATCAATAGCCAATTTGGCGTCATCTAGTTGCTGGATGATGCGTTTGGCATGCTCGTAGAGCACCTCTCCCTCTGGGGTTAAGGAGATGCGACGGTCTTCGCGGCGAAAAAGCTCGACACCCAGCGTCTGCTCAAATTTTCGAATCGCAATACTCAGAGCAGGCTGCGCAATGTGCAAGGCTTTGGCGGCTTGAGTAAAGTGACCATGCTCAGCCACCGCGACAAAATAACGCAAAGGTTTACTCTCCAAAATGGCACTCCTCTGGCCGCCTTAATGAGATCAAAAATATATGACAATGATATTTTTAATATATTTTATAAATCAAGATGAGACTGATAATGTGATCACACTCTCCTGACTGATCACACCCAAACGAGTAACCATGATTGAACTGTCTAGCCCTGCGTACAAACGAGTGACTTTCAGCCTAGCGCTGGGCTCCTTTCTGGTGTTTTGTAATCTCTACCTTTTTCAGCCCATGCTGCCTTTTATGGCCGGTCATTTCAGCGTGTCAGAAACCCAAGTGAACTGGATTTTTGCAGCCAGCACCCTAGCGCTGTCCTTTTTCCTTGTGCCTTGGGCGGTCGCATCCGAGTCCACCGGCAGACGCAGCGTTATGTTGCTTGGCCTGTTTGCGATGCCCGTGATTGGTCTCGCCATGTTCTATACTGAGTCTCTGCTGGGCTTGGTTTTACTGCGCGCGATGATGGGCATCGCCTTGGCGGCCTTTGCCTCTGTCGCCGTCGCTTATATGGTTGAAGAGCTGAGCAGCGCTGCGTTTGGTCAAGCGATTGGTGGCTACATTGCCGCGAACTCACTTGGCGGTATCACAGGGCGTATTGTTGGCGGTACCCTCACCGACCAACTGGGCTGGGAGTACGCTGTACTGGTCATGGCGCTGTTCACCTTAGTTGGCGCTATCGCGGTCGCGTTACTGCTCCCCAAGCAGCAACATTTCCAGCCCGCCAAAGGGATGCTTCGCTACCACAATCGCGCACTAGTCGAGCACCTCAAAAACCGCACTATTTGGCTCGCAATGTTGATTGGTGGTGTCAACTTTGCGCTGTTTGTGAATCTCTATTCGGTGATGGGGTTTCGTCTCGTGGCCGAACCGCATTCTCTTCCAGTCGGAGTGGCCGCGCTGATCTTCCTGTGTTATCTGCCCGGCACATTGAGCTCCAAGCTCACCTCGGTTTGGAATAAGCGTTACCCGCCGCTACTTGGCATCAAAGTGGGCGCGCTAATCAGTATGCTTGGAATGTGGAGTGCCTACGTCGATACCCTACCTTTCATGCTTCTGGGGTTGATGCTGATTAGCTTCGGCGCCTTTTTCACACACACACTGGCCTACGCGTGGGTGAGCCAAAAAGCGACGCAAGCCAAGGCGACGGCAACTGCACTCTATCTCGTGCACTATTACGTCGGGGGCAGTATCGGAGGCTTTTTCTTGATTTACTGTTGGCAACACGGTGGTTGGGCAACCGTCATCGCTGGTGGCATGCTGCTCTATGTCATGATTTTCTTTCTTTGTGCGGCGCTGTCGCGGCAGACTACTCACATAAGAGTGCCGCCTGTGAAGGCAAATTCTGATATGCTTGGCTCAAATCAGAATTTGGAAGCAAAATGACTCTCTCAGCCAACCCTTCTCCTATCATCAGCGCCGTTGAGCAATGGCTTAATCAGGTCGTGATCAGTCTTAACCTTTGTCCGTTTGCCGCAAAACCGCAGCGCAATGGACAAATTCATATCGTGACCAGTGACGCCACCGACGAAGCGTCTCTTCTTGAAGACCTATTGAGTGAGCTTATCGCTCTAGAGGCGCTTTCAGCCGAGGAGCGGGAAACCACCTTAGTGGTAGTGCCAGAGATGCTGCAATCTTTTGATGATTACAATCTGTTTATTGATTGGGTGGAAGCCTTGATTAAACAGCAAGGCTATGAGGGCATTTTCCAACTGGCCACATTCCACCCCGACTATTGCTTTGGCGGCACTGAGCCAGACGATGATGAGAACTTAACCAATCGCTCACCCTACCCCGTGTTTCATCTGATTCGGGAAGAGAGCATGGAGAAAGTCCTGCGTCACTACCCCAACCCAGAAGCTATACCTGACACCAATATCGACCGAGTCGAATCACTGACTGTTCAAGAAAAGCGTCAACTATTTCCTTACCTGTTCTCCTAAAGCTCTTGAACGCAGTCACCGATCACGCCGCGGCGTGGTCGGTATGGTACTCGCGCCACTCGATGCGGTTGCGACCACTGGCTTTGGCGCTGTAGAGCCCCTCATCGGCAATGGCGAGAATCTCATCAAGCGTGGATTTCTGGCAGTCTGTCACCCGAGCATTCGCAAAATCGAAGTGGGTCGCGCCAACGGAAACCGTAATGGGTTTACCGTCGAGCAGCGTACTGTTGACCGCACGGTGCATCGCCTCAATCACGGTTTTACGTGCGGTCGGATCTCTATCGGGTAGCCAGACGACAAACTCCTCCCCGCCAAAACGGGCGATAAAATCACTGTCGGTTAACTGCGCTTTTAGCGCGTCGGCGGTTTTACGTATCACGTCATCACCAATTTGATGACCAAAGGTGTCATTCACCTTTTTGAAGTGATCAATATCGATGATCGCCAAGCTGCCCTGACCGCCCGCCAATTTCATGCGTTCCAAATCCACATGAATGGTTTTAAACATCGCGCGGCGATTGGCTAATTTGGTTAAAGGATCGTGGAATGCTTGAAACTCGAGAGAGGCATTGAGCTCTTGCAGGCGCGTCTCCTGCTTGCGACGAATCAACTCGACCTCAATCCATGACGCCATCAACTTAAGCGCGTCGATATCAATATCTTTGAATTTGCGTGGGTAAGGAATCGGTGAAGAAAAGTTCAAGGTGCCAAAAATTTCATCATCGACAAAAATAGGCACACCAATGTAGGACTCCAAACCAAACGCGTTGTAGGCAGGGTGAATCGCGTGGGCATCATCTTCCCCCATGTGCTCAATCGCTACAGGGCCAAACGATGAGCAGGTGATTTCGCAATAGGTGCAATCGTATTCAAAGGTGTCACCCGCTTTAAGATCCGCGCCTTCAGGAACGACGCAGTGCAACACCGTGTATGTGCCGCCATCGATGCGTGACAAAATGCCGATATCTAAATTAAAGCGCTCTAACCCCATCATGATGAGCTGACTCACCTGAATATCAAAGCCTTTACTGTAATCATTGGTGATTTGATACAGACGTCTGATCACTTTTTCACTTTCGCTTTCTATTACCATGATGTTGCCCTATCAGCGTGAAGTCCTTAATAGAATTATAAGCATCAACTCCCATATAGAAAGAGGGGTTCTCTTGCTTTTCATTCAAAATGGAAGCGTGGTAGCCATTTTATCAGCGGTCAATGGACGAGCTCGAACGTATCACAGGGTACGAATATCAAATGAGTCGTACGATTACAGAGTTGCTCTGGCGGGACATAGGGCGGTTTGTTACTATTGCCGCACGTCTTAACCTTTGCTTACTCTCTTCACGTTTGGCAATACTTCGTAACCCTAGGCTTAGCTGATATGCAATTGACCCAACTCACCACTGAACTTTTCAATCACCTGTACCAAGACATCACTGAATTTCGTAGCACTTTCGATTTACCTGTCGCCTCACCTGAAAGCTTAGACGACAAAGCGGATACTCTCCATACGTCTTTAATCATTGAAGAAATGACCGAACTGGCTGAAGCGGATTGCAAAACCGAACAAGCCGATGCGATTGTCGATAGCGTCTATGTTTTGATGGGTCGATTGGTGCACCTAGGCCAGCAACGTATTGAAGATAATCTTGCGATTAACTATTTGATTGATGTGTTACTCAATGTGGCCGTTAACCGTGGTATCGACTTTGTGCCGTGTTGGGATGAAGTGCACTCGAGCAACATGAGTAAAGTGTGTCGTAATGAGCAAGAATTCGCTGACACCGAAGCGCACTACGCCAGGCAAGGTATCGAACTGACCGCAGTGAAAAAAGGCGATTACCTGATCGCGAAATGTGCCAAAGATTTTGTGTCAGACGCAAAAACCATCCGTCAAGGAAAGGTGTTGAAATCGGTCTATTACCGTCCAGCGGATTTAGCGCCGCTGACTCAGTAACCCGTTTTACAGCGCTCGTTTTTCCTGAACAAAACGCTTTCTCTACAAAAAGCGCTTATTAAGAATAGCTTGCGCTAGAAAAAAAGCCGCCACCTACGGACGGGAATCCTTAGGTGGCGGAAGCTGCCATAGTCATAATTTGACGACGTTCAATTTTTCTGGGGTACTGAAAAATTGAATCAGCCTAACAAGAACGAGAATGTATCCCTTTCACTAATGCCAACAGCGTGCCAACTTTTCAAAAATAGTTAAGTTATTGTTTTTAATTAAATTTGTGTGAGAGCTATTAATTTACCGACGCTACTGCTTTGGCACGCGAACCGATTCAGTGCAACGCTGCACTAGTTCAGTTCGACTATTTGCTCTAAAGGCGAGTTCGTGAGGGATAGTGTGGATGATAATGAAATAGATAAAGAGCGCTAAAGCACAGCGAAGTGCGATAAGCGTTAGAACAGCAGAACCCGCTTGCCGCGAATCGATTCGCAGCGAACCTCAGTATTAAACACGCGCGACAGCTGCGCCTCATTCAATACCTCTTCAGGCAGACCAAATTGTTGCAACACGCCGCGATCAAGCAGCGCCACCTTGTGCGCATGAGTCAAGGTTCGGTTCAGGTCGTGGTTGGACATCACCACTGTAATGCCTAATTGGGCGATTTTATCGATCAAACGGTATAGCAGCGTTTCTTGACCAATATCGAGCGGCGCCGCCGGTTCATCAAGAATCAATACCTTCGCCAGCGGATTCAGTGTTGGCCAGACTTGCAGACAAATCCCACATAGGCGCACTCGCTGCCACTCCCCACCAGACAACTGATGAATCGAACGATGCAGCTTATCCTCTAACTGTAACCACTGAGCGAGGGTGAGGACCGCTGCATCTACCTCATCAAGCACGCTTTTCGCTTGGCTTGGCAGTGACAACGCCAAGTACTGCACGACTTCAATGTTAAACGCTGGGCGATCGCTTTGGCTTAAAAAAGCCCGGCAGGAGGCTAAAGAAGGCATCGACGCCTTGGCCACATCAAGCTCACCAATTCTCACCTCCCCTTTCGCCGTTAATAGCCCTGCGATAGCGGTCAACAAGGTACTTTTTCCACTGCCATTTGGGCCAATGACATGGACAATTTCTCCCTGATTGACCTCAAAAGAGAGTGGAAGCAAACGCGAGCCAGCCGAGAGATTATTAATGTGAATCATGATTTTTCAGCAACATCCAAATGAACACTGGCGCGCCTATTGAGGTTGTCACAACGCCAAGCGGCAGCTCCGCCGAATGCAGCGCGGTTCGCGCGATAAGATCCGCCACCAGCACTAATAGTGCCCCGCACAGCGCAGAGAGTGGCAACAGAAAGCGGTTTTCGCTGCCCAGCGATAAACGCAGCAAATGCGGGACAACCAAGCCGACAAAGCCAATCACTCCACCGAGTGCGACCGCGCCGCCGACCAAAATCGATACCGCTAAAATGAGTTTCCAGCGTACGGCGTCAGTATCGATACCCAGCTGCCTAGCATAAACGTCACCGAGCATCAGGCGATCCAGCAGCGCTCCCTTAGTACATAGCCAAACCACAACCGGGATGAGGGCTAACGTCAACCAGTGATGAGACCAACTTGCGCCGCCAATGCTGCCCATCAGCCAATACATCAACTGCCTGAGGCTTAAATCATCACTGAAATAGAAAGCCCAAGTGACCACTGCCCCCGACAAAATGCCCAGCGCGACCCCCACCAAGAGAAGACGTGTTGTCGTCAGCTTCATCATTTTGGCAATCGAGACCAACAGTAAGGTAAAGCAGAGCGCACCGATGATCGCCGCTAGCATATAACCTAACGGCGTTGCAAATGCAGGGAAACAAAACAGCACCAGCACCATCATAATGCTCGCGCCACCGGAAATGCCGAGCACACCGGGCTCTGCGAGCACATTGCCAAGCAAGACTTGCAGCACTGCCCCCGACAACGCCAGCGCCGCGCCGATCGCCACGGCAGAGATCAATCTAGGCAAACGCAGATGAACAAGCAGCTGGGTTTGAATGTGGCTGAGCTCGCCAAGCGGATTAATGAACACTTCCCCGACCATGACGTAAAACAGACTCACTAGAAGAAACAATCCGGCACCTAACCATGCGGCGCGTGTCCAACGGTGCTGTTTACGATGTAGAAGTTGGCTAAATTCCATGCAAGGTAGGTCAATTCGGCGGGCTAGAAAGAACAGTGGCCTAACGATAACGCTAAGCCACTAAAATGAAAAGTGTTAGAAGACGATTAATCGTAAACGACCTGATCCTCTTCGTAGCGGACTTTTACCGGACAGACCATCAGTGCCGCGCGCTGTCCAACCGGGACATGACGATTTGGAAAGACGACAGCTTCTCCTTCGTTTTTCGCCAGCAGCGGTTTGTCTCCATCATGGCCAAACACTTCGCCATGTTTGAACGCAGTAAAGTTCTCAACGTCATCGGCAAACAAAAAGTCGAAATCGTCATGCAGGCGAACGATAGTACGACTGACGCGATACATAGTCGGCTTACGCGGTAAGTGCTCTGCTTTACTGCGTGAAATCAAATCGCGCATCGCCAAATCAAACGCAACCAGCTTGCCCAGTTCGTTCTCACCGATTTTGGCCACTTGCCCCAGTTCGACCGTCAGAGCTTGCGCCGCAAAATTCTCTGCACTGAACCAACTAAAGGTGCTAGAGGGAGCGTTTGAAAACATCACGGCTTCTAAGTGGCCACTGGCGACAAAATCCATGAGGGCTTTACTGCGCACCGGATGTCGCACTTTCGGGCTGACGGCAAAGGTATAGTGCTTCGATAAACGAATCGCACAATGCAGATCTAAGTGCCAACGGGCGGCAGGGTCAGTGCCGTGGTAAAAGCGCCCTACGACGTCTTTCAATTCATTAGCAATCGATAGCTCAATGCTCGGCTCGTAGGCTTTATCGTCAAACAAACGATTCAGATTCACGTCAATAAATCGAGTATGAGCATTGGTGGCTTGCGGATGGGCAACGATCAGCAGCAAACGCTCCCTGACCGGCTGGAAACCTGTTTGAATGTCATCGACAATCTTGTCAATGAGCTCCATTGGTGCAGTCTCATCACCATGAATGCCGGTAGACAAAATAATATGCTTGGTGGTCTCATCAAAGTCGGCAGGAATCACTTCCAAAACGCCACGTTGATGAAGCCGGAAAACGACGCCATTGGCGACCGTCATTTCACCCACAGGCATCTCTTGATCGACATTGAGGCTGTCAAAAAGAAAAGATTGGCGAAAGAGGGATTTCGTCATGCGCTACTCCTTTATTGCACAGCGATGTATGTTAATGAATTGAACCGACAATTTATGTAGAAGCGATCAAACTTATCGACACCGATTGTGTGCTTCATCGAAAATTATCCATCAACTGGGCATCACCCTACCCACAAGACTCACTGTGCAGGCAACCGAACGGCGCCCCGTTCAGCTACGTAAAAACTTCAATCATTTAAAGAGGTTGTTCATGACGCGCCGTCGTCCCATTCTGACAACGCGCCAAGCTTTAGGCAGTGTAATCGAATCACAATAAAACGCATCCTCTTTTGCATCTTTCGATGCGCTTTTGTGTGCTTAAATGCAGCCCATTGCGTATCGATTTATGTCACTTAATACCTGCTCGCCATTTTTAAGTCGCTATCCGTTACAAGAGAGCCTTAAGCGATTAGGAGATAACCTCAAAACGGTACTCATCTTGCCCCTAGCGGTGCGCCAATCATTCGGACCCGTGCGTGCTGAGCTTGTACCTGACCGCTCTCATCAGTGTAAAACTCAAGCTGCGTGATCGATTGGTTCTCAATATGTAAGGTTGAAAACAGCGCCGGATTTTGCCAATCGAGCCCCAGCACATAAGCCAAAATCATCCGAATCGTGCCGCCATGCATCACCACCAAGGTATCGCGTGAAAGCTCAGCAACAAACGCTTGCCAAGCGTTGACGACGCGATGATAAAAACGCTCTAACGTTTCTGCGCCGGGTAACGGGTGCTGAGCCGGATGTTGCCAAAACGCCTCCAGTGCAGACCACTGCTCGCCCACCTCATCAAAAGGAATACCATCGAGTTGACCAAACGAAATCTCGCGCCATTGAGGCTCTATCGTCACAGGGACCGTAACTGGGGTTGAGACCGAATGGGTGAGTGGACTAACGCCGCGTGATTGCTCCTCACCCAACGCCTGCAGGGCTTTAGCAAGATCTGCGCAGCGACGCAGCGGTGAGCTAACGATCGGCAGCGTGGCATATCCATTTTCCGCCAACGCACGCGCGAACGCCTGTTGGCGCTCCGCCGCCACCGCCACATCCGTATGACCATACAAAGCAGGCTTGCCATCCACTTTGGCGTGACGAACAAGCGAGACTCGGATAGAAGACATCCGCACTCCTACGATTTCAATGAAACAGGCAGACCAGCGGCCACCAGCGTCACCTTGTCCGCCACTTGAGCAATGGCTTGATTCATCCAACCGGCGTGATCGACAAAGCGACGCGAGATTTCGCCCAATGGCACCACACCCAACCCTACTTCGTTGCTGACTAAGACAATGTCCGCGCGGCAGCGCTGAATGCTCGTTACTAAATGCGCCACGCGTTGCTGGGTGTTTTCATCACTGAGCGTCTCACCGCCGTTGTAGATGACATTGTTCAGCCACAGCGTCAAACAATCGATCAGCACCACATCGTACTGAGAAAAGTGGACCAGTTGCTCACTCAACTCAGTGGGGCACTCATGCAGGTGCCACCCTTCACCGACGCGCTGCGCTTGATGGTGCGCAATCCGACTGGCCATTTCTTGATCGAGATGAGTCGCCGTGGCGATGTAGTGTTTTTTGACTACCTCGCTCCCCTGCGCGGCGTCGCGTGCTTCATATAGAGAGCGAATTTGCGCTTCGGCAAAGCGCGATTTGCCTGAGCGAGCGCCGCCAAGCACCAAATGAATCGTCACCCTGCACCTCCAGTGAGAATGGGACCACCGAGCGCAAGCAACGTGAGATAACAGAGCAACTCCATGATCTGCTGCGCCGCGCCCAAGCAGTCACCGGTGAAGCCGCCGAGGCGCGCCTGCAACCAGCGTTTAAAGCCAAAGCGAAACACCACAGCGACAATCACTAGCGCTAGCACCGCGCCCGCGGATAAAAACAGGCAAGACACTGCGGCTGTCATAAGGAGAATGGCTAATTCAAGCCGAGTTTGACGCTGTGCCAAGGGCTTACTTTTGCTGCCACTGAGATCGCTGACGTAAGGCATATCGAAAATTAACGAGGCGGCTACCGAACGACTCAAGGTAAAGCCGACAATAAGGATCACACCGATGGCAGTAATACTTTGATTGACTTGCTCGATGAGTTCACTCAGCAAAACAAACTTACCCAGTAGCGCCATGATAAGTGCACTGGCGCCATAGGTGCCGATTCGGCTGTCTTTCATGATCTCAAGGCGGCGCTCGGTGGTCATGCCGCCGCCAATACCATCCGCCATGTCCGTTAGGCCATCTTCATGAAAGGCGCCGGTGAGCATTAAGCTAAACACCATCATGACAAACAGCGCCGCACTGCTGGGCAGCCACCACTGCGCTGCGCCATACACCAAGGCGCACAACGCGCCCAAAATCGCGCCGACCAACGCAAAATAACGCCCGGCCTGGTTCATGCGCGCCTCACTATAAGGCGTCGAAGACGGGATAGGGAGACGCGAGAAAAAGCCCAACGCCAAACAAAACAGTTGCCATTGATATTTGCTCGCGTGCCACATTAGACCGTCACTCCGGCTTCTTCAAAGCTCGCCATCGTGTTGTAGAACTCGGCGGCGCTTCGCAGCAAAGGCACGGCCAATACCGCGCCGGTGCCCTCACCTAGGCGCAGCTGCAAGTCAAGCAGCGGCAAAGCTTCCAGTCTTTGCAGCAACAATTGATGACCCGATTCATGCGAGCGGTGGGCAAAAATCATCATCTCTCGGCTTGAAGGTTCAAGTTCGCTTGCCACCAACGCTGCCACACTGACAATGAAACCATCAACCAGCACCGGCACTTGCGCTTTAGCCGCCGCCAAGAAAGCGCCAACCATCTGCACAATCTCAAACCCGCCGACCTCGGCCAATACCTCTTTCACCTCTAAACCGTCACTGCGCGCAACACCTTGAGCAACCAGCGCCACTTTGCGCTCGTACTGCTCATCGGTGATGCCCGTTCCGCGGCCGACGCAGCGCTCAACCGGCTCCTTGGTCAAGGCACTCAGCAGGGCCGCCGCGCTACTGGTGTTACCAATGCCCATTTCACCAAACATCACCAGCTCAGAACCAGATGCGATCACCTTGTCGACCACCTGTGCCCCCAGACGCAAGCCGTTCTCGACCTGCTCAGCACTCATCGCAGCTTGTTTAGCAAAATTGTGGGTTCTCTCGCCAAGACGCTGAGAGATAAAGTGCGCCGAGTCAGACTCCACAGGCAGTAAGATTCCGCAATCAACGACAGTAAGCGCAACATCGTTGGCGCGGCAGAAACAGTTCACCGCAGCGCCACCCGCTAAAAAGTTAAGCACCATTTGCTGCGTCACAGCGCTAGGCGCAATGCTGACGCCCTCATCGGCAATCCCGTGATCGCCGGCAAAGACGATAGCAGCAGGTTGGTTGAGCGTGATGCGCTGCGCGAGTTTTCCCGCTTTGCTGCTTTGGATCAGCGCCAATTGATGGGCGGCTGACTCAAGCAAGCCAAGCGAGCCAAGAGGTTTGGTTTTTTGGTTGATACGGTGCCAAATGGCGTCAGAAAAAGCGTGGTTTAACATGTTATTTGGGCCTAGCTACAGAAAAAACGTCACGGGTCAGAGCGTATTGGCTGCCCCCGAGACGGGAAAGTGGGTTGAGCGACAGAGCATCAATCGTCAGGCGTTCGCCCTCCTCTGTCACGATATTAGGATCAAGGTAGATCTGCTCAACCTTGGCGAAAATAAGGCTTTGCGGGGTATCACCGATCTCTTTGACTTCAAAAAGCGAACAACCAAACGCCACCGGGCAACCTTGCACACGAGGCAGATCAAAACCGTCAAAGCTGACCAACTCAAGACCGGTGGCTGCCACTTCTGACTCACCATGCTCTAGGGTTGCGGCGGTCTGCGTCACCGACTCGGCTTGCGCCTGATGAGCGATATGCACCACCATTTTTCGGTTTGCTAGTACATTTCGCGTCGTGTCTTTGATCTCGCCACTGGGCTTTTTGCCCACCGAAAACATCAACAGCGGTGGATTACTAGAAATCGGCGTAAAGTACGAAAACGGCGCCAAATTATAGTTTTGCGTGCCTGATTGCGTCAGTACCCAAGCGATGGGTCTGGGAATCACCGTTTGCGTCATCAAATGATAAATGTCCGCAGGCGGCATGGTCGTCAAGTCAATGTTCATCACGTATCCCTATGGTGAGATTGAATTTTTGTCAGTGTACCGCGAAATACCGTTTTGAACACCCGCCGCCCCTGTTGTGATTGACCATTTGCTGGTCAATTCATCGGTTATATTGACCTCAACTGGTATTTTTCTCCATTTGTACTATATTTTGATCAATAACGTAGAACGCTTTTGATCAGTAACGTAGAGCGCAAGGAGGTCTGTATGATTGCAAATCGACGTTCAAGTAAACCCAAAAACGGCTCGTCCTCACCCAAGAAAAGCACTCGTCGCTTACCTTTCTCACTCACCTAACCCCGGTTCTTGCACACAAGGACACAAATACCCATTAGATCGCGAAAGATAGGATGAGATCATAGACTTTTCACTGATCCTGTAGGATTCTTCGTTCACCTTCCTCGAATTCATGCAAGGCTGACGGTGAACCAGACTGAACACAACCCCAACGAACGTGCACCGCTTGTCGTCATCACGGCAGGCGCCACGGGTCTAATTGGCAACGAGCTAATGAAGCAGATGCTCGAGGCCGACCCCATCGAGGCTATTTACGCGTTATCTCGAAAAGCCTTGCCCTATTTTCATCCCAAATTAGAGACGCTGATTCACCCTGAACTGGAAGTACAGACGTGGACAGACGACAAACCGACCCCCACCTATGGCTTCATTTGTTTAGGCACCACACGCAAGCAGGCAGGCTCTAAAGAGGCGCTAGAACACGTCGACGTCAAATTGGTGTGTGAGGTCGCGAGCGAAATGAAACTGCTGGGCGTGACGCGTCTCGCGGTTGTCTCGAGTTATGGCGCGTCATCGCGCTCACTGTCTCATTACCTACGCTGTAAAGGGAAAATGGAACTGACCATTGAGCGTATGGGGTTTGAGCAAGTGGTATTCGTTCGCCCTGGTCCATTAGTGGGGCTAAGAGACACCCCAAGAAATGATGAATTGGTTTTGCAAGCGGTGCTAAAAGTGGCGCGCCCACTTATGATAGGCCCATTGCGCAAGCTGATTCCCATTCATGCCAGTGACGTCGCGCGAGCCATGCAGTACGCACTGTTTGCAAAAGAAAAAGGCCATAGCAGAATCCGCGTCCTCGAAAGCCCAGATATGTTGGCGCTGATTGAGCGCTATCGTTAACCAGTCGATGACTCGTAGCACCTGTACGTTGGCCTTCGAGTCCTTGATTTGTTCTAACGCGCAGAAAATCGTCACCCATAGACCTGGCTTGAAAGTTTTTCGCCATTTCCCTTGCTTGCGCGCCCTTTCTTGACGGATACTTCACGTCAATCGCACGCAATTTCTGGAGAACCCATGCAATCTGATAATCAACCGACGTTTTTCTTCTTTGATTATGAGACTTGGGGAACCAGCCCAGCCAAAGACAGGCCGAGCCAGTTTGCAGGCGTGCGCACCGATATGGATTTCAACATCATCGGTGAGCCGCTGGTGATTTACTGTCAGCCACCTGCCGATTACTTACCCGCGCCAGAAGCGGCGCTCATCACGGGTATCACTCCGCAAACGGCGGTCAGTAAAGGGCTGCCAGAACCTGAATTTATCGCCCAGATTCACGCGCAATTGGCGACGCCCAATACCATAAGCTTGGGCTACAACAGCATTCGTTTTGATGATGAAGTGACGCGCTATACCTGTTATCGCAACTTCATTGACCCCTATGCATGGAGCTGGCAAAACGGCAACTCTCGCTGGGATCTATTGGATGTGCTACGCGCGTGTCATGCGTTGCGACCTAAAGGCATCGAGTGGCCAGAAAACGAAGAAGGCTTTATTAGCTTTAAGTTGGAACATTTATCGGTCGCTAATGGCATTGAACACGCCAACGCGCACGACGCGATGGCGGATGTGATTGCCACCATTGAGATGGCAAAAAAAATCAAAGCCGCACAGCCCAAATTGTTTGATTACTTTTTGTCGATGCGCCATAAACGCAAACTCAATGAGCTGATCGATATTGTCAATATGACCCCCTTGATGCACGTCTCCGGCATGTTAGGCCGAGAGTGCCAATACACCAGTTGGATGGTTCCAGTGGCGTGGCACCCGACCAACCAAAACGCAGTTATCATGGTCGACTTAGCCAAAGATCCTCAGCCACTGTTGGATCTTGATGTCGACGCACTCAACACGCGTTTGTACACCAAGCGAGACGACCTAGGGCCAGATGAACTGCCCGTGCCGGTCAAACTGGTACATCTCAATAAGTGCCCAATTCTCGCCCCTGCGAAAACCCTCACGGCGGACAATGCCGCTCATATTGGCATCGACCGCGAGCAGTGCTTACAAAACCTAGCCACGCTGCGCCAACACCCAGAAATCCGCGAAAAGTTGATTGGCTTGTACAGTAT
>NZ_JCBDGO010000023.1:0-15798 GCF_059834045.1 Vibrio sp. R12-SG2-ISO1 | reverse complement strand
GGAACTAATCACGCCTTCGCGTAAATATCACGCTCGCCCAACCACCGCTCTATGATCGCTTGGGTGTGGTCAGGGTAGTTGAGATGCAGGTAGCGCGCGATGCGTTGCACTTCGGGGACGAGGCGTTGATCGCGGATCAGATCGGCAATCTTAAAATCGGCCATGCCGGTTTGTTTGGTGCCGAGCAGCTCGCCTGGGCCGCGAATTTCGAGATCGCGCTGGGCTATCACAAAGCCATCGTTGCTTTCTCTCAACACACCTAATCGCTTTTGCGCCGTTTTAGACAGCGGTGCGTGATACAAGAGCACACAGTGGCTCGCGACCGAGCCTCGTCCGACACGGCCACGCAACTGGTGAAGCTGCGCCAGACCGAGGCGTTCTGGGTTTTCAATGATCATCAAGCTGGCATTCGGCACATCGACCCCAACTTCAATCACCGTCGTGGCGACCAACAGGTGCAGTTGATTATCTTTAAACGCCTGCATTACCGCCTGCTTCTCGGCCGGTTTCATTCGCCCGTGGACTAAACCAATCTTGAGGTCCGCCAGCGTGCGCTGCAACTCCTCTGCGGTATCGGCGGCGGCTTGCGCCTCGAGCACTTCCGACTCATCAATCAAGGTGCACACCCAATACGCTTGCTTACCTTCGTTTAGGCAGGCATGACGTACGCGCTCAACAATGGTGTCGCGTTTGGTGTCTGGGATGGCGACGGTTTGAATCGGCGTCCGACCGGGGGGAAGCTCATCGATGACGGAGGTTTCAAGGTCTGCGTACGCCGTCATGGCGAGGGTGCGCGGAATGGGCGTCGCCGTCATGATCAGTTGATGCGGGTACGCGCCCTGCTGCTCGCCTTTTTCACGCAGCTCTAGCCGCTGGTGGACACCAAAGCGGTGTTGCTCATCGATGATCACTAGGGCTAACTGAGAAAAGTTGACCTGCTCCTGGAATAGCGCATGGGTGCCGACCACCATTTGCGCCTCGCCCGAGGCAATGCGCTCAAGTTGGGTCTGCTTGGCTTTGCCTTTGAGCTTGCCCGCCAGCCAGCCAACTTGAATGCCCATTGGTTCAAACCATTGGCTAAAGTTTAATGCGTGCTGCTCTGCCAGCAGTTCGGTGGGCGCCATCAAGGCCACTTGTTTGCCTTGCTCCAAGGCGCGCACGGCGGCCAGTGCCGCGACCAAGGTTTTGCCTGAGCCGACATCTCCTTGCACTAAGCGCATCATCGGGTGCGGCTTGGCGAGATCGCTCTCAATCTCTTCTACGACTCGGCGCTGAGCATTGGTCGGCGAGAACGGCAGGGCGTCCAATAGCTGTTGTTTCAGCGTTTGACTCGGCCCCAGCGCGATCGCCGCCTCTTTTTGCCCTTGGCTGCGCACCGCGAGCATCGATAGGTTTTGCGCCAGCAGCTCTTCCATGATGAGGCGCACTTGCGCCGGGTGTTTACCCTCATCAAACTGTTCTAGATTGATGTCCGGTGGTGGGCGATGAATGGTGTGCAGCGCTTGATTAAGGGTAATCTGGCTATCATAGAGCCCAGCAGGGAGCAGCTCTTGCACCGCCGATTTATCGAGCAATGCGAGCGCTTGTTCAGTCAGGTTACGCAGGGTGAGTTGGCGCAGACCATCGGTGGTTGGGTAGACGGGCGTTAAACTCGGCTCCGTCTCAACCGGTTGCTGCGGCGTGTAAAACTTGTAATCCGGATGGACAATCTCTAACCCGTAGCTGCCGCGTTTGATTTCCCCATAGGCATGCACCGTTTTGCCTTCCGCGAATTGATTTTTCATCCCGGCGGTGAAGTTAAAAAAGCGCAGGGTGAGGGTGCCGTTGCCATCACTGAGTTTGACCGCCAAAATTTTGCGCTTGCCAAACAGGGTATCAACACTCATCACCTTACCCTGCACCGCTGCCCACAGCCCTGCGTGCAATTTAACAATGGGGTAGACCCGAGTGCGGTCTTCATAGCGCAGCGGCAAGTGAAACAGTAAATCCTGCACCGATAGCAGCCCGACTTTGGCCAATTTCTCTGCCACTTTCGCCCCGACACCCGCCAGAGAGGTCAGTGGAATAGCCGACAAAAGTTGGGACATAGCTTCGCTCACGCAATGATTAATGATGGGGATAGTTAAGCATTTATCTGTGTTTTTGTACAGTGAAGAGGGGAGTTCCTAGTGCCTAGTTCCTAGAAATTCCGTCCTCTAGGCACTAGGAACTACTCACCAGAGTTTTGCCTTCTAGGCACTAGGAACTATAAACTAGTCACTAGAGTTTTGCCCTCTAGGCACTAGGAACTAGAAACTAGGCACTCATCCTACCTACTCTGCATCTGCGCCCACCACTCTTTATCCGCGACGATTTGGCCTTGCTCATCGAGGGGAGGGTAAGGGAGCTGTTTGCGTTTGGCGACTTTGGCGAGCACGGGGTGGCCGCGCTCAAAGAGGATGCGGTGGATGGTCTCGGCGGGTAAGGCGCTTTGTGCATTGTCGTACATGCCGGCGGCTTGGCGTTGGCGCTGGGCTTCATAGAGAATCACTGCGCTGGCGACCGAGACATTGAGCGATTGCACCATACCGACCATAGGGATGATGATGTCTTGGTCGGCGAGCGCTTTGGCTTGCTCTGACGCGCCGATTTTTTCACTGCCGAGGATCACCGCCGTCGGTTTGGTGTAATCAATCTGACGAAAATCGACTGCCGTCTCTGAGAGGTTAGTCACCAGCACTTGCATGCCTTGGCGTTTGAGCTCACCAATCGCGTCTTCAATGGTGTCGTGTGTTTCCACTTCCACCCAGTTGCGCGCGCCCGCCGACGTGTGGCTTAAGGTGCGCATTTTATCAGGCCAAACCGCGTGCACTTTGTGAATGCCGGTGGCGTCGGCGCTGCGGATCACCGCCGAGACGTTATTGGGCTTGTGGACTTCTTCGAGGCAAAGGGTCAAATCCGCTTGGCGCGCTTTTAACACTTCTTGAATGCGTTGGTAACGTTCTAAATTCATGGTGTTAGGGCTTAGTTGAAAAAGAATATGGTGTTAAAAAATGGATGATAAAGAAAGCGGCCCTAAAGACCGCTTTCTGATGTGGATGGGGATCAGTACTTTCTACGGCGCACTTTGAGTGTGTGCGGCATGGCTTTAATCTTGCGCATGATGCCCGCTAAGTGGACGCGATCTTTGGTGGTGAGCACCACAGTCACTGTGTACAAACGGCCATCACGCTCTTCGGTCGAGAGACCGTGAATGTTGGAGCCGGTTTGTGAAATGACGTTGGTCAGTTCCGCGAGGGCGCCTTGACGGTTTTGCACATCGACACGCAGCTCGGCAATAAACTCTTGATCGTAATCGTCTGACCACTCCACCGCCATGTACTTATCTGGCTCTTTTTCGTGGTTGCGCACATTCGGACACGTCTCGCGGTGCACCACCAATCCTCGACCCGGAGAAACGTGAGCAATGATGTGATCGTCCGGAATCGGATGACAACAGTTGGCAAACGTCAGCAAAATGCCTTCTGCGCCGCGGATCGGCAGCTTCTTCTTCGGCTTGCCGTCAGAGCTGGCGACTTCGGTGAGCTCATCGGCATCGCCAAGCAGTCTGCGGGCGATGACAATACTCATCAACTCACCCAAACCGATAGCGGCGAGCAGATCATTGAGGGATTTGATTTTCAGATCGCTCAAGACGTGATTGATGTTCTCTTCATTGATGTCGGAAACCGACAAATCACCTAAGGCGTGATTGAGCAATCGGCGGCCAAGGGTAATCGACTCTTCACGGCGCATGGTTTTCAGCACTTGACGAATCTTGGTGCGCGCACGTGAGGTCACGACGTAGTTGAGCCACGCTGCATTCGGACGGGCGCCCGGTGCGCTGATGATCTCAATCGTCTGGCCGTTTTTCAGCGCTTTGCTGAGAGGGTAAGGGTTGCGATCGACGCGCGCGCCGACACAGGTGTTGCCGACATCGGTATGCACGGCATACGCAAAATCGACCGCAGTGGCGCCGACAGGCAGCTCCACAATGCGCCCTTTCGGGGTGAAGACGTAAATCTCATCTGGGAAGAGATCCGATTTGACGTTTTCAATAAATTCGAACGAGTTGCCCGCGCTTTGTTGGAGCTCAAGCAGGCTCTGCATCCAGCGCTGCGCTTTGACTTGCGCGGTGGTGCCGGTACGCTCGCCATTGCCTTTGTAAGACCAGTGCGCCGCGACCCCTTTGTCCGCCATCTGATCCATATCTTCGGTGCGAATTTGCACTTCGACAGGCACGCCGTGTGGGCCGACCATCGAGGTATGCAAAGACTGATAGCCGTTCGCCTTAGGCACCGCGATGTAATCTTTCATACGCCCCGGGCGAGGCTTGTAGAGCGAGTGCACTTGGCCCAATACGCGATAGCAGGTGTCAGCGGTGTCCACCACCACACGAAACGCGTAGATGTCCATAATGGTGTGGAAGCGCTGCTCTTTGGTCTTCATCTTGTTGTAGATGGAGAAGAGGTTTTTCTCGCGCCCCACCACACGCGCAGACAGACCCACTTCTTCCAGTCGGCCTTCAATTTCGGTGTGGATGCGTTGAATCATCTCTTTACGGTTACCGCGAGCGGCCTTGACGACCTCTTTTAACACGCGATAGCGGTTGGGGTAGAGCGCTTCAAAACCGAGCTCTTCCAGTTCGGTTTTAATATTATGGATACCCAAGCGATGCGCTAAGGGTGAATAGATTTCGAGGGTTTCGCGCGCGATGCGACGCTTTTTATCAGGGCGCAGTGCGCCGAGCGTGCGCATGTTGTGCGTGCGGTCTGCCAGTTTGATCAAAATGACGCGGATGTCTTGCACCATCGCAAGTACCATCTTACGAAAGTTCTCAGCCTGAGCTTCCTTGCGATCACGAAACTTGAGCTTATCCAGCTTAGAGACGCCATCGACCAGCTCTGCAACGGTGTTGCCAAACTTCTCTTCAAGTTGCTCTTTGGTGACATCACAATCTTCGATGACATCGTGCAAAAGCGCGGCTTGGAGGGTTTCAATATCAAGGCGCATTTCCGCCAAGATACGAGCAACAGCAACAGGGTGGATGATGTATGGTTCCCCGCTTGAGCGGGTTTGCCCTTCATGGGCATCTTTCGCTACCACATAAGATTGACGCAGAGCCTCAATTTGAGGCTCTGTTAGGTATTCTTGGGCAACGTCTTTGAGGCTATCGAATAGATACAAATTTTAGGCCCGGCAGATAGTGGTGATGAAGAGGATTATCGACCGTGAGCAATGCTGCTAACAGCGGCAAGTTCAGCGGCTTCTTGCTCTTGCTGCTCTTGACGCTCACGCGCATCCAGGATCTCTTTTGTGATAAGGCTTTCTTCGATTTCGCGCAGGGCGATAACCGTCGGCTTATCGTTCTCTTCTGGCACTAGTGCATCTTTGCCGCCAGTTTGCATTTGACGAGCGCGGCGAGCCGCAATGAGAACTAGGTCGAAACGGTTGCCAACTTTTTCAACAGCGTCTTGAACAGTTACGCGTGCCATAAGGACTCCAAATAGTTAACTAAAATTTTGTATGACGAGAAATTATACAAGATATCGTAGCGGATAGTCTAGATTCTTATTTCAACAACGCATCCAGCATGCCTTTGTACTTGAGGGCTTGCTTATCTTGCTTGAGGCGTTCGGCGCGAATGATGGCTTTAAAGTCCATCAGCGCGTTATCGAAATCATCATTGATGATCACGTAGTCGTATTCGTTGTAGTGAGAAATTTCCGATTTCGCTTCCGCCATGCGTTTTGCGATCACCGCTTCACTGTCTTGGCCGCGCGCGTTCAGGCGGCGTTCCAACTCACCGTTTGACGGCGGCAGGATGAACAAGCTCTTGGCTTGTGGCATTTGCTCACGAATTTGGCGTGCGCCTTGCCAGTCAATGTCGAGGAAGACGTCGATGCCTTTATCGAGGTTTTGCTCAATCCACGGGCGAGAGGTGCCGTAGTAGTTGCCAAACACTTCCGCGTATTCCAAAAACGCACCTTGTTCGATCAGCGCTTCAAACTGCTCTTTTTGCACAAAGTGGTAGTGCACGCCATCTTGCTCACCCGGGCGCATGCCACGTGTCGTGTGCGACACGGACACTTTCATTGCGTAGGTAGGGTTAGTTTCCAGCATGGCTGAAATCAAGCTCGATTTACCCGCGCCGCTGGGCGCAGAAACAATGTATAGGGTGCCTTTGGCCATAAGGTTACGTCCACCATAAGATTCGATGTATTAAAGATAGCACTGACCGCGGGCATAACGTCAGTCAAGAGCGCGATTTCTCTCAACCTCGGTGGCGAAAATTCGGCCAGAAAAAGGGAGGCGAAGAGTAGCATGGATCAGACTAAGTGACTAGATCGGATGAAAAATGTGATGCGCATCAAAATCGGTTGAAATTTCACCCCATCTCATTACAATTCGCGCAAACGTTTGGCTCGTTGCAGGCATTGCTGCTGGCGATGGGCTATGGCCCTCTTATTTATCTAACGATAGGTTGTATTGTGAGTTCTGACACTGCACTTCCACGCTCAGCCAACGCTGGGTGGCTTGAATCCACTTTTCATATCTCTGCGCGAAAATCGACCCTAGGCACGGAGCTGTACGCCGGGTTTATTACTTTTTTGGCGATGAGTTACATCTTGGCGGTTAACCCCGCGATTTTGGGTGACATCCCAGGCATGGATCGCGGCGCGATTTTTACCGCCACAGCACTGGCGGCGGCGGCAGCCACGCTGATCATGGGCGTGTTTGGTAACTACCCAGTCATGCTGGCGCCAGGCATGAGCATGAACGGCTTCTTCAAAGGCATGCTGCTGAGCGGCTCGGTGGCGTTGGTGTGGCACGAGGCGCTGCTGGGAATCTTCTTCTCTGGTGTGCTCTACCTGATTTTGTCGATGACTAATATTCGCAAGGCGATGATTGAGTCTATTCCAGAAGATCTCAAACTGGCGATCACCGTATCGCTTGGTCTGTTTATCGCCTTTTTGGGCCTGAAAAACGCCGGCATCATCGTCTCGAACCCGATCATCTTGGTCAGCATGGGCAAAATCAATGACCCGCAAGTCATCATTGCCTACATCAGTATCTTTATCGCGCTCGGCTGCATGATTCGTGACATCAAGCTGGCGACCTTTATCTCGTTTGTATCGGCGATTGTGTTGACCGTTGTGGCCGACTGGATGCTAGGGACGCAAAACGCCCCCATCCCAGAGAGCCTAGTGGCCGCGCCACCAAGCCTGTCGGGCAGCGTTGGCGCCATCTTTAATTTCTCAGGGCTGGCGGCCGACAAGCTGTTTGATCTGCTGTTTATTGTGGTGATTTTCTTGATTGTCGATTTCTTTGATGGCCTCAGCACCATTGTCGGCGTCGGCCGAGATGCGGGCATCATCGACAAAGATGGCAAAGTGCCAAATGCGCGCTCGGCGCTGGTTGCGGACGCAGGCGGCACCGTGATTGGCTCTGTGCTGGGTACGACTTCAGTTACCGCCTTCTCAGAATCGGGCATTGCCTCTGCACAAGGCGCGAAAACCGGTCTCGCTGCGGTGGTGGTCGCGGGGCTCTTCTTGGTGTCGCTGTTCCTATACCCGCTCTTTTCCATCTTCTCCGCGGCCATGGTCGCACCGGCGATGGTGGTGGTCGGCATCTACATGATTGGTCGCCTTGGCCAAATCCGTTGGGAGCAAAAAGAGTCTCGCATCGCGGCGTTTTTCACCATCATGTTCACCGTACTGAGCTTCTCACCGGCCAACGGCATGGCGATGGGCTTTATCAGCTACGCCTTTAGCATGGTGGTAGCAGGCAAAGCTAAGCAGGTTCACCCTGTCATTTATGTGCTGTCTGGGCTATTTATGGCGTATTTGGTGCTTTTATAATCGCGGACATATGGCTGCCATCGCCATTATTGCTATTGCAGACACAACAAGGGCGGCATCAAGGCCGCCCTTTTGACATCCCATTACCTTAGGGCAAGTGACTTAATAGTTTAGTTTATTGTCATTAATGAGTGCTAAGAGAGTGCGTTCCAAAATAAATCAAAAGGTTAGGCTGGAGGGGATAGTCTAATTTTATTGAAAGGTCAGAGCAGTGGTGGGGCTGTTGGGTGAAGTCAGAGGATGTTGGTGGAAAAATGAAAAGCCCCTATCGACTTATAAAGTAAACAGGGGCTTTGCACAGTTAGTCATCTAAAAGAGACTATTCGATGTTCTGAATCTGCTCTCTCATCTGCTCAATCAACACTTTCAACTCGACCCCGGATGCGGTGATGTCGGCGCTGATCGACTTCGAGGCAAGCGTGTTTGACTCGCGGTTGAACTCTTGCATCATAAAGTCGAGGCGTCGGCCGCAGGCGCCGCCTTTTTTGAGGATGTTGTTGGTCTCTTTGACGTGAGAGTCGAGGCGATCGAGCTCTTCAGCCACATCGGATTTTTGCGCGAGGAGGATAAGCTCTTGCTCAACGCGGGAAGGGTCGAGCTCCACTTTGGCGTCTTCAAATTTGGCGAACAGACGCTCACGTTGCCACTCAAGGATCTCGGGCATGCGAGCGCGCACGCGAGTCACTTCTTGTGAGATGGCGTCTAGGCGCTGGGTGATGAGCGCTTTCATGTTGTCGCCTTCGCGGCCGCGAGCGTCAATGAAATCATTCAGTGCATTGTCAAAGGCGGCTAACAGGTCTTTGTTGACCGCGTCCATGTCTTGCTCTGGGGTCTCCATCACGCCTGGCCACTGCATCACTTGGAACGGGTTGATGCGGCTCAGTTCGCCGGTCATGTGCATCACTTGCTCAGCGGCTTTGATGACTTGATTGGCGAGGGTTTCATTGATGGTCAGCTCACCTTTGGCGGCGGGGTTGGCTTCAAAACGCAGGCTGCACTCCACTTTACCGCGCGCCAGGCGCTTGCGAAAGCGTTCACGAAGTAACGGCTCTAAGCCACGAAATTGCTCAGGGAGGCGGAAGTAGGTTTCCAAATAACGTTGGTTAACGCTGCGGATCTCCCACACGGCACTGCCCCAATCGCCTTTGGCTTCGCTGCGCGCGTAGGCCGTCATGCTATAAATCATCGAATTTTCCTATCTATTAATCTGTGAAAATAACGCAGGGAGAGGATAGCAGAAGGTGGGGGGGAGTTCCTAGTGACTAGTTCCTAGTTCCTAGTTCCTAGAGGGGTGGTGGGTGATGGGTGATGGGTGATGGGGAGAGGGGTAGTGAAGGGGGAATGACAGTGGTGGTGAGGGGGTGTTTTGTGCTAGACTCTGGGCCCAATTCTACCGTCATCAAGTCAACAAAGGTAATGCCCATGCGTCCCAATGATCGCAAGGCGGATCAAATTCGCCCAATTAAAATTACTCGCAACTATACCGCGTATGCAGAAGGTTCTGTGTTGGTCGAGTTCGGCAATACCAAAGTGCTGTGTAACGCCACGGTTGAAGAGAGTGTGCCGCGTTGGCTAAAAGGCCAAGGTAAAGGCTGGGTGACGGCCGAGTACGGCATGCTGCCGCGTTCGACACATTCACGCATGCGTCGTGAAGCGTCAAACGGTAAGCAAGGTGGCCGCACGATGGAAATTCAACGCCTGATTGCGCGCAGCCTGCGTGCTGTGGTGGATTTAGAGGCGATGGGCGAGTTTATGATCACCGTTGACTGTGATGTGATTCAAGCCGATGGCGGTACGCGCACGGCGTCTATTTCCGGTGCCAGTGTGGCGCTAGCGGATGCCTTCACTCACTTGATCAATAAAGGCAAACTGAAAAAGAACCCGATGAAAGGCCATGTGGCCGCGGTGTCGGTGGGTTTGCTGGGTGAGGAGGTATTGTGTGACTTGGAGTACGTCGAAGACTCTGCCGCAGACACCGATATGAACGTCGTGATGACCGAAGATGGCCGCATGATCGAAGTGCAAGGCACCGCCGAAGGTGAACCGTTCACCCACGAGCAACTGATGGTCTTGCTTGAGTCGGCCAAGGTCGGCATTGCCGATATTGTCGCCGCGCAAAAAGCGGCATTAGCAGATTGATTGATAGCTCCCATTAATGGGGGCTATTTTTTTGTTCTTTTTTATAGAGAACACTTTTTACCCTTATCTTTAACCTTTCTTCTAGGAACTAGGAACTAGGAACTAGCCACTAAAAACACATCGAGAGAAAATAATGAAAGCATACCAGCGTGAATTTATTGAGTTTGCACTTGAGAAACAAGTTCTTAAGTTTGGTGAGTTTACTTTGAAATCTGGCCGTAAGAGCCCGTACTTCTTTAACGCTGGTCTTTTCAATACCGGTCGTGATTTGGCGCGCTTAGGGCGTTTTTACGCCGCCGCGCTCGCGGACTCTGGCATCGAGTTTGATGTGCTGTTTGGCCCTGCGTACAAAGGCATCCCGATTGCAACCACCACCGCGGTGGCACTGGCGGATCACCACGACATCGACACGCCTTACTGCTTTAACCGTAAAGAAGCGAAAACCCACGGTGAGGGCGGCAACTTAGTCGGCAGCCCGCTGGAAGGTCGCATTATGTTGGTGGACGATGTGATCACCGCTGGCACCGCGATTCGTGAATCGATGGAAATTATCCAAGCAAGCGGCGCCGCACTGGCGGGCGTATTGGTGGCGATTGACCGCCAAGAAAAAGGCAAAGGTGAGCTCTCTGCGATTCAAGAAGTCGAGCGCGACTTTGGCTGCGCGGTGATCTCCATCGTCAGCCTTGGCGATTTGGTGACTTACTTGGAAGAGAAAGGCGACGCGGCAGAGCACCTCGCCGCCGTGAAAGCGTACCGTGCGGAGTATGGGATTTAAGTGCCTAGTTTCTAGTGGCGAGTTCCTAGAGGGGATTGGCCACTATTTACTTATTTCCTTATTTTCTTATTTCCTAATGGCGTATTCCGCTTTACTTGTACCGTACGCCCTTCTCTGCGTTTTCGTCTTGCATGGTTTTGTAGCGCTTGTGTAGCCACATCCATTGCTCTGGGGCGCGGAGGATCACCTCTTCCACGTGGCGGTTCATGTAGGCGGCGGCCGCGACTTCGTCTTTTTGTGGGTAGTCTTTCTCTACCGATTTATTGGCGATGATCTCATAGCGCCCGTCGTCATTGCGAAAGCCTGAACCCATCACAATCGCCGCTTTACTGGTGTACGCCAAGATGCTAGTGCCTGTAGTAGTGCAGGCATCGGGAACGGCAAAAAAGGGCACAAATACCGATTTGTTGCGGCCGTAATCATGATCCGGTAAGTAAAACAGCCGCTCACCACTGCGCATAACGCGAATCATCTGTTTGAGATCTTTTCTGTCGATCAAAACGTTTCCGTTGTGCGAGCGGCCCCAGTGCTGAATAAAGTTGTATGCAAGATTATTGTGCGGGCGAAACGCGCCATAGCCACCTAGCCCCAGCACCGCAAACGCGCGCGCGGTGATCTCTAGATTGAGTGCGTGGACGCAGCATAGCAGCACGCCCTTTTTCTGCTCATTGTACTGATGCAGCAACTCGACATCTTTCGCTACGATTCTGCGCTTAAAGCGCCAGGTCGGCCAAAACCAAGTGATGCCGGTTTCAATCAGCGCGAGACCGGTGTTTTTGAAGTTCTCCTCGACCATCGCTTCAATCTCAGCTTGCGCCTTATCCGGGAAGGCGAGCTCAAGGTTGCGCTTGGCGACATGAACGCGCTTTTTGCCTAAACGCATGCCGAGTTTGCCGAGCCCTCGGCCGAGCGCATAAAGCAGTCGATACGGTAGCAGGTTAACCACTATCGCCAGCAAGCCAAAGCCAAGCCAAACACCCCAATGGCGTGGGTGAAGCAAAGACCAAGAAAACGTGGGGGGCTGGTGTTTATCGTTGGTTGTCATGAATTAATCCAATTGCGCACTGAGCAGTGCCCAGTACTCGTCAAAGTTTGCGGTAGGGTGGTACTTAAAATCAGAGCGCACAAAGCGGTTCAAGCTGCCTTCGACTTGGCCAAGCAGTTGGGCGGCGAGGATCATTTCATCCACAGGAAAGGCTTTCCCTTCACGCAGTTTACGCTCACGCAGGATCTGACGCAGTGAGGTTTCAATGCGCTCATACAACTGGTTGATGCGATCGCGCAGGCGCTCATTTTCAAACATCAATGCATGGCCAGACAAAATTCGGCTCAGCCCCGGGTTGCGTTCGGCAAAGGCGAGAATGAGCTGCAACACCAAACGCAGACGGGTCAGGGTGTCTTTCTCTTCATCCAAAATACGATTGATGCGAGACATTAAAGACTCTTCAATAAACTCGATCAAGCCCTCAAACATGCGCGCTTTGCTAGGAAAGTGACGATACAAGGCCGCTTCTGACACGCCGACTTGTTTGGCGAGTTTCGCGGTGGTGATGCGTGAGGCGCCGTCACTGGACTCCAGCATTTCGGCAAGGGCTTGCAATATTTCGTCGCGGCGGTTGGTTTTTTTTGTTCCTGCCATGAACCTCTTCCTTTTTTATAACCACAGTTTATAAGAACTGTCACACGAGGGGCGCAGCGCTCAGAGGGGCTGAAAACGCAAAGCGCACACCGAGTGCGAGCGCGGCTGGGGCTCAACCAACCGCGTTGTCTGATGAATAGGTTGAAATCACTCGCTTGTTGGCGCGAGTTTGTCATTAATAATGGTGAGGATCTGCGTTGCGATATCCTGTTTGGACGCAAGCGTAAGTGATTGCTCACCCTCTTTCCAGTATACGGTGATAGCGTTGTCGTTGCTATTAAACCCTTGCCCCGCGACTGAGACATCGTTAGCACAAATGAGATCGAGGTTTTTCTTCGCCAACTTGCTTTTGGCGTAGTGGGCGACGTCTTGTGTTTCAGCGGCAAAGCCAACAGTAAAAGGTCGATGCTCATTGAGCGCCGCGACGCTGGCAACAATGTCGGGATTTTTCACCATCTCAATCGACATCGCATCGCTTTGGTCGGTTTTTTTGATTTTCTGCGTGGCAACCTGATGAGGACGATAGTCGGCCACGGCGGCGCAGCCAATAAAGACATCGTGTGAGCGAGCATGCTCAAGCGCCGCGTCGTACATCTCTTGCGCGCTTTGCACGTCAATACGGGTGACGCCGCTCGGCGTTGAGAGCGAAACAGGGCCGGCGATGAGCGTCACACGGGCACCGAGCGCTGCTGCTTCGCTGGCCAGTGCAAAGCCCATCTTGCCTGAGCTGTGGTTAGAGATATAGCGCACCGGATCAATCGCCTCACGGGTCGGGCCCGCAGTGATGAGCACAGAGCGCCCCGCCAGCGGTTTAGGGCCAAAAAATTGCTCGCAGTGCTCAACCAGTTGCATTGGTTCTAACATCCGACCTGGGCCGACGTCGCCACACGCTTGCTCGCCAGCAGCGGGGCCCCAAATCATCATACCGCGACGCGAAAGGGTGGCGATGTTCTCTGTCGTGGCGAGGTTGCGATACATCTGCTGATTCATCGCGGGTGAGACCGCAATTGGCGCATCCGTCGCCAGCACGAGAGTGGTCAGAAGATCATTGCCCATGCCCGCCGCCATGCGCGCAATCAAATCCGCCGTGGCGGGCGCGAGCAGAACCAGATCGGCCCACTTGGCGAGCTCAATATGGCCCATAGAGGCTTCGGCGGCTGGATCGAGCAAGCTCTCTGACACCGGACGTCCAGAGACCGCCTGCATGGTCAGCGGCGTAATAAACTCTTTCGCGGCTGGCGTCATCACCACCTGGACGGTCGCGCCACGTTCACTGAGTCTGCGCGTCAAATCCGCACATTTGTACGCGGCGATACCACCGCTGATACCTAAAAGGATCTTTTTACCTGCGAGTGTTTGCATGATGATCTTCCTTAAAAATTCTTGGCGTAAGATAGCATGGGTAAGGGGGTAGTAGGTAGTGGGTGAGGGGGCGTGGGTAATGGGTGGTGGGTAATGGGTGAAGGGGAATGGGGGATAAGTGATGGGGGGCGAGGGGGGTAATGCGAAAAGCATGCTTTTTGAGGGTGGGGGTTTGGTAGGGTGGTGATGGGTGATGGGTGATGGGTGATGGGTGATGGGTGATGGGTAATGGGTAACGGGTAATGGGGGATGGGGATGAGTAGAGGGAGCGGGAATGAGAGGGGTGCCTAAGGAGTCGATGCCTCGTGAGAAGCTGATTCATCAAGGGCCGCAATCGCTGACGGATGCGGAGTTGTTGGCTATCTTCCTGCGGACGGGGACTCGGGGGATGAATGTCATTGAGTTGGCGGATGTGTTGTTGAAAGAGTTTGGCTCTTTGCGAGGGTTATTTTCCGCTAAGCAGTTGGAGTTTTGTCGTCATAAAGGATTGGGTGAGGCCAAGTACGTACAATTGCAAGCGGTCCTTGAGATGACGCAGCGCTATCTTTGCGAGACGCTCAAGCGAGGTGATGCCCTGACTAGCCCACAACAGACCAAGCTTTATCTCTCCAGTCTTTTGCGAGATCGCCAGAGAGAGGCCTTTTATATCCTGTTTTTAGATAACCAACACCGAGTCATTCAAGATGAGGTGATGTTTGAAGGCACGATTGATGCGGCAAGCGTTTACCCGAGAGAAGTCGTCAAGCGAGCGCTTGAGCACAACGCTGCCGCATTGATTTTGGCGCACAATCACCCCTCAGGCGTAGCAGAACCGAGCCAAGCTGACCGCCGAATTACTCGACGGCTCACCGATGCACTCTCGCTGGTGGATATTCGAGTATTGGATCATTTTGTGGTCGGGGATGGGGAGGTGGTCTCGTTTGCGGAGAGGGGGTGGTTGTGAGAGGAGAGGGGTGAGTTCCTAGTTCCTAGTTCCTAGAGGGGGAGGGTGAGAGTGGATTTTGAGCGGTTGAAGGTGTGGCAGAAGAGCATGCTGATATGTGAGCGTGTTCATGAGTTGTTTCGTGGCAGCAATGAGTTTGCCTTGAAGGATCAAGTTTTCCGTTCTGCTCTATCCATACCATCTAATATTGCTGAAGGGGAAGAGCGCTTTTCAGCGAAAGAGGCGATTCGGTTCTTGTATATAGCGAAGGGCTCTGCTGGTGAGCTATTAACGCAGCTTATCTTGTCTCACAGGCTCGGCATTATTGAGACCAAGGATTTTACGCAATTGGAGGCTTCCATCAGAGAGGTAAGCAAGATGATAGCAGGTTTGATTAGAAGCAAATCAGGCGCGCTCAGGTAACGAATTATTTTCTAGGCACTAGGCACTAGGCACTAGGCACTCCTTCTTTCTGTGATTTTGTTTAACTTTTAGTTGTCCACCCCCCGAATTCTGCTACAATCCCCCGACATTTTTTGAACTATTATCAGCTCTGCCTAAAAAAGATCACGAAAACCTGTAAAAAGGATCTGTTCGGGTCTTGAGCAATGCTACTCAAGTTAGTATAATGCGCGACCTTTGATAGCCTTGTATGGGTTTCCATAGCGGTATAAGACCTCGAAATTCTTTTGAGAATAGCTTCTTTGAGAACTAGAGAGGTTCGGCCACCAAGGTTGATATCGAGCTGAAACGATTTTGGAGAAGACATTCATGTCACGAGTATGCCAAGTAACTGGTAAGCGTCCAGTAACGGGTAACAACCGTTCACACGCACGCAATGCTACTAAGCGTCGTTTTCTGCCGAACCTACAAACTCATCGTTTCTGGGTAGAGAGCGAAAAACGTTTTGTTAAACTACGCCTATCTGCAAAAGGTATGCGCATCATCGACAAGAAAGGTATTGATACCGTTCTTGCTGATATCCGTGCAAACGGCGAAAACGTTTAAGAGGAAATAGACAATGGCAAAGATAAGAGGTGCTGCCTTGTCTGGAGGAAGACTGAGAATTAACCTTAGCAAT
>NZ_JCBDGO010000022.1:0-43333 GCF_059834045.1 Vibrio sp. R12-SG2-ISO1 | reverse complement strand
AGAAACAAGCATGATGATCTCAACCGATTGGCAAGGCACGTTAATTATTATTATCGCCATGGCACTGGTCACCCTGCTCACACGCTGGGGTGGCGTGTTCGTCATGTCGTTTGTACCAATTAGCTACCGAGTGCAGCAATTTATCACCGCTATGTCGGGGTCGGTGTTAATCGCGCTGTTGGCCCCCTTAGCGGTGGAAGGTGACATGGGGGCTCGCGTTGCACTTTTGGTTACTGCTATCGTGAGCTTTACCACCAAAAAACCGTTGCCAGCAATCGCAGCAGGTATTACCGCAGCAGCGCTCACGCGTCTTATCTAAGCGGAGATTAAGGACAAATTTGTCCACAGTGAAAGGGCAATTTTGCCCTTTTAAACCCATGTACTCGACACCATGTGTTAGGTAACATTCATCAACAGGCCATACTCATCTATGTCTTTCCCACGCTTATCCGTTCTTGATTTGGCGCCCGTTTCTGACGGCACAGACTTCTCTCAGACTTTTCAGCGTTCAGTTGAATTGGCGCAAGCCGTCGAATCTTGGGGCTATCACCGTTTTTGGATGGCGGAACACCATAATATGCCTGATATTGCCAGTGCCGCCACCAGTGTGTTGCTCAGCCATATCGGCGCTCACACCCACTCGATCCGTTTGGGCTCCGGTGGTGTTATGTTGCCCAACCATGCGCCCCTTGTTATTGCAGAGCAATTTGGCACATTGGACGCGCTCTACCCAGGGCGGATCGATCTTGGGCTGGGACGAGCGCCTGGCACCGACTATCCGACAATGCATGCGCTAAGGCGCGATCCAGAGCGCATGGATCCCGACTTCGCTGAGCTGCTAGAAGAGTTGACGTTTTTTCTCGGTCCCGTATCCCAAAACCAACCCGTTGCGGCTTATCCTGGTAACAACACGTCAATACCGATTTGGTTGCTGGGATCGAGTACGTACAGCGCTCGTTTGGCCGCGCAGAAAGGACTGCCCTTTGCGTTCGCCGCACACTTCGCACCAGACGCGATGTCTCGAGCGTTAGCTTATTATCGTGATGAGTTTGTTCCGTCGCAGCACTTAGCAAAACCTTACGTGATGATTGGTGCTAACGTCATTGTTGCAGAGAGCCAATCGCACGCAGAGTATTTGGCGACGACAGAAAAACAGAAGTTTTTGAAAATGGTACGCGGCCGTCGTGAAAAGCTGCCCGCTCCGGTACACAGCATGGCACCGCTTTGGTCGGCGCAAGAAAAATTGCACGTTGAAACCCAGTTGCGAGAGTCGATTCATGGTGACAAAGCTCATGTTAAACACGCCATTGAATCACTGGTTGAACGGACTGGTGCCGATGAGATTATGGTCAACGCAATGGTGTATGATCAGAGCGAAAAACTGCGTTCTTATCAGCTATTGTCTGAGTTGATGGAATAACAAGATAGAGAAAGAATGGAGGCGCGTCCCGGAGTCGAACCGAGGTCCACGGATTTGCAATCCGCTGCATAGCCACTCTGCCAACGCGCCTTTTTAGAACAGCACTGAGGCTCAGTGCTGTGTTCGGCGCTTACTTTACGTATTCAGCACGAGGAGTCAAACAAAAATCCCTATTTTAGGCGTGTTCGCTGACAAATGCGCCAATTAGAGCAGACATTGTACGAAATGGTCGTTCAATATATAGTCGTCCACCTCTCGCCTGTCTTTGACGACGCTTACCCCTTATCTGCTAATGCTTGACCTTCAAAATTCACACCTTGCCAACCGGTTTGCATAAAATTGCGGATGTTCGCGTGATCATCCCCTGCCGGATGGTTGAGGACATCTTCACGATAATAACGCCCAAAGCAAGCGAGGGTTTGTGACTCTGACAGTTGATTCTTTTGGCCAAACGCAAAAATCTTGCAAGACCCATTGTTCTGATTCACCTCATTAAAGGTGTCACCATTGGTGAACGCGGTAGGCGTAAACATGTAGTAACGCTCAATGATTGCCATGGTCTGATCAAACTCTATCGTCTCCGGAGAGTGTTCAAGGGTGTGGATGAAGGTGGTGAGTTCCATTTGGTTAAGCTCCTTATGTCATAAAGGGCCAAGTCTACGGGATCGTCCTCGATGGCAAAAGGAGAAGATGGACCAATCAATCAGTATTTCAATGTAGACACGATTCATGTGGCACATCAAACACACAAAAACCATAACCAACCAAACACTTATGCAAGTGTAATATGTGCGTAAAGTCTAATTTCTTTTACTGATAGAAAAAAATAACTCGAAAAATCAATAGCAAAAGGGTTTACTAACCCGCAGCAATTTTGAAGCAATGTCTCATTATTGATACCAATGCAAGCCGAGAGGGTTTGATTTTATGGCAACGACGACTGGGTCAACCATCATCTTATGAAGATTCTGGTTTGTGATGACTCTAAAATCGCGCGCAAAGCGATTTTATCGAACATTGATACACAGGCAATCACTCTTTACCAAGCAGAAAATGGAAAGAGCGCTTTAGAGCGCCTTGCATCTGAGCCTATCGACGTCCTGTTCCTCGATTTGACCATGCCTGTCATGGATGGTTTCGAAGTGCTTGCCTCGCTACCTGTCCATGCGCACCCGACCCAGGTTATCGTGGTATCAGGGGATATTCAAAATCAGGCAAAACAGCGCTGCCGGGAACTCGGCGCCCACGACTTCATTGAGAAGCCGTTCAGCGCGATGGATCTTCACGCGGTATTTGAACGCTATGGGATCCCAGTGTGCCCTTCGGTGCACACACAGCCCACACGGCAGCTCTCCGCTCACGAGCTACTCAATAACATCAAAGAGATCAGCAATATCGCTCTCGGTGCCAGTGCCTCACTCATCGCAGAACAAACCGGGCGATTTATTGAAATGCCTTTGCCTAACGTTGCCTCCTTGCATCAATCGGAACTCAAAATGACGATTCAAGACATCGTCAACAATGCAGAATATCGCGCCGTGTCACAGCGCTTTGTTGGCAATGGCATCAATGGTGAGGCGCTCGTTTGCTTACACGGGCAAGGCATTGATCAATTTTCGGCTGTTACGGTTGACAACTTTCATGCCGAAACCAACGAAGCGATCCTGGATATTGCCAACTTATTAGTCTCCTCGTTTTTGGTGTCATTTAGCAAGCAGCTCGACATTGCTATCTCTTTGCGCCAGCCCATCGTGCTGGAAAAAGAGCCGCTACAACGGGCGCTAAGCTGCTCTCAGTTTTTAAACGGCTACGAGCAAGAGATATTTACCATTGAGTTTGTTTATCACGCCGAAAATCTCGATGTCGCCTGCGACGTGATTTTCCTTATGGACAATGACTCAATGAAGTCCATCGAATCCGTATTGGAGTGTGTAATGTGATCAAGCATGATATGGGGGATTTTCACTGGGCGATGCAGATCATCGGCGAACTGGATGCAGGGCTTATCGTCTTGGATAAGCACTACCGAGTCTTGGCGTGGAATTCGTTTATGCAATCGTACAGTGGCATTCGCGCCGAAGCGATCATTGGCAAAGTGTTGTTTGACGTTATGCAAGACTTACCTGAAACTTGGCTGCGTAATAAAGTCGACACCTCGTTTCGTTTGAACAGCCGCGGATTCTCTTGCTGGGAAGACCGCCCTTACCTGTTTAAATTCAAAAACTTCAGCCCAATCTCCAACGGCTTACCTGAGATGCGCCAAAACATCACCTTTTCCCCTTTAACGTCAGTGAACGGCGAAGTCTCTCATGTCAGTCTTATCATCAATGATGTCACGGACGTAGCGAAAAACAAAACCCACCTCATCGATTCCAATCAAAAACTGTCGGATCTCAGTCGCACAGACGGCTTAACTCAACTCTACAATCGCGCCTACTGGGAAAGTTGTCTTCAGCAAGAGTTTGATCACGCTAAAGTGACCGGGAAACCAGCGTCACTGGTTATTTTCGATATTGATCACTTCAAGCGAGTTAATGATAACTATGGTCATACTGTCGGGGACATGGTGATCCGCCACACAGCAAAAGAGCTCATCAAAGCCTCTCGTGGCAGTGATATTTGTGGCCGCTACGGCGGTGAAGAGTTTACGGTTATCTTACCGGGGACGTGCTCTGAGCAAGCGCTCTATTTTACGGAGCGCCTTAGAAAACGTGTCGAACAGTCGATTGTCGAATGCGAAGGGTACTCTGTTCGCTACACCATCAGCCTCGGGGTGTGTGAGTTGACTGAACAACAACCCAACCACCTAACCTGGTTACAACATGCAGACAAAGCGCTCTACTATTCCAAAGAATCCGGACGAAACAGATCAACCGAGTTTGATATGTCGTTTTTGAAATAGCGCGACTCGCCATTCAGTGAACGCCGCTGTTATGTTGACTTTTGCTTACTGACAATACTGGTGATGACCTGCGATTTGGCTGCCTCACTGTGCTTTTTTTTATCACGATACATCTGTTGATCGGCGAGTCTGACCGCGTCTCGCATCGACACTGGGTGCTTCGCCGTTGATTCAGAGACACCAATACTGATCGAGACGTCATCGCGGATTTCCGCCAGACGTTCAATCAGACGTGGCACATAGGTCTTCTGCGCATCTTGCTTTTTACAGCTTGGCATCAACACAACGAACTCATCGCCGCCAAAGCGAAAGCTTTTGTCAATGCCCCTAGAAATCCCTCGAATGGCATCCGCCACCGCAATCAAAACGTTATCCCCCTCCTCATGACCAAAGTTATCGTTAAACGCCTTGAAACTGTCAATATCCATATAGAGCACCGTAATACTGTCACCGTGTGCGCGACACTCTGTGAAGAGCTTTTCTGCCACTTCTTCAAATGCGCGTTTATTGTATAAATTGGTGAGAGGATCTTGGCTTGCCATCAGTTCAATATGCTTGGTCCTTTCCCTGACCATCTCCTCCAATTCATTGACGTATTGGTAGGATTTATTCCGCTCCATCTCGATTTCATTCATCATGCTTTTTATATAAGTATCAAAGAC
Source organism: Vibrio sp. R12-SG2-ISO1 (assembly GCF_059834045.1). Taxonomy (NCBI): domain Bacteria; kingdom Pseudomonadati; phylum Pseudomonadota; class Gammaproteobacteria; order Vibrionales; family Vibrionaceae; genus Vibrio; species Vibrio sp. R12-SG2-ISO1. The sequence goes on along the minus strand of NZ_JCBDGO010000022.1, from coordinate 38,349 downwards.
ATAAGAGACATCAAAATCTATCAAACGGCTTAAAATTTCGCATTGATAATTGGCTATGGTGGTATCAGAAATATTCGAGCGGATCGTCGATGAAAGCACTTCTTTGAGGTAACTGACGGCAGACAAATAGAGTTTTGGATCAACGCCAATTCGTTTGTGTACCAACCCGATTCTCAATCTATGTTCAACGTAGTCAAGATCAACTTCTTTGGAGAATAAATCAATCACATACTGACGCAGAGCGCTCATGAGGCGTTGCAAAGTACCAGCATCACCAATTAAAGTCTCTACATCAGGGGTGTTCGTCTGATGCTCATAAAAGCCTGCAACGATTGAATCTAACTGGCGAACTATTACGCCTTTCAGTGAACGTAGCTCCACTAGCTCACTCGACGTTAGGCGAAATAACTGAAGCCGTTGTTTGAGCTCAGATTCTGAGATCTGTTGTTGCTCAACCAAGGATTTATCTGTAATTCTCATTGCTTTGCTTCCATAGCCAACTCATGCTTTAGTTTAGACTATAAAACCCAATGCATAGTAGTTTTTTCATTCGTTAATTCAATGAATTACATAGCCATTAACCATATAAGAGTTATGGGTATAGGCCATTTAAGAAGTGAGGTGAACCGGTTTATCTACAAAACAACATAGCGCGTCAATCGAGATCGGCTTCGAGAACCAGTAACCTTGATAGTAACGACATCCCATGGCTCGAAGTTCAGTAAATTGTTTCTGTGTTTCAATACCTTCCGCAACAGCATCATATTTGAACGAGTCTGCTATCTTTATCATGGATTCGATAATGGCCTTACCTTGGACAGTGTCCATTTGATTGACAAAACTACGATCAATTTTAATTTCATCAACTGGGATATTGACCAGATGGTTGTAAGAGGTATAACCGGTACCAAAATCATCCAGAGAAACATGACAGCCAAGTTCACGCAAAATCTCAATACTTTTGAGATGGAAATCTTTCATCTGAACAAAGAAGGTTTCCGTGATTTCTAAACAAACTAAATGCTCTAGTACACGATACTGGCGAAGTAGGCGTTTAAAATCGTTGATAAATTGTTTATCAAGAAGTTCTCGTGATGAAATGTTGATAGACAACCGAAAATCATTCGGCAATTTATCACGATAGGTTTGATATGTTTTAAAGCACGCTTCAACAACCCACAGATCAATGTCACGAATCAATCCATATTGTTCTGCGACCGTAATATACACCTCAGGTGAGAGTTGACGTAAACTCTCCGAATGGCACCTCAACAGTGCTTCCGCGCCAACAATTTGCTCTCTCTCGGCATCGTATATCGGCATAAACAGCAAGTAGAACTGCTCACTCTGTAGCGCCATACGCACACTGTCTGCAATTTGATACTCTTCTTCATGAGCCATCATAGTGTCGAAGTTGAATTCGGCGGATCGCTGCTCATTTCGCTTGGCAATATTGACAGCAAATCGCGCTCGCTCTAATGCTTTGACGCCCGTTTCAGGTAAAAAGTCACTGGATACGTAGCCAATGACGATTTCCAGCATTAGATGACCAATCCCATCAAGATTGACACCTAAATCATTCAAATCAAGTAAATACTGAGACTGCTGAGAAGTTAAATTCTCACCCACACACTCGATCAACAATTCATCTTCTGTCACCCGATAAATCGTCAGCTTATGATTAGGTAATTCTCGCACCATTTTTTGCCACATTCGTTCCATAACTTTGATGACCGCGGGATTACCAAAATGGTGGTTTAAGGCGTGATAGTTACTGATCTTGACCAAATACAGTTTCACGGGTTCATTGTATTGGGCTAGAGCTGAATAATTTTTGACAAAGTGCTCTACCGTGTAAAAGCCTGTTTTCTTGTCTCTATAAACATTATCCTTGGCAAGGAGCAGGAGTGACTTAGTATAAAAAAGGTAATGTGCCAAACAGCCCACGAGAAGAAGCGGCCAATAAAAAAACATCACTTTAACAAACGTTGATTCATTGTGGATTTGCCAACTAAACGAGAGGCTTTTAATCGTCATCCCCCACTCTCCGTCCGCTTTGACAGGAACACCTCCAGTGTAGAACTCAAGTGCAACGAGTCGGCTAAAATCTAAATCGGCTTGCTCATAAGGGATATCAAACAGCTCCTCCCACCACGTTTCGACCCGAAATCGACTCAAAGGGATAGACTGGGTGCTTTTAGGTTCAAACCGTACAGCTTGATATTTGGTATCTTTGACAGCGTAATGCTCGGATTTCTCATTGGTTAATAAGGATTTAGCAAAGATCGTGACCCCCGGCTGCTCTGTGGTACCCGACCAAAGCGACTCAACCTCCACATTCAGCGTTGCTTTGGTACTGAGGGACAAAAAATGGCCATTTTGTACGTCATGAGGTAATGGGAATACGATGCCGCACATGTCAAGCTCTGCTTGAGGTGCATCACTACAACGTATCGACACACCTCGTTCAGAGACATTGAGTAACTTAGCACCCGCGTCATTGTTTCCTGCGATAAGCGGCGCAATATTTGCGTGACCTAGTACCTGGAAAGAGGCTTGATTTAGCGGTGAGCGAATGATGGCAAAAGCCACAAGCGCAAACGATAAACTGGCTAAAAAGAATAACAGGTAATGTCTAACTACTTTTTTTTCTTTACTGTCCATGTGAAAAACCACGCAAGGAAAATACGTCAAACGTACTGAGTGGTCTCATTTCCCCTTGGCAGCATAAAAAGGCAAAGAAATGTGACATTCAGCGAATAATTATCTGATAAATATACAAACTTATCATTGCCTTGGCGAGAAGTAGCCCGCTAAATTGCACATAAATTGATTTATATCACAAATGGATCGCCGCGCGGAATTTGCCATACACATATGAATTAGCAAGTCATAAAACGACAATGCCCCGCGAAAGCGAGGCATTGTTCAGTCAACTTGGATAATGATTTGGGGCAGACTATGGCATCACCATTTCTTCATCAGTCTACCGACTAGATTTGGATGGTAAGACCAACAATGATCAAACATGCTCATCAGCTCTGGGTTTCCATACTTTGACACGCTCAAGGCGTGGAAGCGGTTTTGGTTCTCTTTTAAGCCCGCGACCTTATCCAGTACTTCTTGTGACTGTTTCGGGGCAATAAAGTCCGAAATCACCACCATATCGGCGTTTTTGTACTTTTCACTGCTCATCAAATCAATCGATTTAAGAATCACGGGCTCAAGATCCGTGCCGCCGTGAAAGCTGTAAGACAAGAAATCACTCGCTTCGCGCAAACCGTCTTGACGTGTCAGCTCGTAGGTAATCTGCTCCGTAGAAAACAGAATAACAAAGCAATCGCGATCATCCGCTAGCGCGATTTGCATTAAGGCGTAGGCCATCGCTTTGGCACATTGCTCTGGCGCACCTTTCATAGAGCCAGAGGCATCCACACAGACGATAAACGGTCCTTTTTCAATCTCAATACTTTTACTGTCAGGCTGTTGAGCCGTCACTTTTCGCAACGTGCGATTTTTCCCTTGCACGCGATAATTCATCAAACGTTTATCCGCTAGGTGCTTGTAAAAAACCACCTCAAGCTCCGGGTATGCCAAAAACATCGTCTCGTTGGGCAGTAGCTTGTTGAGATCATCACTTTCGTGGATACCGACAATGTCATCCGTCGCTTCGTCGGTTTTCTCTTCCACGACTTCAATCGCTTCCACTGGCGCTTGGTTTAAATCAGGATCATTGACTTGCCCCGCCATACGACCGAGTTGCTCAGCAATTTTTTGTAGCCCGCTGTTCTTTTTCAAAAACTCCGCGTGTTTTTTCATGGTGCCAAGATCGGTTTTGCTCAGCTTCGCCGCAGCCATATCCCACAGACGCCCGACACTCGCTTCGTCTCCCTCTTTCGCGACGTTATCCATGTTTTTCATGGTTTCCATGCGTTGATAGAGATCTTTGAGGGCTTTTTCTTTGCTCGCTTCTAGCTCACTCAACTGGGCAGTTTTTATCGCATCTACCAAGCTTTTGTACCATTGATCGCAGAAATAGTGGGCGAACATTGGGTTCTTAACCCCTTTATTCTTCTCTACAAGACGCCTCGCCTGCATGTAAAACGCTGAGTGCCATTCCAACTTTCTAATGACCTCAGGCAATTGAGCGTGAAACTTGGCTTCATCCCAATAAATGACTTCTTGATAAAGCGCGAGCTCTTGTTGAAAACGTTCCGTTTCACACACCTTAGTGATGCGTTTTTTGACACTGCCGCGCCATTTCAGCAGATGATTTTTCACCGAGGATTTCATTCCTCGGTTCTCAGCCATGATCATCACTTGTGAGCGCGCAACAATATCGTTCATCGCGCTTTCAACGATGCCCGAATCGGCGATCATTAATGCTAAATTAAGTCCATCTGCACCCAGCACAACGTTTCCCCTTACTCAAAAACCGGTGGCAAAGTTTGCAATCGATAAAGCGCTTTTTCGCTCTCTGATTTGGCCGCTTCCAATGCTTGGGTTAAGCCTTGTAGCCCAGCTTCCATCTCACGAGGGATCGCCTCGTCGATAAAGTTGTGTGGCAGTGCAGCGTGGAAACTGGAGCGCGCTTTACGCAAGCGATGCTCTGCTTCTTCTAACGATTTCAACGCCTGCTCTGAACGCGTTAACCAAGTTTGGAAGCGGTCTTGGTCTAGCCCTTCACTCTTGACTGGTGTCAACAATACTGCGCGATTCGCAATGTCTTTAATGACTAAGTTATTGGCTGCATCCACATCAAAACGAAGACGACAAATCGCCGTAGATTGATTGACATAACCACTCACTTCGCCGTGGCCATCACGAACCAGTTTTTCGAGATCGGGTTTACTGACGAACACACAGCGACTGTCACCTTTTTCGGATTCAGACACCGACATATTGGCCTGAAGCAGGACCAACTTGATAAGCCCCGGAGTCACACCCACTTTGTATAAACGTGCATCGGAGAAATCGTACGACTGAACCTGCTTCTTCAGTAATCCCGTTGAAGATTCAAGAGAGAGTTGAATAGCAAACGTCTCTTCGAGTTCTTCTTGAACGTCTTGTAGCGTTTCACGGCAGAGGGTAATTTGTTGCTCTACCTCTTGCTGATCAAACGCGTAATTGAGCGCAAACTGACGAATGACGCGGCGCACCACATCACGAGATTCAGGGCTGTTCCATAAGCAATCTTGTAGCAGCAACAGATCCAATGCGTTGATCGCATCGCGGCCGTTAAAGTAGGCACTGGCTTTCAACAGCTTAACGGCTTTTTTCCAGCGTCGATCAGACACATACATGTCCTTATCCACACTCGAACCGGGCACTTCGCCAGTCTCTTTCTCAAGTAAGCTTTTGAGTTCAAACAGCTTTTCAAACACATCATCGCTCAGCTCAAGCGTATCAAGCTCTTGCTGCCAGAGGTGGTATTCTTCATCGGTAATCGCCAGGCCTTCTGGAATTTTGGCTTCTTGCGTCGTGCCAACGGTGAGCATGGATTTGAAGTTTTGCTTATTTTGAATTCGATTAACAAACAAACGCACCAGCATGCGGTCATAGAGTGCCTCGAGACCACTGTCTTCATCAGGCAATTCATTTGATGCCGACACTAAAAGACGCATGGGCACTTTCTCAATATCACTGCCATTTTTAAACGTTTTCTCGTTCACTACGGTCAAGAGTGTGTTGAGAATGGCGGGGCCGGCTTTCCATATCTCATCGAGAAAGACGACTTGCGCGGTAGGTAAATATCCATTGGTCAAACGTACGTAGCGGCCATTGTCTTTCAGCTCTTGTATGCTTAGCGGGCCAAACACCTCTTCTGGTGTAGAAAAACGTGTCATCAAATATTCAAAATAGGACGAGTTATCAAACGCTTGAATCAAGCGCTTAGCAATCAAACTTTTTGCTATGCCTGGAGGGCCCAGTAGAAAAACGCTTTCACCGGCCAGGGCCGCAAGTAAACACATTTTGATGGTATCTTCACGTTCGTAGACACCGTCAGATAGGGCGTGAGCCAACTTATTGATTCGTTCCGACAGTAACGCTTTTTGCGAGTGGGGGACTCTATTTTGACTGAACATTATTGGGCGATCCTCGGGGCGCTAAGCGAGCGTAATGTATAACGTGCTTTATACATTTGTTATTACTTTGTTACAAGTATAGTTTATTATAATCAGCCCTTTGTTATATCAGATTCGCTTTTTACTTAATTTTCTGTAATCAATGTTTGCATATTTGCGCGATTCATCACACCGAGTTATTAATCCATTCCAACGCATCGCTCTTCATTACTTTTCATCGGGTGCCGAAATGGGTAAGGTAGGGTCAACATGCTAGGGACACCACATACCCAATGGACAAACAAACCACGATTCACACCTGGAAACGGATTGCTCTTATTGAAGAACCCGTGACCTTACCCAATGGTCAACAGATTACCCATACCACGATTTCTCACCCGGGCGCGGCGGTCATGCTGCCTATCGATGACAATGGTGATATCGTCATGCTGAACCAATATCGGCCGTCTCTTAAAAAGTGGCTACTTGAACTCCCAGCAGGCACGCTAGAAGCGAACGAAGCCATTGTCGACTGCGCTTCACGTGAATTGGAAGAAGAAACGGGCTATCGCGCCTCAGAGTGGATTTCTTTAGGGCAAGTCACACCGCTCGCAGGTTTTTGTGATGAGATTCAATACCTTTTTGTGGCCAAAGGTCTCACAGCTTCTAAACGCTTAACGTGCGATGATGATGAAGTGATTGAGGTACTGACTTTATCGCTGCGCGACATAGAACAACGCATCATTTCTGGTGAGATCACCGACGCCAAAACCATCGCATGCATCAGCAAAGCGAAACTGTGCGGTTATCTCTCTTGAATTTCGTTTTCCCTCATTAATAAGGATAGGCTATGGATTTTCGCTCTGACACCGTGACTCAACCCACTCAAGCCATGCGCGAAGCGATGGCCCATGCTGTCGTTGGCGATGATGTGTACGGCGATGACCCGACCGTCAACGAACTTGAGTCTTTCGCGGCCAAGCGTCATGGGTTTGAGGCTGCACTTTTTACCACATCTGGCACGCAAGCCAACTTACTGGCGTTGATGGCACACTGTGAACGTGGCGACGAGTACTTATGTGGGCAACAAGCGCACAACTATCGCTATGAGGCAGGTGGCGCTGCAGTGCTTGGCTCAATTCAGCCTCAGCCGATTGAAAACAACCCGGATGGCACGCTCGATTTCGACAAACTTCGAGCCGCCATCAAGCCCGATGATTGTCACTTCGCTAAAACCCGTTTACTGAGCTTGGAAAACACCATTAATGGTAAAGTTTTGCCACTCGATTACCTGACCCAAGCGCGAGAATTTGTCGACCGACACGGCTTAAGCCTCCATTTAGACGGTGCTCGCGTATACAACGCCGCCGTCGCGTTGGATGTTGATGTCACTGAGATCGCGCGTCACTTCGATTCCATGACCGTATGTCTTTCTAAAGGTCTCGCAGCACCGGTGGGCTCTTTGCTGCTCGGCAGTCACGCCTACATTGCCAAAGCAAGGCGCATCCGAAAAATGCTCGGTGGCGGCATGCGTCAAGCTGGCATATTGGCTGCTGCAGGTAAATTAGCGCTGACTGAGCAGGTAGCTCAACTTTCGATTGATCACGCTAACGCCAAACAGCTCGCGCATGCCCTAAATGCATTGCCCGGTTTTTCCGTCAATCCAGAGTTCGTGCAGACCAATATCGTCTTTGCCAAACTAGAGAAACACCTTGATATAGAGGCTATCGCAGAAGCGTTGGCCAAAGAGAATATTCTCATCACACCATCCAATCCCATCCGCTTTGTTACTCACAAAGATGTGACCCAAGACGACATTTCCACACTCTGCGCGCACATTCATCGCGCGCTTTGATCTCACCCATTGAGCTTCCCCCTAGGGGAAGCTTTATTCTCGGACCACACACACCGACACTGAGAGTACAAATGAATCGATCGATACGCCACGTATGCCTGCTAGCCACGAGCACAGCGTTAACACTCGCTAGCGGGGCACATGCGAAACCTTTCGGCGACGCGCAGCTTGGACAAGTCAAATCACCCAGTTGCGTTTTTTGTCACGGCAGCACCGGTCAAAGCGCCAATCCCAATTACCCTCATCTCAACGGGCAAGATGCCACTTACCTGTTCAACGCGATGCGTGCATACCAACTTGATGAACGAACTGGCCCACTCGCGCAGATGATGAAAGCGCAACTTTCCAAACTCAACGAACAAGACTTACGCGATATTGCTGCGTTTTACGCCGCCCAAGAAGATTAATTACACCTCAAATAAAAACCGCTTCTCAAGGGTTGTACATCGCTATTCAACACTGGCGTACGGTCCTATTCACAACCTATCAATCATCACAAAAAAGCAAAAAAAACCGCCATATAGTGACAAAAAACTCATTAACAGACCGATTTGGTTATGTGATTTTTATCACCTCCGATTTGAAATTCCATTAAATATTGTTTAGTGTACTAACGTTTTTGAGCAAAAAAGGAAATCTTTGATGGATCCCATACTGGAAGTAAAGGGACTGTACAAAGTGTTTGGTGATGAACCCAATCACGCATTCGACCTGTTGGAAAAAGGGTTGGATAAAGACACTATCTTCGACAAAACTGGCCTCACTGTCGGGGTCAATGATGTCTCACTCACGATCAATGAAGGCGAGATCTTCGTCATCATGGGTCTATCGGGCTCTGGCAAGTCCACCTTAGTGCGACTGCTCAATCGACTGATTGAGCCAACACGCGGCAGTGTTCTGTTTAAAGGCAATGACATTGCTTCGATTTCAGAGCAGGCACTGCGAGAAGTCCGTCGCCACAACATCTCCATGGTGTTTCAAAACTTCGCCCTAATGCCTCACATGACTGTGGTTGAGAACGCCGCTTTTGGCCTAGAACTCGCCGGTATTAGTTTGGAAGAGCGAAATCGCTGTGCTCTATCGGCACTAGAGCGCGTCGGCTTAGAAAGCTATGCGGATTCCTTCCCCGATGAGCTCTCTGGCGGTATGCAGCAGCGTGTCGGACTGGCTCGGGCGCTAGCTTGTGACCCTGATATTCTGTTGATGGACGAAGCCTTCTCCGCCCTTGACCCGCTGATCCGTAGCGAAATGCAAGACGAACTGATTCGTCTTCAAAACGATGATAAACGCACCATCGTATTTATATCGCACGATCTTGATGAAGCGATGCGAATTGGTGATCGCATTGCCATCATGCAAGACGGACAAGTGGTCCAAGTCGGCACACCCGATGACATTCTCAACAACCCTGCCAATGATTACGTTGAAGCCTTCTTCAAAGGCGTCAATGTGGCCAGCGTTCTCACTGCGAAAGACATAGCCCGAAAACAGCCGACCGCCGTGTTTAAAAAATCTGAACACGATGGTCCCGGCTCAGCGCTGCAAATGCTGATGAATCACGACCGCGAATTTGGCATTGTGGTCGATCGTGCTAGCCGCTACTCCGGCATCGTCTCTCTCGACTCGCTGCGCCAAGCGCACAAAGAGAAGCGATCTTTAACCAGTGCTCAGATAGATGACGAGGTGACATTGTCACCCGAGCAATCCATCAATGACATTCTTGGTATCGTTGCTAATGCGCCGTATGCCGTGCCGGTCATTGGAGAAGACGGCCACTACTATGGAGTCATCACCAAATCTCGCCTATTACAGACGCTAGATAAGGAGTAACGCGGTGTCAGAAGAAACTTCTCAAACGGACCCGTGGTCGCAAACCACGGCAGATAACACAACACCATCGGATCCTTGGGCAACGGCGACATCCGACGAGGGCGCAGACTGGCTTACATCCGAAGTGACGCAAACTCAAGCGCTCGATTTAATGCACCCCTTCAACGAGGCGCTCTTGCCCGTCGATGCCTGGGTTGAGACTGGCCTAAACTGGCTGGTCGAACACGGTCGCCCGCTTTTCCAGGCGATCCGCGTTCCCATCGACCTGATCCTGAGTTCATTCGAACTGGCGCTTGTCTCCACTCCCGCCCCATTCATGATACTCGCCTTGTTTCTTTTGGCATGGCAGTTTTCAAATTGGCGTCTGGGCGTAGCGACCTTGGTCTCGCTGCTCACTATCGGTCTGATTGGTGCGTGGAGCCAAGCGATGACCACCTTGGCCTTGGTGCTCACTTCAGTCTTTTTCTGTTTGCTCATAGGGTTACCTTTAGGCATCGCATTGGCGCGTAACCCAACTGCCGCGAAAGTCGTCAGGCCACTGCTCGACGCGATGCAAACCACCCCAGCCTTTGTCTACTTGGTGCCGATTGTCATGCTCTTTGGTATCGGTAATGTGCCCGGCGTTGTGGTGACGATCATATTCGCGCTGCCACCTGTGGTCAGGCTGACCATACTCGGTATCGTTCAAGTGCCCAAAGACTTGATTGAAGCGGGGCATGCCTTTGGTGCCAACAAGAAGCAAATGCTGTATCGCATCCAACTGCCGCTAGCGCTGCCTACGATTATGGCCGGCGTAAACCAAACCTTAATGCTGTCACTCTCTATGGTGGTGATTGCATCGATGATCGCAGTCGGCGGTCTAGGTCAGATGGTGCTGCGCGGCATTGGTCGCTTAGATATGGGCTTAGCCGCCGTAGGCGGATTGGGCATCGTCATTCTTGCCATACTGCTTGATCGCATTACCCAAGCACTGGGCGAAAACGCAGGCAATACCAAGCGCCGTTGGTATCACACTGGTCCTGTTGGCGCAGTGATCAAGCTTGCTCGAGGCAGTCACTCAGCCCACGCAGTCAACAAACAAGGAACTTCACTTAGGGAGAAACAATAATGAATAATCTATGGAAACAGACATTCAAACTGACATCGGCCTCGGCCTTGGTATTATCAGGTGCTGCTTTTGCTGCATCGCTACCGGGCGAAGGGATCGCGGTACAACCGGTGCAATCCACCGTCGCCGAAGAGACCTTCCAAACACTGGTCGTCAGTCGTGCACTCGAAGAACTTGGCTACGACGTGGCTGAGCCAAAAGAGGTGGATTACAACGTCGCTTACACCTCAGTAGCGAAAGGCGATGCCACATTTCTTGCCGTCGGTTGGTTCCCTCTTCATGCCGATAAATACACCATGGCGGGCGGCGATGACGTATTCTACCGCCAAGGCGAATACGTCAGTGGTGCGGCTCAAGGTTATTTGATTGATAAAAAGACCGCGGAACAGTTCAATATCTCCAACATCGGCCAGCTGCAAGATCCGAATATTGCTAAGCTGTTTGATGCTAATGGTGACGGCAAGGCTGATCTTACTGGCTGTAACCCAGGTTGGGGCTGTGAAATGGTGGTCGAAGCGCAACTCGACGCCTATAAACTCCGTGATACGGTGACGCACAACCAAGGTAACTACGCTGCCATTATTGCCGATACCATCTCACGCTATAACAAAGGTGAGCCAATCCTATATTACACTTGGACACCGTATTGGGTGAGTGGCGTTCTGGTCCCAGGCAAAGATGTCGTTTGGCTTGAAGTCCCTTTCTCTGCCTTACCCGGCGAGCGCAAAGACGTCGACACCTCACTGCCGAATGGCAAAAACTACGGGTTCGAGATGAACTCGATGAAAATCGTCGCCAACAAGACGTTCGCCAATCAAAATCCTGCTGCGGCCAAGCTGTTTGAAATCATGAAACTCGATATCAATCATATCAGTGCACAAAATATGATGATGAGCAAAGGTAAAAACAGCTCAGCGGACATAGAGGCCCACGTTGAAGGTTGGATAAAAGCCAACCGCTCGCTGTTTGACTCTTGGGTTGAGCAAGCTAAAAACGCCGCCAAATAACCGCTTCCGCCCCTTGCTTCGCAAGGGGCTTTTTGATTTTAGTGTCTAAATTTTGACGAGCGTCATGCACAAATTTTTACTTTAGGGCTCTGCCTACCGTCACTAATGCGAGTCATGTCTTATAATTTAGTTGATGACTCATCTAGACCCTCCGATTGAGTGACGCTGCCGATGAAAAAACACGTACTGATCTCTTACTCCACACTCCTTACTGCCCTGCTCTCGCCACTCTCTCTAGCGGAAACCGTGCATTTCTACAATTGGGGAGGCTACATCGATGAGGAGGTACTGGAGGAGTTTGAGCAAAAATCCGGCCACCGAATTCAACAAGACTATTTTGAAACCGAAGCGATCCGTGATGAAGTGATCAATAGTGGCCGATCCGCTGGTTTTGATGTGATCATCATGGACAGTTGGAGTTTGCACATCATGGCGGACAAGGGATTGTTCCACAATGTCGCCGCTTTGAATGAGGAGTTGGGTGACGCCTTTTTCCCACAAACGGCCAAAGCATGCGGAGACTTCGGTGTCCCTTATGCTTGGGGTACGATGGGCCTTGTCTATCGCGCCTCCGTGTCTGACACCCCCATCAACTCTTGGAAGCAATTGTTCTCACCGCCGCCCGAGCATCAAGGAAGCATGGTGATGTACACCGATGTGATCGACGGAACCGCCAGTGCATTGTTAGCGCTTGAGTACTCTCCGTGGACGTCTGACATCGGGCAACTCAAAGAGGCCTATGCGCTACTACTAGCCCAAAAGCCTCACGTGATTGAATACGCCTACAGTGATTCCTATGCGCTAAGGACATTGACCGACTCCAAAATGACCTTGGGCCTTGGCTATGCTGGCGATGAATATTCTATGGCGGAATCCACCGAGCAAGAAGACTGGCAATACGTAGTGCCAAAAGAAGGGACGGTGATCTGGGTGGAATGTTTGGCCTTTCCCACCACCACCCAACTGCAAGATTACGCGCTCGATTTTGTTCGCTACCTCAATCAGCCAGATGTCGCCGCGCGCAACGCGCAAAGCATCTGGATTGCTACCCCCAACCGCCATGCCTTGCAACTCACCGACGAAGAGTATCAACAGGACAAAACCCTGTTTCCGGATCAATCAGTCATTGATCGCAGCTACCTGTATGAATCGGTCGATGCGGACGGACAACGTATTCGCTTAAAAATGATGCAATCACTCAATTAATAATCACTCCATTAATGAGCCGCGATTCACTGACAATAGTTCACCACAAACCAAGGAATCCAAAGCGAGCAATGCAACGACATAGCACACCAAGTCTTCGAGGGCAGCGATGCGATTAGTCAAACGGGTCGATTTCACCTTACTGCCGTTTATCATCCTAGTGTTTTCTCTGGGAGGGTACTTCGTCTACGATTTGGTGAAAAATCGCACCTATGATCTGTACCAAGTGATCATCAAACGAGACTTGGAGTCGCTCGATAAAGAAGTCAGCCTTGAAATTCGCAGCTACGAATCTCTCCTATCAGAGGTCATCAACAGCTCGGAGTTTATCCGTTTCGCCAATGAGCATGATCCTCACTATCAAGCCTTCTCGCTCAATGCGGCACTGTTCCATTTGTTAGAGAGAAAGCTAACAGATAGCGCGATAGAGAGCCTACATGTGCTCGATTATAACGGCGATATCATGGTTGAATATGTCCACAATGCCGATCCATTTCGTGAGCCAAGCCTACCAACGCTGCCGAGCAATTTTGTTGAGCGCACTATCACTGAACTCAAAGCGGCCGATCAATTCTCGGAAGTCGCGATCGTCTTTCAAAATGAAGCTGGCGATTACTTGTTTGCCTTTGGTCAATCGTTCTCTAACCGATTGCTACCCTACGACAAGATCACCAACTTGAATCGAGACTATTTGATGGCCTTTACTGTGGCGAAACTGGACTCTTTTGCCCACTTCCAGCAACTGTTCAGTCAAGTGCTCGACGAAACCATTCCGTTCACCCTAGAGGCAACACCGAAACGCAAGGCGCCATCGACGTCGATTGTCGATATCATAAGGCATGACGGCGATATCAGCGCCGAGCTCACCTCGCACTATTTTCGTTACGCCGCCACCATACCCGAAGAGACGATTCTCAACTCATTCTCGGCGCAGACGACCTTAATCGTCAGCGTGGTGCTGTCGATCTCGTTTGTTTGTTTTCTGTTTTTGCGTTGGCTTATCTTTATTCAAGTAGTTCGCCCTATCAATGAACTTGCAGCCAAAGTGATCGCGACCCACGACCTCGCCTCCACCAAACTGGAAAAACTCGACAGTGAAGACGAAGTTGCAGAGCTAAACAACGCGTATCTGCACCTGTTAGAAGAAGTGCAGCATCTCGCGTCATTCGATACCTTAACGGGCCTCGCCAACCGACGCTGCTTTGAACATTGGCTGGAATCTCACGTCAAAGCGCCGCACCAAATCAATGATAAAACCGCGCTACTGTTTATTGATCTCGACAACTTTAAAAGCGTCAATGACCAATTTGGTCACGCGACGGGCGATGCCTTGCTGCGTGAGTTCGGCACCCAGCTCAAACAAGTGATTCGCGCCTCAGACACGAGCTTGCCCGTGCATGAAGCCAATACCGCTCGACTGGCCGGTGATGAGTTTGCCGTCGTATTGGCGGATATCGACAGCCTAGACAGCGCCATTTCTGTCGCTAAGCGGATTCTGCGCATCTTTGATCACGGAATTATCGTTGATGAAGTCAGCCATGAAGTCAAAGCCAGTATCGGTATCGCGCTGATGCCCGATCATGGCAGCGATGCCAACAGTTTATTACGCCATGCAGATGCCGCGATGTATCAGGCTAAAGCCAACGGCCGAAACCGCTATGAAGTCTTCAATCAGACCATCGCGCAGAAGATCACCAAGCGGGATCTGATAGAAGCAGAACTCAAGCAGGCGCTGGCAACCCATCAGCTTGAACTGGTGTACATGCCTATCTACGATCTTCGCAATGAGGCGATTATTGGCTACGAAACGCTGTTGCGCTCCCCATCATTGCAATCACAAGGCATAGGGCCCGATGAGTTTATCCCCATCGCAGAAGCCTCTGGGCTCATTAAGCAAATTGACATGTGGGTGATAGAAAATGCGCTGCACCGCTACAAAGATCTGACGCTACAAGGTTTTAACGGTTACGTGTCAGTCAACATCTCTGCAGTAGAGCTAAAAAACGACTATTTCGTACTGTTTATCCATCAATGCCTGGAACGCTACGCCATTGATGCCAGCCAGTTGCATTTGGAGATCACTGAAACCCGTTTGGTCGATCCTGATGACGCCGCCATCGAGACACTGCGTCAGTTGCGCGATCTCGGCGTTTACTTGGTGCTAGATGATTTTGGCACCGGTTACACTGCCTTCAATCAGTTGCTGCTTTACCCAGTGCAAGCGATCAAAATTGACCGCAGCTTTGTCAGCCACATGGACGAACATGGTCACAAATCCTTGGTCGATACCTTCCTCGCCATTGGCAAAATTTATCAGCTCGATGTGGTGGCAGAAGGCGTTGAAACCGATGAGCAGATGGCGTTCTTGCGCGCCCATGGCTGCCACTACGGGCAAGGGTACTATTTATCCAAACCCATCAGTGAAGACGCCTTTATCGATATGACCATAAAGCAAACCACTCGCTAATTAATCACTCAACACACATTCATTGCCGCTCACTCTTGTCTCTGGCGGCCGGGCGCGTCATCATAGTCCTTGGCCATCATTTTGTTTTCCGCCCACTTTTTACTCTTCATTTTATTTCGCGGATTTCTCTTGGGAGGCAGTTGTGAACATCGTGATATTACATGGACTCTATATGCATGGCCTGGCAATGCTGCCACTCAGTCAGCGGTTACGAGACCTTGGCTATGACACAAAGACGGTCAGCTACAACAGTGTGGCAATCAATGAGCAAGTTGTGTTTTCTGACATTAGTTCAGCGCTCAGCCGCCATCAACCCAATGTATTGGTCGGTCACAGCTTAGGAGGATTGATTGTCAAACACTACCTAGAATCGACCCAACCGAGCACAGATGAGATCTCACACGTTGTCGCCATTGGCTCGCCGCTTCAAGGCGCCTCTATCGCAACGCGAATACAGAAGCTCGGTATCGGCGCCATTTTAGGCAACGCACCTGAATTTGGGCTCACTCAACATGAGGAGAGTGTCTGGCGAGTACCACAAAAACTGGGCAGCATCGCCGGCACCTTGCCCGTCGGCGCGCGCCCCTTGTTGATGATGGACAATAGCGTCGCCTCCGATGGTACGGTGACCCTCGAAGAGACCAAAATCGATGGTATGACCGATCACATTGCCAAAGACTACAGTCACACCAGTTTAATATTCAGCCGCTTTGTGACCCAGCAGATCGATCATTTCATTCGCTATGACCATTTTGACCATACTGCTACGCAGTAACACATAACTGACAGAGATGTATTTCATAAATATCGCTATGTATGTGCAGTGCAAACAATGTGTTATTCTGTGATATAGATTCAGAATATCCGTTATTCCGAATCGCTCATAAGATTCTTGTATTATCGCTGATGGAATAATTACCAAGGCAATATAGCTCATGAATCCATCAAAAAGCGAAGCATCCAATCAAGGAGCGGGTGCAAAATTCATTAGGATCGTCAAGTACATAGCTTTGTTCATTATCAAAGCTGTGGTCGCCATTTCCGTCCTTGTTGGCTCCTCGCTTGCTCTCTCAAAGCTGGGTCGCATTCACGGTAAATCACTCCCTGAAGAGTACTTTTCAGGCGGTTATCCCACCATTTTGCGCCTGTTAGATTCTGAAATCTTCATGGGCTTCGTTTTCTTTGTTACCGTCGCGTTGATCGTCTATGTCGCCTACCTACTTTGGCAACTTCACGAAGTCGCCGTTCACAAAGCGGCGGAGATGTCGAGCGCGCACACTCAAATCGTTTTTGCATTGTCTCTTTGTGGCCTGTTCATCGACAAAACATGGTGGGTTCTTGCCATCATCATCGCATTCGCTCGTTGGGACGTGTTAGCCAACGAAATCTCTAACATTATTCGCAATGGCCGCAAGCCTGAAAGCCAAGCACGCGTCGAGGACTAATCCATGAAAGAAATTATGCTACCTTACGTTCTGATCTGTTGGATCTTGGTGAAGGCGGGTGTGGTGCAATGGACACTACGCAACGCGGCTATCATGATCGGGACAGGCTTTTTCATCGCGATAGCGCTGTTTACCGCTCACCGCTTCTGGTCGCCTGCGGACCTGACTGACAGTACCACGGTTAAAGCGCCGCACGCGGTACTTAGCCCACTGCTTGGTCAAGAGATCGATCAAGTGTATGTCACGCACAACCAACACGTGAAAAAAGGCGACTTGATTTACACCCTGAGAACCGAAGATACCGTGTCTCAAATGAAGAGCCTAAACGCACAAAAATCAGCGGCGGAAGCGGAGATTCTTGCACTAGTGCGCCAGATGGACAACGATCGTAAAACGCTCGACCGTCTCAATAAACTGAAAGATTTTGCTAACGAAGCGCAGCGCGACGACACCCGTACTCGCATTGAAACGACGGAAGCAAAGATCGCCTCGGTGAATGCACAAATCCTTAATATTGAAGCGCAGATCGCCACCGCTGATTGGCAAAACGATCGCCGTGAAATCCGCGCGCCATTTGATGGTCAGCTAGGCATCACCAACATCGTTCAAGGTACACGCATTGGTAACATGCACCTCTACGATACCAGCAAGAAGTTTGTTGAAATGCGTATCGCCGATCAAACTTACAGCGGCATCGAAATTGGCCAGTTTGCTGAGTTTTACGTCGATGCTTACCCAGGTGAAATCTTCCGTGGCCGCGTACACAGCATTACAACCGGTACCGGTGAAGCACAAGTGTCTGTCTTCAACGGCTCACAACATGTTCGTCAGCACGTCGGTAACAATATGGGCTCACACGGCCGTACCATTGTCATCGAATTTGTAGAACCAGAAGGTTACAACATCCCAATCGGTGCAACCGGTTCAGGTTGGGTATCGGCGAAAAAGCCGCACCAGATGCTCGGTTTCATGGACATCATTGGTGGTGCAACCGTACGTTTGAAAGCATACAAAGCTTACCTCTCCGCTTTGTAATGATTTCTTGACGTAAAAAGCGCGCTGTGACTAACAGCGCGCTTTTTTATTGCTTTCGGTTTGACGCGTTACTGCTGCCAGTTCAGCGCTTGATTGAGAATGATGGGCTCAATGATGTTCATCAACCATTTGGTTTTAGCCGAATTGCGACGTGATGATTTGGTGATCAACGCCGCTTCCAACGTCACTTTGGCGTGGCCGTCATCAGGTCTTACAGGTCGATAACGAACCGTGTAGCAGCGGTCCATCAATTGATTCATTAAATCGTAATTGTCGACAAAAATGCTCGCTTCGATACTTGGATCAAGGCGTTGAAAGTAGTTGTGGTAGTCATTGATGCCAGAGACCAAAAACTTGACGTATTCGCCAGCGACATTGCCTGAAAACTCGCCCGTTACACTCTGAATACGCTTTTGATAAAACACTTGAGGTTTGTCGTTGAGCATATGCAGACCAATATCGACTTCGCCTTCTTCGATCATAGATTCGCTGAGTTTATTCCAAACGCGTAACTCGATGATGGCGTCGGTTTGTTCTCGAATCGCCATAATGATCTCTTTGCCCGCTTGCACCACATAAGGCTCCACCATGTGGATGACCACTTTCTGCACGTTTTTGGGGTCAAACTCTTCTGGGTTGAGTGCCTGCTTAACTTGCGCAAAGGCGTTGCGCAATTTGGGTTCAATGCTCATCGCATAGGAAGTGGGGGTGAGGCCGTCTGCACTGCGAATAAACAGAGGGTCATCGAGGTCTTCACGCAGCTGCGCCAACACTTTCGACACATACGATTGAGAGCGCCCAAGTTTACGCGCCGCCGATTGGGTGGAATGTGTCTGCATCAACACGAGAAAAACTTGGAGCGAGTTGTAGTCTCTCATTCAAAATGACCCATCTGGTTTTAACTGTAACGAAAGATAAACAGTATCCTAGCCTATGTCTAGTGTGCGCTTCGCATTATCGCCACATGTTTCTGTTGTTTATCAGTAAGTTGAAGAAAGTTATAAACAAATTGTAGTTCATATATGGCTAAGCTAACACAAACCGCCTGATTTATTCAGTAAACCGAGGAAAGATTCTGCGCGTCGACATGGCGCATAATCACTCAAGTTGAACGATCGTTACTCCCTTCGCTATACTAGAGCAAACTCGCATTCGTCAACATCAAGGATCCCTATGCCAAGCCGAGCCAAATTCAATCGTGATGATGTCATTGACAAAGCCAAAGACCTCTATTGGGAAAAGGGTTATCACGGCACCTCCATGCGTGCGCTGCAAGAAGCCATTGATATGCGCCCGGGGAGCATCTACGCCACATTTGGCAGCAAAGACAAGCTCTTTAGCGAAGCGTTGCACCGCTATGCAGAGTTGGGTCGTGAACGGCTGCAGCGCTGTGTTGCGCAAAGCGATACTCCTCTTGCGGGGCTAAAACAATTTGTGCGCGCCCTAATCATTGATAGCCGAGACAGCGCGCCGAGCGCGATGTGTATGATCGTTAAATCTGTCGCTGAATTGACCGAGTCCGATAATCCTGAGCTGCTCGCTGAAGCGAAAACGCTGCTTCGACGGGTAGAAAGTGCGATTGAGCAGGTGCTCATTGACGCCAAAGCGCAAGGTGAACTGAGCGAGGCGCAAGATCCAGCGGAACTGGCTCGCTATCTGCAAGTGCAAATCATTGGCCTGCGCACTTACGCGCGCGCCTGTGACGACCGCTTGTTGATAGAACACATGATTGACGCGGTATTTAGCCAGTCACCGATACGAACGTAAGCCACCATTGACCCAAAACTAAAAAACACGTGCTCCAAACTAAAAAACACGGCGCTCGATGCCGTGTTTTTCATTAAGCACCTAAAGCGAATTAGTCCTCTTTAGGAAAGTTGGACGGAAATAGCGCTCGGCGCGCCACATCGTCCACCTCAGTTTTAAACTCACACGCTTTTGCCATCGCGCGTGCCTTCTCTACCGCCGGTCTGGCATTGATCGCGTTGAACCAGCGCTTCAGATTCGGGTATGCATCCAACGCAGCATCGTCACCTAACACAATCGACGCTTTATCAATCCAACCCCACGCCGCCATATCAACGATGGTGTAGCTATCGCCGACAATGAACTCACGCCCCTCAAGGTGTGAATCCAACACTTGATAATGACGCTGCGCTTCGCGGTGATAACGGTTTGCTGCGTAGTCGTTGCCTGCTGGTGCGGCGCGTTTAAAGTGCACCGACTGACCTGAGAACGGACCAAGACCAGATGCGATAAACATCAGCCAAGAAAGCAGTTCCGCGCGATCGTTCGCTTCACCGCCAAATTGACCGGTTTTCTCCGACAGATAGAGCAAAATCGCGTTGGAATCAAACACACGTTGGCCATCGTCTTGCAACGCTGGGGTTTTGCCATTGGGGTTAATGAGACGAAACTCTGGAGTGTGTTGTTCGCCTTTGAGGGTATCAACGGGCGCCAATTCAAAATCTAGCCCCGCTTCTTGCAGAAATAACGCCACCTTCATCGGGTTTGGCGTGTGGTGAAAATAGAATGTCAGCATGACTGGTTCTCCTTGTTTGAACACTTATTCAAGCACAACAAGAACGATCGTTCAACTTAATCCATCAATTTGTTTTTTGACCCTCGAAGAGTGCAGTAAACCAATCATCTAACTGCTTCACCTCTGCCGGTTGTCCATTGATGACCACCCAACCCTGCGCTTTGGCTTGCGGCCAATCGATCACACCTGTTGCTAACGCATCCAGCACATCCAGCTCGGTCACCAACAAAAGGTCATCTTCGCTTGGTAGCGTATCACGGCCTTTCATGGACACTTTTTCGCCCAACACGACCTCACTGTAGTGGCCTTTGACCGCTTCAAAGAGGGAGAACGGGATTGGTGTGTCCGCCGATTTCGATAACGCTTGAGTAAACGCAAACAGGTAAAACTGCTCCGGTTTCGCTTGATTGGCGAACTGGTTGGATTGGCGTGCGGTGATCACCTTATCAAACACTCCAAGCGAGCCTGGCTCTGAGACAAAGTTAAACCCCGCCGCTTGGTGCAAACCGCACGCCAGTAGCGTTGGTGACAGCATCAATAACACCAGACTAAAACCGCGTTTAGCGAGCGTGGCGCAGTAAAGCGTGAACGTCTTGGTACGCATAAGATTCCTCATTAAACCATTACTCTATTAACAAAAAGGGACCGTAAAGGTCCCTTTGTCGTCAATGATGTCCTTGAGTAGAGTGATGAATGAACTCTACGTTATGTACGACTTAGCGAACAATCAGCATCAAGTCTTGTGGCGCTGTTGGCTTATCGAAGTAGCTCATGAACTGGCCAAAGCCTTGAATATCACCCGCTGCGAAGGCAAATTTACCTGCTTGTAGGTTCTTACCAATCGCGTGCTGAGCGTTTGGTCCCGCAAGAAGAATCTCATTCAATACAGCACGAGTGGTATCAATCTGCACGTCCGCGTTATCAAGCGCTTTAGTGTGCAACTGAGCAATACCGTTGCGGATTTCGATGGTGAACGCTTCGTTGGTATCGCTAAAGCGGTACGTCATCGCCATGTTCACTTCAAGCGTGTTTTCCGCAATCAGTGTCGCCGTCATCATGTCAAAGATTTGCTTGCTTGGTAGCGCCGTCAATACGTCAACCGATGCGAAGCTGATCATGTTAGAGAAGTCACGTGTACCCTCAAGTTCAGCCGCCGCGTTTAGCGCCCAGTTACGCCAGTTGATGTTGACCTGCTCAGCAGCCCACGCTTTGTAAGCGGTCGCTTTTAGTTCACGCGCACCCATGTCGTCTTTGTTGACCGTGATTGGGTAAGACAAAATTTCTGCTGCGAAGGTGTGGTTACCTGCATCGATAGCCGCTTGCGCTGTGTGCATGATGTTGTCACGGCCACCCATGATTTCAACAAATGCTTTCGCGCGTTGCTCGTACGCCATTGGCTCTAGCTGCCACGGGTCACCTTCGAAGAAGCCGTTGTAACCTACGTAAATCTGACGAACTGAGTGTGCAACGGTACCGTAGTGCTCACCAAGCCAAGGGTGTTCAGCCAAGTGTGCTGGCAATTTCACTGCTTCAACAAGCTCATCAGGTGTTAGGCCTTTGTTCATGTTGCGGATGGTTTGGTCGTGTACGTATTGAATCGCATCACGGTAAGCCGTCAAGACATTCGATACCGCTTCTTTGCCTTCTACAGGACGACCGTGAGAATTAATCATGACTTCAGTGTCAAACTGACGCATGATGTCGATGCCTTTAAACCATACCGATGGGTCACGGAATTTAGTACCACGAATCGTATGCAGGTTAGGGAAGTTTTCACCTTGCAATACTTCTGCTGCGTGTAGCACTTTTTGCTCCGGTAGGTAAACGACCAGCTCATCCGCCGTTTCAGATGGTACGTGAACGATTTCAAGCTTGACGCCCGCAATCGTGATGTCTAGACGGTCTTTAAACTCAAGGTTTGGCTCGATGAATGAGATGTCACCTTGCATAAAGCGTGGGCCTAGGCCGTCGTTAACAGTACCGAACTCACCTTCAGGCACGTGTTTTGCGCCAGTGTAAGATGTGCGGTGACCAAACAGTGGACCTAGGTTTGATGACCAGTTTGCTACTGCCGCAGTCAAGGTTTCTTGTGCAATGATTTTTACTTCACCAGACGCCACTTGCTCATCAGTGGCCCAAGCGCGAACGCCGGCAATATGGTCAATATGGTTGTGTGTGTAGATGATCGCTTTTACTGGCTTATCTGTGATGGCTTCAAACTGCTCTTTCACTGATTGCGCCATTTGTACTGATTCGCCCGGATCGATAACGATGATGCCGTCATCACCTTCAATCATCACTGGTGTATCAAGACCAAAGCCGTAACCTAAGTAGATGTTGTGATCCACTTGGATAATAGCTTGGTCCATTTTCAGGCCGTGCTTAGTGAGGCTTGGGTGAACATGGTCAGACTCCTGGGTAAACGCCAAAGATTCACCCGTTTTTGACAACACTTGAATACGCTCACCTGGCCCCCAGAACATGTTCGACTCGTGTTCAAAAAGTACATCGCTGCTGTAGCGAGCCAGTAAGTCAATATTTTGGTATTGAGCCGCTTGAGAAGTGCGAAGCTCACTACCAACCGTTGACGTTGCTTCAACGGTAGGCGTGTTAGATTCCGTCGCACAGCCCGTTGCGAAGAGCGCACTTGCGATAGCCAGTGGGAGCGCGAGTTTTTTCAGTGTCATTGCCATTTTCACGACCTTAATCTTGTGAGGAAACATTTAATCTTTCGCAGTGATTGTATGACTTGATACCCATCGCAAACACAGAGCAATACGATTTCAACCCATCGTAATTACGATATATAATTAGAACTAGAATCCGTGCATGCGATAGGTGAGAGAACTCATGAAAAACAACGACATCCCTAATTTCAACCTGCTTGCTGTGTTCGCCACTGTGATAGAGCATGGCTCACTGAGCCGAGCAGCGGATCATTTAAGCACTAACCAATCTACTATCAGTACGGCGATTGCAAGACTTAAACAAGAACTCGGCCAAGAGCTGTTTATCCGTCAAGGTCGAGGGGTGGTGCCGACTACTTATGCGTTAAGCCTCTACGAGCAAGTACGAGACCCCATCCAGCAACTCGGAGGGGTGTTTAATGCGCTCGAACAGTTTGATCCACGCACCTCACAGCGTAAATTTGTCTTGGCCGCGCCAGAGCACTTGCAGTGGGTTTTGTTGGATGGTTTCTCTAAGCTGAGCGACTCACAAGTAACCCTTGAGATCTACGATCAACCGGATAATGACGATAAGAGTTATGAAGGGTTAGTGACGCAAAAGTTTGATGCGATGATCGACATCTTAGTTTCTGAGTCACCCAGTATTGAAAGCGCCCACCTTTTCGATGGGCGCTTTGTGATTGTTTGCCGCAAACAGCATCCGCGAATTCAAGGCAACATGACTCAAGAGCAATATTTTGGAGAGAGCCACGCCGTCTTAGAGCGCACGCGTAATCAAACCTACAGCTTAGGCCACTACACCAACATCGACATTTCTCGACGCAAGGTGGTCTATCACGGTCGGTCGTTGTTTAACAACATGATGCTGTGCAGCCAGTCAGACATCATCACTATCGTCCCGCTGTCGGTCGCTTTGCAGTTTAAAGCACGTTTGCAACTGCAAGTGATCAACCCGCCCTTCTCCCACACTCAGATGTCGAACTATCTGATATGGAATAAGAAACACAGTAAAGACCCGGCGCATCAATGGTTTCGCCAACAAGTAATGCAAAGCTTAGACAACACCAAGCACCTGATTAACCCGAATATGGGCTCGGGCGTTATTTAAACTCGTAAGTGTAAGACGCGCCGAGTTTGTTGGTTTTACCAAAATCATCGTCTGCGATGATGCCGAAGATATTAAAAGACTGCGCTTCAGAGATTTTGTAGCTCGCGCCCGCACCGCCCCAATAGCCCGAGTAACTGTCCGAACCGCGTGATGCACCGCCAAACGTCATCATCGACCATTTCTGAGTCAACGGCTTGAGAGCAAACGCACCGATGTAGCCACCATGGCTCGAAGCTGGCATTAAGACGTAGTCGTTCTCAATGTCGCTCTCATCACGCACGGCAAATTCACCGTCGTTGTAGCTATAACCCGCCATTGGGAATATCTGCCAGCCCATTGGTTCGATATCAAAATAGCTCAAAGGAACAAACGTGCCGATACTGTAGTTGTTTTTGTACGCATCATCATCAAATTCGGTACGGCTAAAGTTGAAGTTGAGAATACCCATCGGCAACAACCAAGAGCCCCCGACGCGCCACTCATCGCCATCCGCATTGATGCGCCCATTAATCATGCGCGCATCATCAAGGCCAATCGAACCTGAGAACTTCAGCCCTTCACTGTAGGCAAAACCGGCTTTAGTGACAATTTTGGTTGGATCTTCATGGTGCTTCTCTTGAGCAGAGAGCCCGGTTGAAAGAAGAACAGAAGCGAATAAAAACGAAAACTTGCGCATAAACATCTCATGTAAGTTGCGATAACTGATAATGAGCAACTCAAAGTCCGTTTCATGCCAACACTCATTATAATATTTGGAATTTAGACCATTTAGTCTAATTGTCCTCTGCGCTCTGGTGGGAATAACCGATATTCCTACCCCACTCAGTCAACTTGTGTACAAAGCGCTCTAAAGATCTCAGCCAATTGACGGATGTGTTCATCGATCCCATATACACTTTTACGATTAAACGATAAATGTCGAGAGAGTCAGCAGAAAATTGGATGCCTTGTGTGGGTTGACCAGATTCAGAAGGATTTCATCCGCTTGGTGCTAAAAAGGCGACAGTTTAACCCGTCGCCTTTGCTAATCAGTACCTAAACTTATTCCCAATCAAGAATAACCTTCCCAGAAGCCCCGCTACGCATGGCGTCAAAGCCTTTTTGGAAGTCATCGACCTTGAAGTGGTGAGTGATGATTGGCGTCAGATCTAGGCCTGATTGAATCAGGCTTGCCATCTTGTACCAAGTCTCAAACATTTCTCGGCCGTAGATGCCTTTGATGACGAGGCCCTTGAAGATCACTTGGTTCCAGTCGATGCCCATGTCCGATGGTGGAATACCGAGTAATGCGATACGTCCACCGTGGTTCATGGTTTTAAGCATTGAGTTGAATGCAGATGGGTTGCCAGACATCTCAAGACCGACGTCAAAACCTTCGGTCATGCCAAGCTCTGACATGACGTCTTCCAGTTTTTGTTCGGCAACATTCACCGCTCGAGTGACGCCCATTTTGCGCGCCAGTTCTAAGCGGTATTCGTTAACGTCTGTGATCACGACATGACGAGCACCAACGTGACGCGCGACGGCCGCCGCCATAATGCCAATTGGGCCAGCGCCAGTGATAAGCACATCTTCACCGACGAGATCAAAAGAGAGCGCCGTGTGAACCGCGTTACCAAACGGGTCAAAGATTGAAGCAAGATCATCAGAAATGCCTTCAGGGATCTTGAATGCATTGAACGCAGGGATCACTAGGTATTCAGCAAACGCACCTTCGCGGTTCACACCCACACCTATCGTGTTGCGGCACAGGTGCGTGCGGCCACCACGACAGTTACGACAGTGACCACAGGTGATATGGCCTTCGCCCGACACGCGGTCACCAATTTCAAAGCCGCGAACTTCTTGGCCAATCGCTACCACTTCACCCACGTACTCGTGGCCAACGACCATAGGAACGGGAATGGTATTTTGTGACCACTCATCCCAGTTGTATATATGGACATCGGTTCCGCAGATGGCGGTCTTTTTAATTTTGATCAGGATATCGTTGTGGCCAACCTCAGGTTTGTCCACTTCCGTCATCCAAATGCCTTCTTCAGGCTTAAGTTTAGAGAGTGCTTTGATTTTCATTATTGGATGATCTCCATCTCACGGCCCACTTCAATGAAGGCGTCGATCGCACGATCCAGTTGCTCACGAGAATGCGCCGCAGACATTTGCGTACGGATGCGAGCTTGACCTTTAGGTACCACTGGGAACGAGAAACCAATGACGTAAATGCCCTTCGCCAAGGCGCGTTCAGCGAACTCTGCCGCTACTTTGGCATCGCCTAACATGATTGGGATGATCGCATGATCCGCGCCGCCCATCGTAAAGCCAGCCGCTTCCATACGCGCACGGAAATGTGCGGCGTTGTCCCACAAACGCTCGCGCAGATCACCGCTCTCTTTCAACAGGTCAAGCACACGAAGTGACGCACTGACAATCGCTGGCGCGACAGAGTTTGAGAACAAGTATGGGCGTGAGCGCTGACGCAGCCATTCAATCACTTCTTTCTTACCAGAGGTGTAACCGCCTGACGCGCCGCCCATCGCTTTGCCCAGTGTGCCTGTGATGATATCAATGCGATCCACAACGTTGTGATACTCATGAGTACCGGCGCCGGTTTTGCCCATAAAGCCAACGGCGTGAGAGTCGTCGACCATCGTCAATGCGCCGTATTTATCCGCCAGATCACAGATAGCCGGAAGGTTGGCGACCACGCCATCCATCGAGAACACACCGTCGGTCACGATCAAGATGTGGCGAGCGCCCGCTTCTTTTGCGGCAATCAGCTGCTCTTCAAGCTCTTGCATGTTGTTGTTGGAGTAACGGAAACGCATCGCTTTACACAAACGAACACCATCAATGATCGAGGCATGGTTCAGCGCGTCAGAGATGATCGCATCTTCTTTACCCAGAATGGTTTCAAACAGGCCCGCATTCGCATCAAAACATGAGGTGTACAGAATGGTGTCTTCTTTTCCTAAAAACTGAGACAGTTTTTGCTCCAGTTGTTTGTGGATGTCTTGCGTGCCACAGATGAAGCGTACCGATGCCATACCAAAGCCGTGCTCATCCATACCCGCTTTACCCGCCTCGATGAGATCTGGGTGGTTAGCGAGTCCTAAGTAGTTGTTTGCACAGAAGTTAATCACTTCTTCGCCCGTTGAGATTTTAACGGCGGCTTGCTGCTGAGACGTAATGATTCGCTCCGCTTTGTAAAGGCCTTCCGCCTTTACTTCTTCGATTTGATCTTGAATTTGTTGATAGAATGCAGAAGACATTGCTGTTTCCTTTCGCGTTATGGTTAGGCTAAGTGTAATCCATCATCTTCACTTCCATTATCCATAGGCACGGAAAAACATTTTTGCCTCTGGGGCACAGATAAGGCGGTTTTGTGAACTCTGTTGGTTTAGCGCCCAATCACGCTCTGATACACTAGCTGTCATCACTGCTACACCGAGTTCTTGATCTTGTTTGATACCCGACTACTGACACTACTGCCCGATTTAGCCTCGTTTATTCTTGTTGTCGAGGAGGGCAGCTTCACCGCAGCCGCCAAGCAACTTGGCGTCACCCCTTCTGCGCTCAGTAAATTGGTGACTAGACTAGAGAAATCACTCTCGACCAAGCTGTTTGAGAGAACCACACGCTCATTGATCATCACACCTACAGGGCAACAGGTTTATGACCAAGCGATTGTGATGGTCAATGCCGCTCGCCAGGCGGTGGACTTGTCGAGCTCTGATCACAGAGAACCCACAGGGCCACTTGTGGTCGCGGCACCAGAGGCGTTTCTTAACTCGGTCTTACAACCCTTTGTGGCGCCCTTTTTAAAAGCCTACCCCGAAATTCAGCTCAAACTGCGCGCCGCCGATGGCGAAATAGACCTATTGCGCGATCGCATTGACATCGCTTTCAAACTGACCGATAAACCGGATGAGAACTTAGTCCTCAAAGAGATGGGGAAAACACACCTGCAATTGTGCGCGAGCCCGGACTATCTCAGCGCACATGGCGTGCCGACGCACCCAACTGAGCTCGCGAACCACAGCTGTCTCTATTTGGCTGAAACCGACAAAGACCACGTTTGGGATTTCTTCAAAGAGGACGAATACCACTCCGTTGCCGTGAGCGGACGCTACGCCGTCAATCATTCGCAGATGCGTTTAAATGGAGTCAAACAAGGGATTGGAATCGGGATTTTTCACGATTTCGTCATCGCGGATGCGATTGAATGTGGTGAGGTCATCGCGGTGCTGCCCGAGTGGACGATAAAGAGTAACTACCATGGCGCGGTGGCGATGCAATACCCGCAAACCAAGTATATGCCCGCGAGATTGCGGGCATTCATCGATTATGTCAGCGACGCACTGAAAGAGAAATTAGCGCGTTAGCCAAACAACTTACTCCAGATGCTTGGATTGCGTTTATCGTGATATTCGATGCGAAGCTCGTCAACGCGTTTCAACTGCGTCTTAGCGCGGGCAAGATCGCCACCTTCCAATGACTGCTGTACCTCTCCAAGCGCTTGAGATAGCGCTTGAAAACCTTCTTGGTACACCTCCACTTTCTCGGGTGGGTACTCGCCTTGCTTGGCTTGCTCCACCAGCGAAGTGAGCGCCCCAACCGCAGTTTGCATCTCGACTACATCACTGGCTTGCGCCGCGTGACGAAACTCCACTTTCATCTGCTTCATCACGGCCTTAAGGTCGCCGCCCGAGGCCCAAACTTGGCACGCGACCAGCAAACTCATCGCTGCTATTAACTTTCTCATTTTATTCTACTTATTGGATTCAAAACGCCATTGTAAGCGATGGATTAAGGGGTGAAATAGGAAAAGTGTTGCGAGTTATAAATGAGTAAACTCACGACGTTTTTTTGCATGTTTCGCAGATTGGCTAATACTTAAGAGAATTCTTATAGAGGGAACTTCATGAGTCGACGCCGCTATTCACTGTCCATCCACATTACGAGTCTGTTTTTGGTGTTGACCACGCTCGTGGGCGCGGTACTTATCGGTATCAGCTACAAGCACTCTCAAGACTTGTTAACCGAGAGCGCCAAGGAGCTCAGCAGTGAAAATGGCGCCAAATTGGAAACCACCTTCCAAAATCGCGCAGGGCCTATCCTGACCACATTAGATTTCATGTCGATGAGTGACGTAATTGAGTCGGCCGACGCACCGATTGACCAAACCCGATTCATCGCTTCCCTCGCGATCATCTTTCAGCGCAACCCAGAATTGGTCGCCTTGTATTACGCCAGCGAACAGGGAGATCTCAATGTCCTTCGCCCACTTCGCACCATCGCGGACCGTGAGCGTTTTGATGCCCCTGATAAAGCAACATTGATGATTAACTCGATGGCCGTTAGCGGTAAAAACGATGTCCATTTCTTAAACGGTCGCCATGTGCTGCTCCAATCGATTGAAAACAATGACAACGATTTTGATCCTCGAGTGAGGCCCTGGTTTGTCAACGCAAGCTCAGATGGTGACATTCGCTTAACGGAGCCATATTTTTTTTACTTTCTTAAAACCAGCGGCGTGACGTTGTCACGAAGATCGCCCGACGGCCAATTTGTTGTCGGCGCGGATTTCACTCTAGACTCCCTCTCTCAACAAGTCAGTACCATGGGGTATTCTGAACAAACACGCTTGCTGTTACTCGATAGCCAATTCAATGTCCTAGCGCACCATCAGTTAGAAGTGACATTGCCTGAGTTAAGTGACTCCGTCACTCAATCTGATATCAACGGCGTACTGGAACAGAGTGTGTTTGCGCCAGTTCTGGGCCGTGTGTCATCGCAAATCATCTATGAGGCGCTCGAAAGCGACGGTATTGATTGGTCCGTGACCTTAACTCCCGTCGAGTTAAACAACCAGACGCGACTGCTGCTTGCCGAAGCCATCCCACAACATGATATTCTTGCTTCGCTGCTTTCGATGCGAGACAGACAAGTACAAGTGGCGATCTTTATGCTGATTGTCAGTTTTGTGGTCATCTGGCTCGTGTCTAAACGCATTACCAATCCATTATTGACGCTGGTCACTCTGACCAGCAACATCGCACGCTTCGACTTTAAAAAGACCCGCTACCCAAAGAGTGTGATCAAAGAGGTATCCAATCTCACCAAATCCATTGAGCTGATGGAACACACTCTGCATGACTTGCTTCGTCTACTGCGTGAAACGGCCAGTAACCGAGATTTTTCCTTGCTGGCAAAGACCATTACTCACCAAAGCTATATGGTCACCAAAGCGGAGACCATCGTGCTCTACACACTGGACAACAAGGACGCTTCCTTCTCGATTGCCGCCAATCACGCGATTATCCCGTTCAAAGTCGATATCAACGAGTTCCTTTCTAACACCCCCTGGATGCAGAAAGACTTAGAGAAAGGCGAAATTATCCATCTCACCCGTGGGGATAACGCCATCGCAAAATACAGCGAATCACTGTTTAACACCGATATCTATTTCTTCCCAATGCACAACAAAAACAAGAAATTGGTCGGCATTTTGTTGTTGGGGTACGAACGCCCCATCACCCCTGAACAGAGTGATAAACATGCGTTTTTAAAAGAGCTGTTAAGCTTTGCCGAAATTGCCAAAGAAAACATCACGCAGATGGAGCAACAAAAAGAGATGCTCAATGCGTTTGTCGCCCTGATTGCATCGGCTATCGATACAAAGTCGCCTTATACAGGCGGACACTGTCAGCGCATCCCGACACTGGCAAACTTGTTGACCAAAGTGGCAGACAAAGACAAACGCTATTTTGCCGATTTTTCAATGGGCAAAGATCAATGGGAAGCGCTTAATCTCGCCGCTTGGTTGCATGATTGTGGCAAAGTGACCACGCCAGAATATGTGGTCGATAAAGCCACCAAGCTCGAAACCATCTATGACCGAATCCATGAAGTCAGAATGCGTTTTGAGCTATTGAAAGTGCAGGCTGAAGTTGACTGCTTGCAATCGATTCTCGATGGCGAGGAGAAAGAAAAGGCAGGACAAATATTGGCTCAGCGCCACCAGCAGTTGGAAGACGATTTCTACTTCGTCGCAGAGTGCAACTTAGGTGGAGAATCCATGACCGACGAAGCCATTGAACGCTTGGAGCAGATCGCGCAAATCGAATGGGTACGTACCTTAGATGATCAAGCCGGTACCTCCTGGATAGAACGCGAACGCGCGGGAGATCCTACGCCACTGCCCATCAAAGAGAAACTGCTCGCCGATAAGCCCGTACATAAGGTGGGCTGGGGTATTGACGTCAACCCGAAAGATCAGTGGGCACAAGCGTTCATTCTTGATCCCGGCGAGCTCAAATACAATCGTGGCGAGCTATTCAACTTATCCATTCGCCGAGGCACGCTCAACGATGAAGAGCGCTTCATCATCAACGATCACATCATCCAAACCATCACTATGCTTAACCGACTGCCCTATCCAGAGCACTTGCAACAAGTGCCTGAAATTGCCGGTGGACACCATGAGCGAATGGACGGTAAAGGCTATCCACTTGGCTTGACCGGCGAGCAGCTCTCCGTGCCTGCTCGGGTGATGGCGATTGCCGATGTCTTCGAGGCGTTGACCTCATCAGACCGACCTTACAAAAAAGGCAAGACGCTGGACGAGTCGATTAATATCATGACCTCGATGGCCACCAGCGGTCATATCGATCCTAAGCTCTATCTGCTGTTTTTAGAGCATAAAATCGATCAAGAATACGCCAGTGCCTACTTACACCCTTCGCAAATCAGTGAGTTTGATCGTGAGGCGCATATTCAGAAGGTGAAAGCCTACATCAAAGCGTCTCTCTGATAGGGCACGGCGTACTTCACTACAAAATGAGATCTGGCACGACGAATCATTACCTACAAAACGCAGTTTTGAAGCAGGAACTCCAATATAGGTCTACGCTAGAGCTATATAAGGTATTGTATTTAAGCGGATAAATTGAATGAAGAAACGCCGATATTCTCTGACCATTCACATCACCAGTCTCTTTTTGGCACTGACGTCAATCGCTGCGGTCATCCTGGTGTTCACCAGTTACCAACATTCACAAGGGCTGCTCAACAAGAGCGCCGAAGAGCTGTCCAACGAAAACAGCGCAAAGCTCGAAATCACATTTGAAAGTGCCACTGCACCGATTTTTACTTCGTTAGATTTTATTGCCAATGGCGATAGCCTCAATCGAGGTATGGCGTTGCACCAAAATCGCGGCTTGATTGCCTCTCTGGTGACGACGTTCGAGAAAAACCCTGAGATGGTGGGGATGTACTATGCCAGTCAAGAGGGTGATATGAACGTCATCCGCCTTTTTAAGGACGCAGCAGACGCAGAGCGCTTTGGCGCACCAAGCCATGCGAAAGTGATGGTTCATGAGATGGGTGTCGATGGAAAAAACAACCTCTACTTCCTTGATTCATCCCTCAAGATACTGACTGAGCGTCTTAAACAGGATAACCAATTTGATCCACGCGTTCGTCCTTGGTTTAAAAACACCCGCCAAGATGGCGCGATTCAGCTGACTGAGCCGTACTTTTTCTATGAACTCAAAACCACCGGTGTGACGCTTTCAAGGCGATCCGCTAATGGCCAGTTTGTCATCGGTGCCGACTTTACCCTAGATTCACTGTCGCGAAAGTTGCATTCAATGGCGCTCTCTGAACATACTAAACTCATACTATTTGATCGAAAGTTCAACGTGCTTGCTCATCACAATCTCGGTACCGTATTCCCAGAACAATCCAGCCGGTACGAGGAGGTTCACGACACTATCCGAGAAACCGTGTTTGACCCAATATTCAACCGCTTCTCCGATGGCGTGGTGTATAAAACAGTAGAGAGTGAGGGCCTTGAATGGTCGATAACACTTGTCCCTGTGATGCTTAATAAAGACATCAAACTTCGATTAGCGGAAGCGACCCCGCACGATGACCTGCTAGGTTCATTGATTTCGATGCGAGACAAGCAAATTCAGGTGGCGATCATGATGCTGGTCATGAGCCTGTGTATCATCTGGTTTGTCTCGCAAAAAATTTCGACACCACTCAAAACGCTCATTACCCTAACCAGTAATATCACCCGTTTTGAGTTTAAAAAAACGCGCTATCCCTCCAGCATCATCAAAGAGGTCTCGAACTTAACGGCGTCTATCCAATTGATGGAGCACACGTTACATGACATGTTGACCTTGCTGCGTGACACGGCCAGTAACCGAGATTTCGCGCTGCTGTCAAAAACCCTGTGTAAACAGAGCTATCAGCTGACTAAAGCCGAAAGCGTTGTGCTCTTTACCAGTAAAAGTAACAGTGAAGACGATTTCGAACTGGCAACCAGCACATCCATCATCCCGTTTAAATTAGAGATCAACGCCTTTATTCATGCGATTGACGGGCTAAAAGCCAAGTTAGAGCAAGGCCAGATCGTCCACTTGCAGCGCCACCAAGCAGCGCTGCAGGGCATCGCCAATCGTCTCTACACTTCGGACGTTTATCTATTCCCCATTCACAACAAAAATAAAAAGCTGGTCGGGCTGTTACTGCTCGGTTATGAACGACGCATTACCGCCGAGCAGAGCGACAAACACGCCTTCTTAAAAGAACTGCTCAGTTTTGCTGAAATTGCCAAAGAGAACATCACCCAAATTGAGCAGCAAAAAGAGATGCTCAATGGCTTTATCTCTTTGATTGCCTCTGCGATTGATACCAAATCCCCTTACACGGGCAGTCACTGCCAACGCATTCCTGAACTGGCGAATGTCCTGACACAGGTGGCCCACAATGACGGCCGCTATTTCCCCGAATTTAAGATGGAAGACGACCAATGGGAGGCGCTTCATCTTGCGGCTTGGCTGCACGATTGTGGGAAAGTCACCACCCCAGAATACGTGGTCGACAAAGCCACAAAACTTGAAACCATTTACGACCGCATCCACGAGATTCGCATGCGCTTTGAACTGCTCAAATCCGACGCCAACACCGAATATTGGCAGAGCATTGCGAACGGCGTTGAGATTGCCGAGGCGCAAGCGCAGCTAGAGCGGACCCATCGCGAGCTTGATGATGACTTTGAGTTTGTCGCACAGTGCAATTTAGGCAGTGAGTTTATGACCGACGACGCGGTAGCGAGACTTGAGCGCATCGCCGATAAGGAGTGGACTCGCACGCTCGATGATCAATTGGGTATCTCGTGGATTGAGAAAGATCGCGCGGGCCCTAGAACGCCACTGCCCGCCAAAGAAAAACTGCTCGCAGACAAGCAAGTACACAAAGTGAGTTGGGGTGAAGGCGTCGATCCAAAGCAGCATTGGTCAGAAAACTTTGTTCTTGAGCCTGGGGATCTGAAGTTTAATCAGGGTGAGCTGTATAACTTGTCTATCAAGCGCGGCACCTTGAATGACGATGAGCGCTTTTTGATCAACGATCACGTGATTCAAACCATCAACATGCTCAATCGTCTCCCCTATCCCGATCATTTGAAACAGGTGCCAGAGATTGCCGGGGGACACCACGAGAGAATGGATGGCAAAGGTTATCCATTGGGGCTTAAAGGTGAGGAGTTGTCGATTCCGGCTCGCGTAATGGCCATTGCGGACGTATTCGAAGCGCTCACCTCCTCAGATAGACCTTACAAAAAAGGCAAAACACTCGATGAGTCGATCAAAATAATGACATCCATGGCGACCAGCGGGCATATTGACCCGAAACTCTACCTGCTGTTTTTGGAACACGAAGTGGACCAGTACTACGCAAACCACTACCTTCCTGCCTCGCAACATAGCGAGTTTGACAGAAAGGGGCACATTCAAAAGGTCAAAGCGTACCTTAGCGAACTCGCTTAGCGGGATCGCGCGCGCTTGGGGCAGTTATCGCAATAGCTGCCGCTTTCGCATTTGTAGACCTGGCAGCAACTGATGCGATGCATGTTCAGTGCCCCATCGTCATCCAAATAGAGTTGCTGTGCCGCTCTAGGGCGTAATTGAAACGCCGACAACCATAACTCAGCGTGTGTTTTGGCTTCTTCTAAGGTTAAAGTCGGCTCAAAACGTGACAATTTAACCAGACAGTTGAGCAGTGCATCACTCATCAGCGATTGGGTAAACCCCGGTCTAATTCGGGTAAATGACTCAATGTCTTGGCGGTAAACCTCAAACAACGCCGACAAGGTGCGCCCCGCAAGCGCAATCAATTTAGGTAATTCGTCATGTTGATGCGCTTGGGTCTCAAATGAAAATCCCGCGACCCAATGACCATCAACGGTTTGTGCCATCGAGTCAAATTGAGGTACCCCTCGACACGCGTAGACGGCAACAAATGCCACAAACATTGGCTGCCAGCACACCAAATCCCAGGTTCGGGTTATCCAGTAGCCATTTCCAGCGCTTGTGTGTTGCTCACTCAGCCTTTGATATAGCGCACCGAGCAAACGTCGATTCTGTTCTGTTTGTTGGGGTAACAGTTGCTCGCACTCAGGTACACTCACCTTGCCATCTAACAAGGGCGTGACGTGTTTGCAATTCTCAAAAAGCGCATGAAAAAAGGGATCGAGCGATTCAATATCCAGCGCACTGCTGCCTAAGGCATTCAATTTTGCATTCATTTCTTGGTTCAAAAGCAGCCCAATTGGGCTGCTTGATACTGTTGGATTTAACCCACCGTTAGCCAGAACGTGGAATAACTCGGTTAGAACTCGTAATTCACATTGAGTTCAATGGAGCGCTCTTCACCGTACCAGCAGTTCGCGTCGTCATAACAAGTGTAGCTCTCTTCATCAAAGAGGTTGTTCACAACAAGATTGGCCACGGCGCCGTTAAGTGACTCACTCATTGCGCCAAGATCATACCCCAAAGAGAGATCCACCAAGGTATAAGCGGGTACTTTTTCGCCGGTGTTATACGCATCTCTTTGCATGGCACCGACATAACGAACACCACCTCCAACACGCGCGCCGGCCAACGGGCCATCGTACAAATAGTAATTTGTCCATAGATTGGCCGTGTGCTCTGGCACGTAAATCGGCGTCGTTCCCACTAAGGCACTGTCGACATCCTCTGTCACTTCCATATCCATGTAGGTGTAGCTCGCATTAAGATCCCAAGCGCTTGTGACCAACCAGCGGCCTTCTAGCTCAAGGCCCTGAGAACGCACTTCACCTAGCTGAATCTTCGCGCGGTAGCTAGGGTCATTAGGGTCATAAGAGACCGCATCTTGCTTAGTGATGTGGAAGTAAGACGCCGTCATGCTCTGCGCGCCATCGTGTGATTGGTACTTAACCCCGACCTCAACTTGCTCACCGAGCTGAGGTTCAAGCGCATTACCGTCGATGTCTGTGCCTGAGGCTGGCTCAAAACTGGTCGCAAAACTCGCAAACGGGGAAAGGCCATTGTCAAACTCATACAACGCCCCAACGCGATAAGATAATTGGTGGTGGTCAGCCGTATCGACGGTGTCGGTCACTATGGTGCTGGTTTTGCGGTCACTCGATTCGAAGCGGTCATAGCGTCCACCCGCCAGCAGTACCCAATCGCCCAATCGAACTTGGTCTTGAAGGTAGAAGCCCAGTTGTTCAGTCTCAATCTTGTGGGTTTCGTCATACACCTCTGTCAACGCGTTTCTGTCTAACAGCGCATTGTTGGGGCGAAAAACACTGAATCCATAGAACTCGGCGTTTGCAGCGTATTCACGATAGACGGAGTCCCCTTTGAGTTTGAGGTAGTCGATGCCAAACAGCAGGTTGTGCTGCGCCTGCCCGACCGTCACTAAGCCAGACAATTGGTTGTCAATCACAAATGACTGCGATGATTCGTCCGTATCGTAAATGTTTCGGCTCATAGCGCCAGTGGACGCATCGAAACTCGTTGCTCTGTGGTAGGTATTTTCCTGATATAGGGAGGCATCGGCGTAGCGTGCGTTTTGTAGGAAGGTCCATTGATGGTTAATGTCGTGATTGACTTTATAACCGAGCATAAACACTTCACGCTCAAACTGACTCCAATTGACATCGCCTGCCGAG
The DNA here is from genome assembly GCF_059834045.1 of Vibrio sp. R12-SG2-ISO1. Classification (NCBI taxonomy): domain Bacteria; kingdom Pseudomonadati; phylum Pseudomonadota; class Gammaproteobacteria; order Vibrionales; family Vibrionaceae; genus Vibrio; species Vibrio sp. R12-SG2-ISO1. The sequence continues at coordinate 982 of NZ_JCBDGO010000022.1, read as the reverse complement.
GTGGACGGTGACGTTGAACCGTTGGCGTTGCTGTCAATCATTCCCGACGCGGGTAGCGCTGAGTTGATCCCCATATTCGGATCTTTTTGGTAGTACATGTTGAGGTTAATTAACGTCCGCTCGCTAGCTTGCCAATCAATCGACGGTGCAATCACGTAGCGCTCTTCCTCTGCATTATCGACTTGACTGTCTCGTTTACGAGCAAGGGCCACCAAGCGATAAGAGACATCACTCTCACCGATTTGCCCCGTCGTATCGAGCGAGGTTTCCATCAGGTTTCTGGTTCCTGTCGCGACACTCAAACGCGTTTGGCTCTGCTGCTGCGGCGATTTAGCAATCATATTCACCATCCCGCCCGGCGGCATGGAACCGTACAACACAGAGGTAGGGCCTTTGAAAATTTCCACCTGTTGCAGTGCAATAGGATCGATTTGTGGTTGCAAGTTCCATCCTGTTAGATAGGGAAGCTTAAGCCCATCATAATAGCTCTCACTGTTGGCAAAACCACGAATCGAGAAGGTGTCGTACATAGTGACCGACGCCCCTTTTTTCTCTGTCACGACGCCAGGCGCGTATCGGAGCGCCTGATTCAAGGATTTGACACCGCGTTGCTCCAACTGCTCTGATTCAATCGTGGTGATCCCTTGCGGGGTTTCCTCTGGTTCTAACGCAGTTTTAGTGGCCGTGTTACGATACGCTTCGCCCAGAACGGTGATGGTGTCCATCGTTGAAGCGTCTCCGCCTTCGGCAGCGTAAAGGGGCGAAGAAAAGGCTGAAATGAGCGCCAACGTCAATGTCGAGCGCTGAAAGTGAGTGATAGATTGCATATTGTCCTCAATTACCCATGCTTTATCTTAATAAGAATTAATATCATTTGCATTCTAAATTTTTTAAATTGGCAAAAGTTAACAATTTGGTGCAAAGTCACCGACTTTTGTTTAGCAGTGTTTTATTCGCTGCGAGCGCGTAATTCAGTAGGAGG